>CADCKD010000074.1 GCA_902801985.1 uncultured bacterium | reverse complement strand
TCAGAATGTTAATAGGGAATACAAGAAATATATTCCATCTTATAATATCTTGTTCTCTGCACATGAGAAACTCCAAGAGTGCTGTCTGGTTATCCCTGTAATAAATGAGGGAGAAAGGATTCATGCGCTTTTAGACAGAATCGTTGAACTTGGATTACATAATACCGTTGACATTATTATTGTTGACGGAGGTACTACTGACGGTTCACTTGATGAAAGTTATCTTAAAACACGACATGTACACTCACTTCTGTTAAAAACAGCTAAAGGAAAGCTGAGTGCACAGTTACTATGCGCCTATGACTATGCCCAAAAACTCGGATATAGAGGCATAGTTACCATTGATGGCAACAACAAGGATGATCCTGCCCCTATTCCTGATTTTATAAAGAAAATTGATGAAGGATATGACTTTATTCAGGCTTCCCGTTTTATAAAGGGAGGAACCGCTGTTAATACACCGATGAGTCGTGATTTGGCAATCCGCTTTATTCATGCTCCGATCTTAAGCTTAGCCTCAGGTTTTCACTGGACTGATACCACACAGGGTTTCCGAGCATATTCTGCGAACTTTCTGTTTGACAGCAAAGTTGCGATCTTTAGAGAAGTGTTCTCCTGTTATGAATTACTTGCCTATCTCTCTTATATCGGACCAAAGCTTGGATTTAAATGTTTAGAAATGCCAAGTAAAAGAAGTTATCCCAAAGGGGAAGTCCCGACAAAAATCAGTTCCTTTAAAGGAAATATTGAACTCTTAAAGGTTCTGTTTAAGGCCGCACTCGGAAAATACAATTTGGAGGAAGAATGATCACTTTCCTGTTAGTTGTATTTGGTATAGTTTCAAATGCTGCAGCAAGTGTACTTATCAAGTACGCAATGATGCCTGAGAGAAAAGTCTCTATTTCCGAGCCGTTATCAATTATCCTTAATATTCCCCTTTGGGCAGGTCTTTTGCTCTACGGAATTGCTTTTGTGTTGTATGCTCTCACTCTGCAGCGACTGCCTCTGTACGCATCCGGTACTAACCTGCGGGGCTATTTCGATGGTAGCCGTTCTTTCGGTAATTCTGTTTGGGGAATCTTTTACAACAACCAAGATAATTGGAGTCGTTTTGGTTGCTATTGGTGTAGTTATGATTTCTTGGAAAGCTTAAAATGAGTACTAATTATTTGTTAAATGTAATTAAATCGTTTTTTAAAACAAAATATGAAATAAATTATATGTTAGACATTTGGGTAATATTGGAAACGATCTTTGCCCTTGTTCTATTTGAACATAGCGGACTAATCTTAAGTTCAGGAAACAAAGCAATCTTATTGATCATTTTACTTGTATCACTGAAAAATAGAACAAAGATATATCAATTCATTAATGAACAATTTAATACAAAATTAAAAAAAATAAGCTTATTTGTATTATATGCTTACGCTGCTTTTTCTCTAGTTGGACATAGATCATTTATTTTTCCTTTAGACAATGAGATAAAATTAAAACAAATCATAATTTATGCATTAGCCATTATTTTTTTTGTTCCTATTATCAACAGTGTTATTTATTACATTCATAAGGCAAAATCTATTATATGTAAGTGTGAAAGAAAAATATCAACAGGAAAATTTGTATTCGTTTTAATTTCCATTTTATTAGTTCCAACTGCTCTTGCTCTAATTGCATTTAATCCTGGAATTTCATCCCCTGATACTTATGCTACTATGGTAATAAATGCAAAGAATATACATGGAATGTTTGATTGGCATTCGTTCTTTTATAGTTTGCTGACAAGGAAAATAGAACAGGTATGGGATTCAACGTATGCTATGATTTTATTCCAATGGACTATGTATATATATGTCATAGTTGAACTATTAGTATACTTACGTTCAAAAAAAATAAATGAATATTTTTTAATTGGTATATGTATATTTATCGGTTTTAGCCCTGCAAATTATCTACAAATTAATACAATATGGAAAGATATTCCTTATACAATGTCACTTTTGTGGTCATTTGTAATCATTTCTAAATTGACAATTGACAAAGAATTATATAAAAAAAAGTTTTTCATATATTTAGAGTTTATAATTGCTCTTGCAGGAGTATACCTGTTCAGAAAAAATGGAATAGTTACTTTTTGGTTGATCCTCATATGCTTAATACCGTTACTTCTAAGAAATATTAAGTTGTTATATTCTAGCTTAGCTTGCTTGGCTATTATTTTTATTATACAAGGACCTTTATATAACCACTATGAAGTCAAGCCATCCGGGACTAAAGGAATATATATTGGTCTTGGCCAAGATA
>CADCKD010000073.1 GCA_902801985.1 uncultured bacterium | reverse complement strand
GTTATCATGGTAATGATACAACAAAATTATTTGAATTAATATAGCGTTAAGTTCAGTAAAATGGAGGCAAAATTCATTAATACAGGTTTTGAACAAGGGCTTTTGTCTTTAATATTAATGAATTGGACTGCTTTGTGACGGCAGATTGTGTAAGATAAAATTTTTTCAGATTTTTTAGAAAAATATAGGTTATGTTTACTAATCGTAGTGCATATTGTAGCTATAACCAGGCTCGAAGTTGAATTGCGAAAGTGGATAGATCTTAAGTTCGTTCACCGATTCTTTTTTCTGTTTCTTTTTGATCTTGTGAGTTTTTAATTTTAGGTGTGAATCCATTTCAGCATCTTTCAAATAAAGGTACAAATACCTCTTTTAATAATTCATTTATATCCTTTGCATTATTTGCATCGTAATTATATAGGATAGGGGCTGCAATCTTTATGCTGCTGGATTATGTTTGATTTTTGCCATATAAAACTCCAAATATGTCATAAAATGATATCAGACGTAATTGGGTTTACACGTTTTTTCACTCTTATATCCAGCTTGATTTCATTATTTAGCGATTTTAGATATATGAATTCTCCCTTATGTGTGTTCAGCGTTCTACGACTAATTATATTCCGTATAATAACATTTTTATCTTCATCCTCAAGTTCGCAAGTGAATATCCTGTAATTTAGGATTTCTAACAATATATTGGCATTGAAGTGGTTATGTCGAATACGCAAAAATAATAATGTTACAAAAAAAACGAGAAATAATACTACCTGATCCCACTTTGTAAAATCGAAAGCAAACAAAGGAAGTATATATGACAATAGATATTCAGATGTTATTGTTTTATCATCTCTAGCATCCTTTATCATGACCTTTGTGCTTCCTTCTATTGAATTAGCTGTAAATACAAATGGCAATAATACTAGGGAGATAAAACCAGCTAATAATATAATGAAAATACTTATTCTCTCTGTCCATAGATTTCCAGTGTTCTCAAGGTAGCTTTTAATATCAATGAAAAGAATTGAAATCCATAATGGAAGAAATGAGGTGAAGTAAAGGCAAAATATAACAAGTTTAGACATTTATCATACTCCTTATTCCCATTTTTTTGAACTTGATACTTCCATAGGATTATCATCGAATGGGTCAATCATGCCTCTGTCACACAATAACTTAACAAGTTTATCAGCTGTTCCCGGCTGACTCATATCAAATTTGTCTCCGTCAAGAGGAATGTTGAATTTCTTGCTCATTTTCTTTCTGTTATTGGCATTCTTCAGCTTTTGCAAATGTGATTCATTAAATGAAACAAATTTTCTCGGATTGTGACCACAGCTTGCAACACTGTCAAATACTTTAGCATCATTGATTATGTTTGAATTTATGATATAACTGATTTGTTTTTTGCAAACAGACTTATATGCTCTTTCCATGTCAAATAAATTCTCTCCTGCAAGTGTGAGCATATAAATAGTTTCATCAACAATCACGACATCAATGGCAGTTCTCAGAGAGATGACCTTGTCAGAAATTTCTTTAAATGTTCCATTAGCACGCCAAAACTTGTGCTTTAATGATGTAACAGGATTTTGCATTGAAACCAATTTTACAGTTAATTCTTTTCCATTAATGGAAACCACACCTTTAAGAATATATGCTTGTGCAGAAAACTCAAGAGGGTCAACCTCAGAATCAGGATTTCCAATTGCTTTAATTAAAGCTAGATATTCTGTTGAAATCAATTCATTGCCATTAGTTAACTTATAAATCGTTTTATCAACAGTAGATCCGTCATAATCAGTTACGCTCTTGAGAGCAATATCTATCAGATATCTCAGACAAAAAATTCGTAAGAGTACCTTCTGGAGATAATGTAATTTCTCGCCCACAATATGTAGTTCCATTTCTCTTTGAATTCTTGATTTGAAGAAGTTGTAACGACCAAGCTTCGCAGGTTGCTACATTTTCAAATATACTTTTTATTTTGCTAATTGACATTTAAACACCTTGCTTAATCGTTTTCCGTACCATAAGAGCATTATCCTCTGCAACCATCAGAGGTCGTTGTGCAGGAACAGAATAAAGTAAAGGGAACAAGCTTGCTTTCAAGAGTTGTTTCAGAATACTCTTCAAAGTTTTCTACCAGCACCATAACTTTTGTGAACACTTCGGGACTGTACAGTGGCGGATATCCGTTCTGAATCAAAAAAAATCTTGATATCAAGTTTTAACTGATTACGCACATTCTGATTGATGAGCCAGTCAACAAGAGAAGACTTGTTATCGATGAATTCCTCAACATTTTAAGAAAGCGACTTGCACTTATCATTTAGAACTACGCCGTCAACTTCTTTCTCAGTACCATATTAATAATTATACTTATCACGAAGAGAAATTTAAATATCATAGAAGACCTTTTATCAAAGCTTATTCCT
>CADCKD010000072.1 GCA_902801985.1 uncultured bacterium | reverse complement strand
AAACTACTCAATTATATGATCCTCCATAGCTCAGTCGGTAGTGGCTACGTACATTTAAGTACCTGACATTAGACTGGATTTTAGAGGAAAAAATCAGAGTGAATTTTACAAAAAATTTCGCGCCTCCATTGCACTACGTGCAATGTCGGCGTTTGGTTGATAAAAATCAACCATCCCCGAAATTGCACAAAATTTACTCAAAAATTTGAGTAGCAAAAACCGATAAAACTACTCAATTATATGATCCTCCATAGCTCAGTCGGTAGAGCGCATGACTGTTAATCATGATGTCACTGGTTCGAGCCCAGTTGGGGGAGCCAAAAAGAATACTCACTATCAACAGTTGGTGTTGATGACGCTGAGGGTCCACCTGTTCCCATACCGAACACAGAAGTTAAGCTCAGTGGTGCCGAAGATAGTGCCTTGGCGACGAGGTGTAAAAATAGGAAGACGCCAACATCTGATAGTGAGTATTCTTGCAATATTTGATTAATTTTTGCATAAAATAATATTGACATTTGCTTTTAATTTTTGTAAAATAATAATAGGGTCTTGTGTGTTTGTTGGATTAATAACATTTAGTTCGCAGATTGTTCTGGGAGAGCTTTTAATGCGTTTATTGAGTAATTTGGGAAAATTTATTATTATTGATAATAATTTAAATCCATCTTCTTTTGGTAAAACTAAAAGATGGTGTTTTAAGTGGACTTTTTCACTCGTGAGTAACAATGTTTACAAAGGTCAAAGTTCGCTTTGTATAGGTGAATTTTGCCGGTAGGTGTTCTCTTTTTTGAGGGTGTCTATCGGTTTTGTTATAAAAAATTTTTGTGAGGTATCTTTAAAATGGTTAATATAGCGAAGGCTAAACCTTTAAGTTCAGCGAGAAGAATGAGACAAGGTAATGCTGAGTTTAATAGAAGAGTAAATAGGAGACAAGCGGTTCTTGGAAGAAGGAATCAAACTGTTTTGTTGGAACAGTTAAAAACAAAAGAGGATGAACCTTTAAAGACTATTGCTTGTATAAGATAATTTGATTTGAAGGGTTTTGGTGAATATGGCAAAAAAGCTTGAAGACAATTCAGAAACACTTGTAATAGAATTTAAGGATTTAAAAAACAGAAGTGTTCAAAAAGATGATTTAGTTCAAAACGATTCTGAGGAAGATTATGTTATTGGGTATAAAAAAGCTATTGACCTAGTCGAGAAATCTTTTTTCAGGAATGTTTATAATCAAGCCTTAGAACAAGTTGCAATGATTGTCAGCCAAAATACGAATAGTAAAAACGATGGTCAGTATGATGTGCAGAATATTATTGCGTTTGTAGGAAGACGCGGAACAGGAAAAACTTCCGCAATGTATTCGTTTGCCAAATTTCTTTCATCACATTTGTTTGATTTTGCTTCATACAAAGGGTGTGGAAAGGTTGAATTTAAAACATTGGCTAATATTGACGCATCAACCCTTGATAAGAACGTTAACATCATACCTGCTGTGCTTTCAGAAATTATAAGTTATCTTGAGATTGAATTGCGTTCTTCAGCTTGTTGCAGGGATAATAACGAAAGGAAAACGACATCTGTTCGTTCGCTTTATGATAGGGCGAATGAGCTTTTTAATAGTTATATTACGGGAATAGGCGTGTTGTCGGAAAAAAGCGACGCATCCAATTATTTTAGCATAACATCCAAAAGATTATCTTTTGGAAAAGAGTTTCGTGGCTTTATTAAAAGTTGTGCTGATTACTGCTTTATTAATAACGAAAATTCATATTTTATTGTTTGTATAGATGATGTTGATATGTCTTCAGGCAATCACGCGGAGTTATTGGAGAGTATTCACAAATATCTTATGATTCCTAATATTATTGTAATGGTGACAGCAAATTTGAAATATCTTTCGCCTGAATTGCAGACAATGTTTTATAATAACATTAAGCCTGCTTATAATAACAATTCGATTGATAAGATCAGTAGGGAACAAACCGAAGATTACCTGAAAAAAATAATTCCTTCAGATAACCGTATTACATTGCCTTCATGGAAAAAGAAGGACTACTTGACAATGT
>CADCKD010000071.1:2271-2885 GCA_902801985.1 uncultured bacterium | reverse complement strand
GATTTCATTCCAAAAATTATCATCAATATAGACAATTTTGCCAGATGGTTTTTGGTAGGAGTTATCCTTTGTTCTTATGAATTTAATTTCTTTAAATTTTTGTTTCAGTGTTTTTTTATCATCATCATCAAATTGAATATCAGATGAGATTAACGTAAAAAGCTTTGCAAACAAATCATCCTCAGATAACTGTTTATCAATGAAACATTGAATGACTCCATCTATAAAACAGTTGAGCTTAGCTTTAGTTGAACTACCGGAGGTTATCTTAGAGATAAATATATTAAACAGTTCAATATCAATATGATGTTTCTCTAAAAGTTGCACATAGTATGCTTTATCAATCAAGATTCTAGGTACACATAAAGATAGCCAAAGTTCATCGTCAGTATACAAAATTTCATCAGGCTTTCTGTATGTACCGTCTTTGCTTTTTATAAAACTGATCTGCTTTATTTCTGAAGGAATGGTATTGCCATCATTATTGTTAAGCAGGTTCATAAGTTTTAACAGAAACAAATCTGGATCTAACGAATCAATTTCAACTTTTTTTATCAGAAAATGAATTTCATCCTTCCAGCAAAATTCATCGAACCATTCCTTTAGAATTCTGC
>CADCKD010000071.1:0-2207 GCA_902801985.1 uncultured bacterium | reverse complement strand
TGATATTTGATGAGCTATTTTATCATTTGTTATTATTATATCTTTGAATTCGCTGATTCCTTTTAATTTCTCTTTATATTGTTGGGAGGATATTGTTTTAAAAATTAAATTAATTGCACCATCTTCGAACAATTTTCGAATATCAGACTGACTGAACACTGATTGCAGAGAGGTATTGAAAAATCTTGCATTTTTCAGTTTTGAATAACCACCTAATCCACAGGGAAGTAATTCTTCTGTTTCCGCATAATTAAGGAATGAATCCAACTGATTTTGTTTTGATGCGAAACGTTCAATGAAGTCTATAATTTCATCCTGATAGGCATTCTGCTGTCTTAAAACAGGAATGGAATCTACAGCCAGTTGCTCTAAATGAGCTTTTAAAGTTTCATTTCTAGGTATTTCTTTTATTTGTTCTCTTGAAGGTGTTAATTGAAATGAACCGTGGATAATATAACCTGAATAAGGAACGTTAGTTGCAAAATAGCAATAGATATTGCTGAATTTTGAATCATCTTTTATAAACTGCAGGGTATTCCAGTTTTCACTTGATTTGAATAATACGGAATATTTTTTTAATTCCTTGTCGCTTCTTGAAAATTTCCAAAAATAAAATACGTTATCCGGATCATAATGTACTATTTTGTGAAGTTCGATATCAGAATTAATAGGAACCTGGGATTCTTCTTTGTGATACCTTTGACATGATCCGTTTATGATAATTTTAATGTCACTTATATTTTCCATAAACAGCAGTGGTGCTGTTAACCCCTGGAGTCTATTTCCAACATCTGCATAAAAATTATTAATATTATTGACAGAGTTAACCTTGTTAAACGGGAGATATATGATTGTTGATCCGTCTTTTTCGAGATTAAGATTCACAGAAGCTTTCTGCGCTTCACTAAGAATGCTGGTGTTATACTCATTAACTTCTGATTCAGGACATCTTTCGAAATAGATATGATCAATAATTTTAATTTTAAGATCTTTATTGATTAAAACAGGAGTATCGGTATAACAGAAAACTGATTTAAACCCACAACCAAACTTACCGATTTTATTTCCCTCAAATTTTTTATTTGAGTTTCCTACTGATAAAATAGAATTTAAATCACCAAGAGTTCCGTTTTTTGTATCCAGTTTTTCGTTAGATGCAGATGTTACAGTAAAATCTCTTGCTCCATTATGAAGAAAAAAAACACCTTTATCCGTAAGTATAAAAGTTACACTCGTAGCTCCGGCATCTTCAGCATTTTGAATTAGTTCGAAAACAAAGTGAGCATTTTCTGCGTACAAATCTTGAACGATATTTTTGTACCCGGCTGTTGCCGGTTCATCAAAAATTTTTAACAACTCTTTTCGGTGATTCTGTAATTCATTTAATAGTTCATCTTTTTTGTTCATTACTATCTACTTATTTCTTAGCGTTTTTCCGTAATAACGTAGGTTGAGATAAAATTTCAGATGGAATTTGAGGTTAATCAGCAGCTACGTTTAAAATCATTCAAATTTTTGTTAAGTTAGTCCGAGTTGGGGATTCAAAAACCTGATTAGTATAGACATAATATTACACTAAATCAGTTAAAGATTATTTGTGATTATTCAAAATGTGACTAATATCATCAACAAATATAAATATCAAAGCTTTGGTCAAAGGCACACACTAATTTGTTCTACATTGTTATAATATAAATAACGTACTTACATTTCATTGACTGAACATTTGGATTATATATATGCTAAATACAATTCTTGGAGAATCCTCGTCAAACCTTCTTATTTCCTTCCTTGGAGCAGGAAAATATAACCTTTCCGGTTATCATTACTCAGAACTGAATCAGACGGTTTCCTGCAAATACGGCGCCACTGCATTCCTGTATTACATTCAGCATTATCACAATGTCCAGATTGATAAAATAATGATTTGCGGTACCAGATCCAGTTCCTGGACCGATTTTCCTGATTATCTAGCAGAAACTGCGGAGCTGATTTTTGATACTTCACCTGATTACGAGTCAATCCGCAACAGTCTGTCAGCTATAAAAACACAACCTTTTTTCCAAGAACTGCAGAAGCTTGTAACGGAAAACAGAAATTCAACGGCCGATAATTCAGAGCAGTTTCAAATATTGCTGAAAGAACTTGAAGACAATATCAATGCAGCCGTCGGCTCAGCAGGAAAAACCTTCCGTTTTATTATCCAT
>CADCKD010000070.1 GCA_902801985.1 uncultured bacterium | reverse complement strand
ATACTCTGAGATACTGTATATAAATATTAAAAACTGAACGACAAGTAAAACAAAGTTATTACATTTTATAGACAGCCATACAGCTCTGCTTACTAGCAACATATAAATAATTGAAGGAACAATTCCTATAAAAACCGGCAAATAAAATAACGTACTATCTACGATAAAATATCCTGGGTATGTATCTTTAGGAGAATACGGTTGTCCGAATATTGAAAGACCGTATTTAATGTAGGCTTCCGCACCGAAACGAAATCTACAATGTAAAGTCTCAGGAAGTTTATGCAGGTAATCCTTAAAATAATCCGAAAATGATAAAAAATATACCGATACAATTATGCTTATAAAAATAACGATTAAAGTTACAAATAATATTCTTTGAGTGGCTATAGTTAAATTACAGTTTTGAAACCTAATTATTAAACATAGTACAAACGCAAGCATAAACAACG
This sequence comes from uncultured bacterium, assembly GCA_902801985.1. Lineage (GTDB taxonomy): Bacteria > Cyanobacteriota > Vampirovibrionia > Gastranaerophilales > Gastranaerophilaceae > Zag111. The sequence continues at coordinate 1,911 of CADCKD010000070.1, read as the reverse complement.
CATACGCAGAGGTATATGAATTTGGAACAACTATGCAGATAATACCCAATAAAATAGGAACCAACAGATGATCAAAAGTCAATTTTTTTACTTTAAGAACAAAAAGCATTCCCAACAACATAAGCATCAACCCTAAAGAGTTGGGGTGAGCAAATCCCAAGTTATACCTTACAAATTTGCCTCTTGTTCCGAATGATTTCTGAGGCAGAACTTCATAGATATCAAGAAAAACTGTTGTAATAACAGCTATTACTATTACATAGAAGAAAATTTTAACTATCGTATTAAAGTCTACTATTTTTGAAAGGAATATAGGAATAAAAAACAGATCAAATAAAAAGTACGAACCACTGAATTTATGTGTAATATAAGAAACAATAAAAAACACAGTACACAATACTGTTTTCAGTTTACTTTCATAGAGAAAACACCCAAACAAGCCAATACTAAAAATAAAGTATCGCAATATTTTTGTAACAGACGAAAAGTAACTAAAATTATAAACACTTGAAAATGTCGTTCGTTCTATAGCATACAGCGATAAAAATACTGTAATAGCAATATACGTTGCAATCGAAAGCGCAGTAGAATTTTTCTTTAAGGTTATAAATAACGCCATACTATAAAACCTTACCTTTCATTTAAAACAAATACTTGAGGTTAGCAGTTAGTATTTTTTAGTAAAAAACACATAACAGCCAAAAGACAACCAAAAATAAAATATGATACTAGCAACAATTTTTTATATTTCTTAATCTTTTTTGTTTTCTTTAGATTTTCGTTAAGCAATTTTTCGATGTATTTAGGGTATCGAGGACATAACTCAGTTATATATTTAACAAAGCTTTCATTATTGAGATAAAGCTGTAAATGATGGGTTATTATTTCCTTTTTCATATCTCGTAATTTACTAGAACTAACTAACTTATCTGTTCTCGACATCTGATGTTTTCTTCTGTAATTGAACAGAATTCTATCTATTCTATACGGTTTAAGCCCTAATTCAATAAAACTCATCCATAATTCATAGTCTTCAAGCCCGTAAACCATATACGGTTTATAACCGCCAACCTTTAAAAAATCAGATTTTCGAAATAATGCAGAACAAAAAATACAGTTATCAAATAAAAAATCATCTAAATTAAAGTCCGGCAAATCCCAATTCCGATTAATTCCGCCAAAAAACCTTGCCTTACAATACACTATTCCAATATCTTCGTTTGATGATATTACACTAACCGCTTCATCAATGTAGGTAGGTTCAATCGTGTCGTCACCATCAAGGGGAAGGATGTATAGACCATTAGCTTCATGAATTGCGTTATTACGGGAAGCACAAACTCCAAGGTTGTGAGAATTTGCAATGAATTTGAAGTTTGGCAGTTCTGTATATTTTCTTATTCGCTCTCTACTGTTATCAGTAGAGGCGTCATCAACACAAATAATTTCAATACTTTGATAACTTTGATTTAATACAGAATTGATACACTCTTCAATAAAATCCCCTTGATTAAAGCATGGAATCACCACTGTAACAAGAGGTGTAGACTTTACTTGATTTCCATTCTGCATATATAACCGTATTTACTGTACTATAACTTCATCATTGTACATAGGTAACAAAAAATATTCAATAAGCACCATGTCAAACGTAGTTTTAAATCATGGTAGGACGTTACTATTCACAGCCTATCAAAAATCGCAGAATCGTTACCACACTTGGTAATGCGCAAACACGACTAATTTTTAAACAATTCTATTCATCCTCCAAAACCGAATTTTTTGTCCCTATTTTTTCTATATTGAGAGGGAGGAAAAGGCAAGCACTTTTTTTGATTAAACCCGAAAATTTTTTACCCGTATCCAACCATCCACTAACATATTGATATAGCTGTATTTTTGGGGATTTTT
>CADCKD010000069.1:1622-4047 GCA_902801985.1 uncultured bacterium | reverse complement strand
TAAAATACTACCATTATCCATTATTGTTGTCAATACCGTTTAGATAGATATTTTGATTAAATTCTGTTTTAATGTGATCTAGATCTGATTTTCTTAATAGCGGCTCGTTTTCAGGTTGCGTGTAATTTAATACATCTATAATTGTCGTTTCTTTAGGTGTGAACCATTGACCTGTACAATCTGAAATATTAACAACATTTATATTACCCGAAATGGACAAACCACAAACAAATACAAAATTGTTATAAATTGTTTTATTAAATGTTTGTAAATAATCACATTCTAAATTATATAGATGTAAACCTTTCTGCAATCCTACCCATGAAACATAATAATATCGTTTAAGTTTTGGAATATAGCAATAATTGTATTGTTCAAAATTTACACGTTCAGGTGTGTCAGGTGATATAGTTATTAAGATGTTTGTATCATTAAAATTCTGTACAGTAATTTCAACATCTGTAAACTCAACAGAATTATTGATTTTATTAAAAAGCCGATTTGTTGGAATTGTTGTGAATTGTAATAGCATATTATTACTCCATTTTTGTTAGAAAAAAGCATCATTTTTCAGATGCTTTATAATGTGTGTATGTCAATTTAGAAAATTACGCTACAAAGAAGACAACAAAGTTTTCTGATAGGTCATTGATGTATGAACAATCAAATTTATAGAAGTTTGTATAGAACTCACCTCTAGGGTTGTAATTTGTTGTAACTCTTTTATCAGAATTGCATACTGCTAGTGAGTCATGATCAAACATTACCCCGATAATGCCCGATACTTCCACATCATCACCCGATGAATTTTTAACATGAATTTTTGAAATACTATCAAAATTATAATTAGTTCCAGAGCCTTGCCAATAAGGAACGTGATCGCTTGTAGGTAATGCCAGCTTTTCATTATGATATGAATTTGCCATTACATATACATCAGACGCATTGACAAAGTCAGATAGTAAAACAGTGTGAAGTTTGTCTTTAGGTGTAAAGCGTTTTTTGCCCTCAACATTAAACAGTGTAGAACAACTTGCAAGCCTATCACGGTAATTATTAATGGTCAATGTCGCAAATTTGATAAAATCAGGATTAACTAAAATATCGTCAACAGTTAAACTAGTGCTATGTGTGTGATTATAAAGATATAAAAGATTAACAGCTTTAATTCCTGATTTAGTATCTAATCCGGCTGTACCGTAATCAGACTTGATAGTTTCAGACGCTAAATTATTTATACATCTTAAAATCAGACTATCAATTTTTAAAGTCAGGGAATTTTCAACAGAAGTATATAGCATAGTCAAAAATGCGTTTAACTGATCGGTACTATCAAAACTCTCACGAACTTGCTTATCTGTAAAAGATAAATTAATTTCAAATGTTACTTTTGAATTAAATAATTTTTGAGTAACAGTAGGCTTATAAAAAACGTCGGGAGAATAATCAGATCCGTTCTGTAAATTCCAAGAGTCATTCTCTACAGCGTCAGGAATATCGGCTCCAATTTTCTGCATAATTGAGCCAAATTCCCAACTATCAATTAGCACACTAGGAACTAAACCGGAATATTTACGATCTGAAAAAATGGTTTTACCGATCCGATTCATTAAAGAACGAACGTAATTATCAACGTCAGTATTACTTAATACAGTTTTACCAACGTCTACAATGTTTGATAAATCTTCCTTTACAAGATCGGCTTGACCTGTAATTTCAGTAGTAACAGTATTTACTAAATTATAAATTTGTGCAACTTGCATAATTCACCTCACTTAATATACATCTAAAGTTAAAATTTTAACGATGTCATTAACGATAACATCATCTGTATTAAATTCTGTACTATCTATAAAATTTTTTATAGCATGATTAAAATCTTTTATATTACTTTTTGATTTTTGTATAGTATCTGTTTTTTCAATTTTATCTACAATAGAATTTTCTTTGTTATCAACTTTTACCGAGTTATTCAAACTATCGTAAATATCAAAATTATTTGTCGTATTTGTATCTATTTGCTGATTAGATGTCAATAATTCAATTTCATTATCAAATGCCGTGTAATTTTTATTTAGCGAAGTATGTATTTTTAACCACCGATCTAAATTTTTTTGAACGCAAATATTTTGTAAAACAGAAGTATTATTTTGCTCGATACATAAATCAACTAATGGCGAACATTCTTTACATTTTCCAACAGATAAAACTGAAAAATAAAAAGATGTAGAGTCGATATTTAATAAATCATGTTGTTGTATTGTATGATATAAATCATCGCTAAATTCCATTGTAAAAAAATTTTCAAACTTCATTTTTAGAGTCCTTTACAGTTTCAGGGTTTATATCAATGACTAATTGATCATTAGCGACCTGTTCACGCATTTCATACAATTTCTTTAATATGCTCATTAATCGTTTGTTC
>CADCKD010000069.1:0-1575 GCA_902801985.1 uncultured bacterium | reverse complement strand
TTTAATTTTTCATTCAACCATGTGGAATGTAGATCACAATCAATAGATAAATTAAAATGTTTATTCAGTTCACTAACACATTCTAATCTACAACGGTACATATTATCGACCAGCGGAATTAGATAGTCTAAATTCAAGTCGCTTTCTGTTTTTGTGGTAATTGTACGCTTTAAATCATAGTTCGCATTAATGCCAACCTCATGTAATGCACTAGCTTTTAAATACTGTAATACTTCCAACAGTTTATAAATTAAATCACCTGATACGGAAGACGGTAATATTTTAATTGTTTCTAGGAATGAATTGTCAGATAGAATAGTTAAATCACCATTTTTTAACTTTTCTAAAAACATCTCACAATTTTTAACTGCTTTATTATCACCCGCTACCAGAGTGAAAATATTTCTACTATTTATAATATATGACCGTAATGTTATTTCACATTCTGTTATCATTACTGCATAATGTGATAATAGTTCAATAATCGGTAATGACAAATAATTATTTTTTAACTCAATACAAATTTTATTTTTTGTTTCAACATCATCTATAAATTGTGATTTTGTATATATGCCGTTTAAGGTTGTCATATAAGGGTTATTTACTTGTATGTCGCTAAATTCACCGTATGCGTTTTGTTTACCACAGTCCGAACCCGATACAAGATAAAATTTACCACTATTTTCTATAATATAAATTTTACCTGTAGACTGTACTAAAAATTCCATTTGAGATGTTTTTAAACCTTTAGGCAAATTTTCCCATGTAAAAATCTGATTTGTTCTTAACAACAAACCTTTCTTGTATGTGTCTAAACTTTTATTTTTATCTGTAATAAATGTTTCAATAAGAAAATTATTTTTAGCCATATTTGTTATCCCTGAATTTTTCGAGGTAATTTAATTCTGTTCTCAATAGGAACTTTATTCCACCAAAATTTTTTAGATAAATTCTTATAACATCTGTATTCAGGATCACGTAAAGAATTATCAACAGTAATAAAATCAATGTGATGCAAGACAGACCCATTATTAAAATATACATAGTCATTTGTATTTAAAGTAATCATCACATTTTCTTTTTGGTAAGGCTTGCAACGTACCCTATAATTTTCAAAAAACCTTTGACCTTCATTGTTATTTGAAATTTTTTCGATCACACCAAAACATAAACACGAAAATGGAGACAATTCAAACATATCTTCGATAGTAAATCTAAAAATATTATTGTCGTGAACTTTATGTAAATTTTCTAAACTTAAATGTAAATGAGTGCTATAGATTATAGGCAAGCCATCACAGATATTGACACCATTATCAAAATTACATTTTTTTAAATCTTCATATCCCATATGAATTTTCCTAATTAGTTTTAACATACACATATATATTATAACACAATAACGATCAACTATTTTTTATTGTCAAACAATTATTTGTCAAATTGTGAACTAAATCACATAGATAATAATTACGGATTTTGTGTGACCAGCTTATGTTTTAACTAACTAGAATGATACGGTTGTCAGGTTTAAGGTTAGACGGTGAGAGCCTATTATATGTGCGGTCAATTTGA
>CADCKD010000068.1 GCA_902801985.1 uncultured bacterium | reverse complement strand
GATAATATTATCATATTAGGAAATATTCAAGCATGCAAATCACTATATCAAGTTTTTCGTAAAAGAGCATATTTTGCGAAATTTTCAATAAGGTATTTCAGATAGCTCTATTATTTCAATATTACAAGTGATTTATGTATATATCAATTGTATTTTACACAGTTAGTTTTATGCTTTTGAATATGTGTTTGACATACATGGAGTATTTAATCTGTAACGTTCAACGATTAGGGGGTATAAAGACTAAAAATTTGAAATTCAAATGAATTAAAATGAAAAAAAGTACAGTTTAAAGTAAATAAAAGGAACAAATAAAGATAATATCTTGCAATTGTAAGAAAAATATGGTATAATATATACGACCTAAAAGTAGGGGGTATATATCATGTCAAATTTAAAATACGAGAGACCTGATTTTGTGAAAAGTTTTAACAAGCCAAAGAATACTGAAATCAAGCACATCAACGGACATTGGTATCTTTATGAAAAAATAAACTATTATGATAAGGAACTAAAACGTTCTAAAACGAAATCAGGTTCTATGTTAGGAACAATTACTGAGAATGGGTTTGTTCCCAAAAAAACAAAAACAAGAAATGAAAATATACAACAAAAAAATGATGTAGTTGAAGCAGGTGCAACTCGTTATTTTTATGAACGTACAGAGAAAATACGAGAACGTTTAAAAAAGCATTTTCCTGATATTTGGGAGATAATTTATACAATAGTATTATTACGATTAACGCAAGACACACGTTTTCGGAGACTTCAGCTGCATTACGAAGATAGTATTCTATCGTATATTTATCCGGATATTTCACTGACAAAAAGCTCAATCAGCGATTTTCTTAATCGTTTAGGACATCGGAGAGAGTCCATAAGAGCCTTTATGCAAGAAGATATAATGCAAGGTGATTCTTTTATTTTATGCGATGGACACAGATTACTGTCAGCTTCAAAAACAATGGAAAATGCTGAACTTGGATATGATTCCAAGATGCGATACAAACCTCAAATCAATGTACTGTACATGTTTACTCTTGGAGAAAATACAGGAGCTCCGGCATTTTACAAGCAATATCTTGGAAGCACTCCGGATACGGTAGCATTTCATGATATTATTCATGAATCCGAAGCATACGAGAATAATTGTACACTTGTCGCAGACAAAGCTTTTTCTTCCCAGGGGGATATTGAGGATATAGAAAAATGTGGTCTGCTCTATATTCTTCCTTTGAAAAGAGGAAATAAGTATGTAAAAGATAAAATCCCTGATGTAAGAGGATATGAAGAAGCTTTTTCTTATCATGGCAGAGGTATACAAAGTATTTCTTTTACAGAAAATGAAAATTACAATATTCACTTGTTTTTTGATTCACACTTATATTCTAATGAATTGAGTGATTTAACAAAACGTACAGAAAAGAAAAATGTCAATACTGCATATAAAAAACAAGTTGAAGAAAAGCGTCGTAATAATGGAAAAGGAAGATTATCGGATTCCGAGTTGGCTTCTTTAGTTCCAATCAATATTCAAGATGAAATAAAGAAATCTCCTGAAATGGGTACAATAACAATAAAAACTAACAGAAAGGATTTGAATGCTTTTCAAGTGTACAGTATTTTTAAGCAGCGTCAGATAATAGAACAGGCTTTCAAAACAAATGATTGCACTTTAGATCAAGAGGCTTCTTTTATGCGAAACAATTATACTGAGGAAGCTTGGTTGTTTTTGAATCATTTAGGTCTAATGATTACTATCGAATCAATTGAAGAAATTGCGAATATTGGTCGTTCAAAAAGCATCTCTTTTAAGGATCTTGTTCAATCTTTAAAAAAGATAAAAGCTAATCGAGTTAATGGTCATTGGTCTGTTGTTCCTGTTAAGCAATCTGTTTCTAAGCTTTGTAATGACATGAATATTGATATTTCTGATTTATCTTGTTTTGCGGTATGTAACGAATTACATACCCCCTAATTCAAAACGTTACAGTTTAAATCAAATTTTCTATTTTTTAATCCGACTGATTCCGGTTTATAATCCTTACTATTAGCAATTCAAAGCAACAAACAAGCATTATCCTAGCGAAAAAAAATACATTGTGTGCTCCATTGCCAAGCAGTCATATAAAGAAACCATTTGTACCTAAAAAACGATCTTCGAAAACAAATATAACACCAAATATGAGTGTAGATGCAACTATTCCGACGACTCCACTACCCAATATATTCAGTACTCCTATTACGATACCAACAATTGAAAGCCACATGATTTCATTAGTTCCACCAAAGTAACTCATAAATCCTGTTGCAATAATACTTACAATAGCACCGAAAGTTAAACAACCTTGTACATCTTCATCTGATGTATTGGCATTAAAGTTTAATCTTCCATGATGCTGTTTATTAAATTCGCTCATAATTGTATTCTATATGATATCTTGTAGTGTATATCACATTTTTCCTTTCAATATAATAAATAGAATAT
>CADCKD010000067.1 GCA_902801985.1 uncultured bacterium | reverse complement strand
CCCCGACGGATTTTTGATGACGGTAAGATTGTGTTCTTCGCACAACTTGTCCGACAAAGCTCTGAATTTCCAGTAGGCTCCCTCGTTGCAATCAAACTTTTTGCCTGTCCACATATTCGTGCTGCAAACGACAAAGTGATTATGATTTGAGTTTTGTCAAGGGTATTTTCTGCCAAATATATTTTTTTCGATCTTAACACAACCAACAAAACCATAAAAACATTTTTTAGTAAGTAAAAAATCTAAAAGTATTGCCAAAAAGCACTTTTTATGTGCCCTCTTGTGACTAAGATTGCTTTGTTAGCTTTATGATGTATGCCTCACTTCTATCTCAAATGAACATTCAAATAGCATCTTGACAAATATCGGATTTCGATATATAATAAATATCGAAATCCGATATTTATTATTAGGAGGTCTTTATGGGAAATAAAACTTTAACATACGGAAATGTGGATATGCTTGTACTTAAACTTCTCGAAAATCAAGATATGTATGGCTATCAGATTATTGAACAATTGGAAAAACAATCTCAAAATGTTTTTAGTTTATCAGCCGGCTCACTCTATCCCCTGTTACATAATCTTGAAGTCAAAGATTATGTAGATACTTATGAGGGTGACAATAACAGTAAGACACCTGGGAAAAAAAGAAAATACTATCATATTACTGAAAAAGGTAAAGCATACTTAGCAGAAAAGTCTAAAGAATGGGAACAGTATTCAAGTGCGATTAACTCAATTTTATTCGTTGAGAAAGGAGCTGCAATTTGAAACCTACCCATTCTATAGAAGCTTATATCCAAGAAGTTCAAAATAATATTCGCTGGAAGCGTGCAAGAAAAATTGCTACGCAGGATTTAGAACAACATATACAGGATCAATTTGATGCTTATGTTAATCAAGGTATGGACTCTGATCCAGCACTGGAAGAAGCGATAAAATCCATGGGCGATCCTCAAAAAATAGGTAAAGAATTAGATTGTGCATATAGACCTAAGATTAATATATTGTTAATTGAACTAACGACCGCCTTCCTTGTATTAGGAGTAATTATTCATTATTTGTTAGAGGGTACTTTAAGCAAAAATAATTTTATTGCTATTGGGATTGGTTGTTTTGCAGCAGTTGCTTTATATTTCTTCGATTATACTTTTCTGCTTCGTCATCCTTTAGCAATTTACACAGTACACCTTTTTTTCTCTGCCTGTCTTTTTGCTTTTGAAGCGAGGAATGGTATACACTGTATTGGATATAATTATACATTCTACACCTTGCTATTATTTCCTATTTCACTGTCATTAGTGGCATTATACCTAAAAGAAAGCAACAAGACATATGGTTTGATTCTATTTACAATATTTACGATTCCACCATTTCTATTATCTTTTTTGATTAGCTCTGTTCCCGCAATAGCGATAATATCGACAATCTATGCGTTAATTATTTTTTATGGTATAAAAAATAATTGGTTTTTATTATCGATTCCTTGCGCATTTTTGACTGTTGCTGTGTTTGTTGTAACGCTAATTATCTTATGTTTTCTATTTTTGTTTTTTAATCTGAAAATGCCTAATTTAATCTCATATGATTCATTTTTTCAACAAAAAATTAATGATTCTGTTAGTACTGCTGGCTTTTATGCTACAGAAGATTATAATATTGAATCAGCCACAGAAAGACTGATGTTAGAAAAATATCCGTTTATCATATTGTTGCAAAAATATGGTTATTTGGGAGTAGGATGCATATTTGTTGTTTTTATCAGTTTGCTGTTAGTTATGGCTAATGTTGCACGTAAACAAAAAACTGAGATTGGTAAAATAACAGCGTGGATTACTTTCTTCATTATAACATTTCAGTTGTTAGGATCCATAATTTGTAATTTTAAGTTCTTTGGGGAAATGTATATAAACATTCCTTTCATAGCAAGCGGAGGAGTTTTTACATTAATTGATTTAATCATTATAGGCATTAACCTTTCTGTTAGCAGACATGAGGATATAGTAAAGGAATGGATAAAACAAAAATCAAGGAGAAGCAAACATGATTTATGATTATATTTTAAACTCAATCCCTTATATGGTATGCTCCATACCTTTATACAGCATTATTAGATTTGTTATACTTATATTAAAAAAGCATAGACAAAAGAATTGGCTTCATGAACTGGGACTGTTTCTGTTCGTGATGTATTGTGTTGGTGTAGCTTCTCAAACCTTTATACCCAAAATAGAATTTGGCAATACTTCAAGTTGTATTCTCAATCAAAATATTTTTGGGGAAATCAATTTTATTCCGGGCAAAGTGGTTTTTGATACATACAATGAAATCAATACATACAACAATTATATTTATTTTGTTATAAATATAATTGGAAACGTATGTATTTTTATCCCAATAGGCTTCTTTATATCAGTTCTCTGGAGAAATATATCAGTCAAAAAAATCGTTTTGATAGCATTATTTATGTCCTTATGTATTGAGTTGCTTCAATTACCTCAAGCTCGTGGAACTGATATTGACG
>CADCKD010000066.1 GCA_902801985.1 uncultured bacterium | reverse complement strand
AAAAAAAATGGAACATTGTACGTTGGTGTTACTTCTGATTTAGTTAAAAGAGTTTGGCAGCACAAAAACAAATTAGTTAAAGGTTTTACACAAAAATATAATGTTGATAAATTAGGTTATTATGAAATAACTAATGATATTAATTCTGCAATCGCAAGAGAAAAGCAGCTTAAAGCAGGGAACAGGCAGGCAAAACTTGATTTAATAGAAATACATAATCCAAATTGGAATGATTTATATTATGAAATAATTTAAAAAAGCTGGATTGCTTCGCTTCGCTCGCAATGACAGAGAAACAGACACGCAAAAATTGTAAACAATATTTACCCCCGCTCGCAAGGACAGAGAAACAGACACGCAAAAATTGTAAACAACATTTACCCCCGCTCGCAATGACAGGGAGTCGATAAAAGATTGTCCATAATATTTACCCCCGCTCGCAAGGACATAGAGAACATATACGCAAAAACGTAAACAATATTTACCCCAGCTCGTTATATTGGTTGAGGATAATTTTTTATTCTTAGTATAAAATAATAAAAATGAGGGAATGAACATGAAAATTGCAAATGATTTAACTGAACTTATCGGAAAAACTCCGCTTGTAAAACTAAATAAGCTAAATTCAAGCCAAGCAGATGTCGTAATAAAATTGGAATATTTTAATCCTGCAAATTCAATAAAAGACAGAGCCGCGTTTCAAATGTTAATTGATGCTGAAAAACAAGGAAAAATTAACCAAGATACAATAATTATCGAGCCTACGAGCGGGAACACCGGTATAGGTCTTGCAATGATATGCGCTATCAGGGGATATAGAATTATACTTACTATGCCCGAAACAATGTCTAAAGAACGCAGAATGCTTTTAGGAGCTTATGGAGCGGAACTTGTACTAACTCCCGGCTCTGAAGGAATGCAAGGTGCTGTTAATAAAGCAGTAGAACTGCATGAAAAATATTCGAATTCATTTATACCCTCTCAATTTGATAATCCATCAAACCCAAAAGCTCATTACTTAACAACAGCAAATGAAATATGGGAAGACACAGACGGCAAAGCAGATATAGTCGTTGCCGGAGTCGGAACGGGCGGAACAATTTCCGGTATTGGTAAAAGGCTGAAAGAATTAAATAAAAATATCAAAATTGTTGCAGTAGAGCCTTTTTCTTCTCAAGTTCTTGCGGGCAAACAAGCCGGAGCTCACAAAATTCAAGGAATAGGCGCGAATTTTAAACCAGATAACTTTGATGAAAATGTAGTTGATGAAATTTTTCCTGTAAAAAATGAAGATGCCATCAATACCGCAAGAAATTTAACACAAAAAGAAGGTATACTCTCGGGTTTTTCAGGTGGAGGGAATGTATTTGCAGCATTAGAACTTGCCAAACGACCGGAAAATAACGGCAAATTAATTGTCGCAATATTGCCTGATTGCGGAGAAAGATACTTAAGTTCAGAGCTATACAATAATTAATAAACAAAAGGCGGCTATGATACGAATGCCGCCTATTAACCAGATTTACACTATGTAAGTGTTCAGAAAGGAAACTATTTACGTTTAACCCTCACCCAAATTTAGTTGTGAGAATTGAACGATTTTATTTTTGCCGCGTTTTTTTGCGTTATATAAAGCGTGTTCCGCATAGCGAATAATAGTATTTGCATCTTCTTCCGCATCCGGAATGCAAGGGAATGTTGAAACCCCACCTGAGATTGTAATAGGATGTTTTTCTTCTTCGCCGGCAGGAATAAATTCCATACGCTCTACTTCTTTTCTAAATCTTTCCGCAAACAAAAACGCATTATCTTCATTGGTGTTTGGAAGTACAACAACAAATTCTTCATCGCCATAACGGGTTAAAATATCTTCTTTTCTGATAACTTGTCTTAATTTATCAGCAATAGATTTTAATAAAACATCTCCCCATTCGTAGCCATATATGTCATTTACTACTTTGAAAAAGTCTAAATCAAATAATAACAATGATAAAGCATTACCATAACGTTTAGATCTGGAGATTTCTTGTTCCATACGTTCTAACAGATATTTTCTGTTATGAAGTCCGGTTAATTCATCAGTTGTAGAAACGGTTTTAATTTTGTCTCTCAATTCTTTGATTTTTAGCATATTTTTAGTACGGACAACAAGCTCTTGATTATCAACAGGAGTTTTCACATAATCAAACGCTATTGCTCTGACTGTCGCACCTTTAAACGCTTCACCGATAAATAATAGCGGATATTTAAACTTTGTAACGGCTAAAACATCTTTAACGTTTGGAACATCTTCAATTATTACGACCCCCGGATTTAAAGTTTCATAATCTTTTAACTTTTCCGCATCTTCTAATCTTATATTAGCATCTTCAATAGAAGAAAGAACTTCTGCAATTTCAGAAGACTTTTTGCTTGTATATATTACGATATTTTTCATACTTCTCCCTCTTTATAACAAAGTATCACATACTTGTATACGTAGCAAAATTGTTAAGTTTGTTAAGAAATAAACGTAGGAATAATTCGAGCACAAAGTAACAAATTATTCTTCCATAATGTCACTTTCTTTGTTCGGGCAAAGAAAGTGACCCGAAAGAAGCCCTCCGACCTGAACTTCGCTTGCTAATAAATTGTAATTGTTCTGCCCCAAGCGGGCAAACTCACTTCGTTCAAACAATGCCCGCTTTGACCTTGCAGAACAA
>CADCKD010000065.1 GCA_902801985.1 uncultured bacterium | reverse complement strand
TGAGTTTAAATATAGGTTAAAACAAGCAAGAAAGTATCCATCTCCAAATGATGCATACCGTGTAATGATTTACGGTATTGACCCTATGAACAAAGTGAGTATAGGTACTTTAGTAGTAAAGAGCAGGTGAAATTATGAAAAAGAAGCGTGTAGTAATATCTGTTGTAAGTGTTGCAATAGCTTCGGTTTTGTTGTTTTCTGTATGGTTTTATTTTACAAGTACTGATAGATATTTTTTACCCAAAATAGAGAATAACGAAGCTGAGAATTATTATAACAATACTGAGGCGAATCAATCGTCCGGAGCTGTGAAAATTAACGATACTATATTTTTTCATTTTCATGAAAAGACAGGTGAAAAATCAGGAACCTATATAATTTCGGGCGGGAGTGCCCACAGAATAAGCAAAGAAAGTATTAATTTCGACTGCGTTTATGACAAAAAGCTTTATTACTTTGATGAGGACTCAAATTTATATTATCTTGACGTTAACGGTAAGAAACACATGGAACAAAATATTAAAGTGCCGTCCGAGTTGAAAGGGTTGTGGATGTTTTCATGTGAAGATACACTTTTTGTACAAGCGAACAGCTCGGTATACCGTTATGAATCGGGTTCCTTTAAAATTTTTGTGGACTACAAAGATTTAAACTTGGGACAAAACGTAATTCAACATTATTGTACATATATTTACAGCAATGATTTCTACTATTGGTATAATGAGAATAACAAGACGCATTTTTGCAAATTTGATACGGTAAAGAAACAAACCGATTTTGAAGTTGAATTGAATATAAACGATGTATCTTCAGTTTTGGTTGACAACAAAAACATCTATTTTATTGTTGATGATGATGAACATTCTAAATTGTATTCAATTAATAAGCAGACAAAAACTTCGGAGCTTTTATTTTCTACAGAAGGCTTTTTGATTGTGAATTTATATAACGGTAAGATAATTGTAGGCGTTCGTTCGGGAAAGGAAAGCGGAGTATACATGGTTGAAAGTGCGCAAAAATCTAAAAAACTAAGTTCAAAAGAGCCTATTACGGTTTATTTGTTTGACGATAACTATGTGTATTTTACTGATATGAACTACCGTTTAATTCGTATCAATTTAGAAAACTCTATGCAAGAAGTGGTTTTTCGTTAACTTTTTAATAACACGATTGCAATTGAAAAGGGTAATGATACGCTGCATTTCTACTATGACAGCAGCAACAGCCCGATTGCGTTCACGCGAAACAATGTCATGTATTACTACGTCAAAAACATTCAGGTGATATAATCAAGATTGTCAACGAGGACGGCGGCTTGGCGTATACCTACGACTTTGACGCGTGGGGAGCGTTGATTTCCATAAACGACAATCAAGGACATACGATATCCGGTAACAGCCTCGCCACCACCAACCCCCTCCGTTACCGCGGCTATGTCTATGATGATGAAACAGGCTTGTACTATCTCCAATCTCGCTACTACGACCCCAAAACGGGCAGGTTCCTGAATGCGGATGTTTACCTCGATACTGCTTCGGGTAGTCCGTTAAGTGCTAATATGTTCGCGTATAGTGAAAACTGTTGGACATTTAAAGTAGATATAAACGGAAAAGACGCAGCATGGATACAATCCCCTGATAGTGCAGAGTTTTTGTGGCGTAAAAACGGTCACACATCCATTCTTATACAAGAAAAACCAAATTGGTGGTGGTATTTTTATTGGAGCGGAGAAAGTGTACATATGATTTTTTTGCCTGCTTCAAATTTAAAACAACTTAACCAAAGAATTAATAGAACATTGCGCGTTTTATCTATTCTTTATGATAAAAAAATAAATTATAAAGATACGTATAAAAAAATGCTATTATTCAAGGGTAATTTTACTTCAGCTATCAGAGCCATTCGTAACAAATTTGAAGTTGTTCGTCGTACTTCAAAAATGGGTTATTATTCACTTACGTTTAATCCAGCAATTAAACAAGAAGACTATAATAAAATGATCAAGAATAAAACTACAATAAAAAATAGTTTAAAGACTAAAACGCATAGATATCACGGAAATAAAGCAAGACCAAGTTCTCTGTTCTTATTTGGAAAAAATTCAAAATACAATCTCTTTTCGTATAATTGTATGGATATTAGTGCAGAGATGCTGGCATATGGTACATTATCGAAAAAGAATTCCAGAGTTGCATTTAAGGAAGATTTGTATTATATCAAGAATAAATATATTGTTCCAAATGATGCATATCGTTGTATGCGAGGATTAAACTATCATTTTAAAGAATCATTTTTGTAATGGTGAGAATTATATGTTAGTAATGATATTTGTACTTATTTTAGCTTTTCACTGTGTGTTGTGGATCTTTTTTATAAACTGCATATATAATAGAAACAAGAAAAGTACAACCGCTTATGATTACCGAAAAAAAGCGTTACTTAGTGTTGTTTTTTCCAATTCTATAGGGTTTATTATATTTGTTTTTTGGGGAAACTATCGTATTTTCATATCTAATTCATTTGATAGTTATTTTTACCCTATATTGAGTTTTTTTATCTCTGCTATTTTAATCCTATGTCTTTTGCATTTTGAAGTGTTCCAAAAACAAAAGATGTACCTAAAAGATACTTTGAAAATCTCGTTGAGTTGCAGTCCGTATATTATGTTCATTCCGATTATAAATAATACTATGGTTTGTTTTGGCGCTTATCACGGAATACAATAAGTGAATTTTGTCGGAGAAGCACAGGCAAAGTCTGTTCCTCTTTCTAATGAGAACAGAACATTTGGAATAGCCTTGAATGTATATTATGATGGTGAAGAAACTCCTGAAACTCATTATCAAGAGTTTAACGCATATACAGACTCAAAACAAACTGTTGCTCTGGCGGTAACTCCTTATGAAAGTGAAAAGACTGTGAATTAT
>CADCKD010000064.1 GCA_902801985.1 uncultured bacterium | reverse complement strand
GTGAGATCTTAGGGACCTCGAAAAGCTGCACGATATCCTAAAGACTCTGAAAAGCCGATCTACCTTTGTAACAAAAAGTAGACAATCGTTCAAAAAATAGTTGGAGCACCGAACTTTGAACTCGGTACTTCAGAGTATCAGGGAAAGCCTTATGGAACCTATAATAAACGAGGAAAATTTGATTGTTTAGGAACAAGTATATGCATATTTTTAATATGTATCACAAACTAACTGTACAGTAACCGGAAGTATTAGTGTTTTTTTGACATTTCCTTAGTTAATCTAGATGAAATTTTTATACAAACAATAATAGAGATGATCGTTATTATACCGTTAATAATAAAATAATACATAGAATTGTCTCCATAGATCATTCTTTTATCAATTGATAAAACGATATTCAAATTTCCAATTGAGTTTCCCATAAGGGCGTAAAAAAAATTTAATGGTATACTAGCTATAGTACATGATGCTAGAAGTTTAAATAAACTATACCTGATATAACCTAAATAATATATTACTGGAGTAAAAGGAACTATCGGATTTACTTTTAAAAGAAAAATCAAAACAAAACTGTCAAAACTATCCGATCTAAACAACCTTTTAAAATATTCATTAACATCATATTTCTTTTTAATTGAAAATCTTTCTCCAATAAAATAACTTATGAACGTAGAAACAATTATTGATACTAACTCATAAATCAACCCTAAAAGTGGCCCATACAAGAATCCTGCACAAACAGACAAAATCCATGCAGGAAAACATAAAATCAATAGAACAATATTTATTAATATAAAGCAAACAATACCCAAATCACTCAAAAAAAAATTATCACTAAAAATAGCCAATATTGATTCTGTCATAGTTTTTTTATTGTACAATTCTTCTATAGTTTGGTATAAAACCGCGCGCAACTACAATATTACTCTTCATATCAAAAACAACAAAATTAATTCCATAACCATTCACAGAATAATCCATTCCATCAATATTAATATAAGCATAATTTCCGCGTCCTGCTGAAATAAGATTAAAATTATGATCTGCTATATCCTTCTTAATTTGAATAGAATTATGATCATCATACTTTTCAAATATTTCATTTTTTTGCAAAAAAGCAATATAACTTGCATCAATATGCTTTTTAAAGTCAACTTTTAAATTTAATCCATGCATTGCTAGATATACATCATCTAAAGAATTTGAAAAAAATTTATCATCTGTCCCTAAACCATTTCTAGCACTGAACACTACGGCATAACGATCATGCTTAAGCAAAGATTTTACAGATTTAATAAAATCTACAAAAGAATTAGTACTATTGTACATACTAACATAATCTTTGTATTCATCCTCATTTAAATCCATTACATAATCTATTATTGAATCTTCATCCTCCAATATTCTACTATTGCTAATCTGAGCTAAATTCTCCATAAATCGTGATTTTTTACTTAAATTTACATTAAATTCATTTTCACTCATTTTTTCCAATATAGTAGGTTCATTGGAATAGAGATTAACTCCCAACCCTAGTTTTTCACCTTCTATATCTACTCCCAACGAAGATAGAACAGTTGGAAACAAATCAAAAGTCGAGTATTTTCTATAACCCAAATTATTAGGATGTATCGGACTATTTATAATTGCCGTATAAACCTTTCGTTTGTAATCATCAGGAATATCCTTAGCATAATCCGAATCCATTGTTAAGTGATCGCCTACTATCACAATTGTTGTATTCTGATAGAATGGTTGCTGTTGTATCCAGCTAAGAAACTTAGCAACTTGCATACTAGAACAATTGATAACATTTGAATATTTGTCATCAAAAAATTTGGGACAAAAATCAGAAAGATAACCATCTTCCATGTGTGTATCGTTAGTAAAAATAATAAAACTAAAAGGTTTATCCTGTTGCGCTTTTTGAGTTATTTGATCTCTTGCTATACTGAATAATTTTTCATCTTCAAAGCCCCACCAAACATAATAATCTTTTGGAATAAGTCCATGTTCAGAACAGTACTTATAATCCATAACTGTTGAATTACCATGTTCTTTAAAATACAACTCAGCACCTGCAAAGGTCATATCAAGATCTTTCATTACAATGTTATCATAACCATTTTCGTATAAGATATCACTTAATGTCGTAGCATTCTTAAAAAAATGTTTCTGTGTAGTCATTGAATTAACTCCAACACTAATTTTTAACGGCAATCCTGACGTTAACCCAAAAACAGCACCCATGGTCCAAGTTGTTCCATAAACAGGAATTGAACCATTCAAAATTTTTAAATCGCCATTAAAAGTTTCCCATTGCGACGCAATATTAGACAACTCTGGTATTCGATTTTTGTTAAAATATCCACCATTCACTTTGTCAGAAAATGTTAACTCCATTGATTCAAGAATAATATAAATTAAATTACGCTTCTTTTCAGGAAACTTTAAATTTACATCTTTTGGATTGACATAGTTATTCTCTATAAAATTATTATTTTCAAATGTGTTAACAATATATTGATAAAGATTCAATTTAAAAAAGGCAAAAGTGATAAATGACAGAAAAACCATTGCTAGCAGCGTAGCAACAATTTTAAACGATTTGAATATTTTTGAAATAATTACAAAAAGAATAAGCAACACTCCAAATGGCAAACCAAAATATAGAAAAACAGGAACTAATTGATCTAAAGTAAGTTTGCCTGTTGGCGCCTGCAATTGAAATATAATTTCTTCTATTTTAGCATTTGGGAAAACGGAAAAAAGATAAAATAGTGCACTGCATATTGCTATTACTGTTAAAACCACAATTATTTTTACTAAAGTAACAAATAAATTCATTGCCAATCACCAAATCAACAAATAATCCATACCCGCTTCTCACTCACCTTCACCATAGGCAAGGTGCTTAAATTATTAATTTGTGTATTTTTTATGGGTCAATCACTTTTTTTATGTGATTGACAAAAATAAAAAACATTTATGTATTGAAAAAAAAGGATCTTCCTATATGGTGAGTTGCATCCACCAAGATGTAACATCTCAACCAAAAAGGAGATCCATGCCATGAATTATATAAACAATACAGCCAATGTTCAAGACCATCTTCATATACTTAGTAGTTACGCATGAGAATCACTTGTTGAGAGAGAATCTCATCATTTGGTTTTCCGTTGTATTATAGCAAAGAACAATACATATATTCTTCAATGTTTCCTTCTCCACCTGTCTTCATTGACCTCTAATAAATCGATCAAGAAGTAATCGAATAGTTTTACGAACTCAACATACTTGTTAGTTCTAGTATTATAGTATGCTATAATACTAGAACTATGAAAAAAGAATTACTTCCTGATTTTGCCAAGCCTTATAAAACCAAAGGTTAT
>CADCKD010000063.1 GCA_902801985.1 uncultured bacterium | reverse complement strand
GGATTGCGGACAATCATTATTTCATTTTTTTCAACAGAACGGACACAGTCTGGAATAATACGGTTTGCAGAAAAATCTCCGCCGCCGATAACATTTCCTGCCCTGGCTGTTGAAACGGCAATTTTACGTTCAGAATTTTTTGAAGAAAAAAAACTGTTCACATAACTGTGCGTTACCAGTTCTGAACAGCTTTTGCTGTTGGAATACGGATCGAAACCGTCAAGATTTTCATCTTCCCTGTAACCCCAGCACCACTCTCTGTTTTTATATACCTTATCCGTCGTTACATTAAGAACACTCTTTACCGACTTAGTATGCCGCACGCATTCCATCACGTTTACAGTACCCATGACATTCGTTTCATAGGTATATTTCGGATTTTCATAACTGTCAAGAACCAAAGGCTGTGCAGCCAGGTGAAAAACAATCTCTGGCTGATATTCGGTAAAAACTTTTAACAAACTGTCATAATTTCTAATATCAGCTATTACGTTAACAATACTGTTCTTCAATCCTGATAATTCAAATAAACTTGGCTCAGTAGTTGGTTCCAATGAATATCCAACAACTCTCGCTCCCATACGGGTTAAAACCTCAGTTAACCATGATCCTTTAAAGCCGGTATGTCCTGTCAACAGTACTGTTTTTCCTTTGTATAAATTTCTGTCAAACATATGACACCTTTTTAACACACACGTTCAAAAAGCAAGTTTTTATTACACAATCCAATATTATAAGTTACACTACGAAAGGTATGTGATAATTATATTTCGTCAATGTAATAACTCTATATTTATATAGTGTACTATAATTATTTTTATACTTTATCAACAATTAATACACCTGTTTATTTTTACTTTCATTTTTTAATATTTACAAATTTATTTGCTAAAATCTTAGTAAATTCCAAAAATATTTCATTTTTACTTACAATCATCACAAAAGAATACCACATAAAACAAAAGAAAATTGTTACTAAAGAAATTGCAAATGAACTATCTATCAGATTTTTTACTATATATCCTATACAAATAATTCCTATACCTCCGATTAAAGGAGCAATTACCATTTCTTTTAGCCCTGTTATTTTTATGTTTTTATCAATGACAATAAACCCCCAAATCAATCCAAATAACTCAGTTAAAGCCGTTGTAAATGCAGCTGCATTTAATCCCCACACAGGAATCAGAATTAAATTTAATACAACATTAACCAAAGCACAAAACAAAGAAATTTTTAATGATAGAAAATCCTGTCCAGAAGGAATTCTAACCATGTTACATAACCACCCGGAAATAAAAGAACATAACAAAGCAAAACCAAGAATTCTAAGAGACAAAGATGCATCAGCATATGCATCTCCTGCAACCATAACAATAATCTCTTTGGCAATTATTTCCAATCCGCAAATACAAGGAAAACCAAAAACTATTATGAAATTTAGCGAATATTTTAAAAGTTTATTAATTTCTTCATAATCTTTTTTTGCAAAATAAAATGATAGTTTTGACATAACTACCCATGATATCGATGCTATTGTGGTATTAACTATTTGATAAAGTTTTACTGATGTGCTATATAAACCAACTTCTCTATCGCCTCTAACAAGACCTAAAATAGTCACATCAGAGTTAACATATATAGACATAGAAAAGATAAATGAAAAAAGAAGAAAAATCTTAGGTAAATGTCTTTTTAAATTCATTTTCCAAGTGAATCTGAGTTTACAAAATTTTCTTCTATATACAACATTAACAATATTAGCTCCACTTGAAGCAACAACAGATATTGCTGCATAAATTAAATAATCTTCAGGTTTATTAATAAAAATAAACATTAATATGAGAGATAATATTTGAAAGAAAACTGTTCTGACAGCAATATACTTAAAATCCTCCATTGCTGTATTTAACCAATCAGCTCCCAAAGTTACAAATAAAATATTAGTACTCTGAATGCAAATAAGTAATCTATAATTTTCTAAAGGCTTAGCAAATATAAGCAAAATAACTAAAACAAAATATGCAACAAACGTAGTTAACACGTTAATTGATAATATTTGGCTTGCAACGTTTGACAGTCTTTCCTGATCTTCTTTAACTTTGGAACACTCTCGAATAGCATAAACAGTTACACCCAAAGAAGCAATTAAAGAAATATAACATACAATTGAATTACCAAAATTAATTTTCCCAAAATTATCGGTCATCAAAACCCTAGAAATATAAGGAAACGTAACAATCGGATAAACTACACCAAAAATTGATTTGATTGTATTGAATAATGTGTTGCTAGCAACTTTACTTTTTGTCATAACTGATTAAATTAACCATTTTTTTAATTAATTTTTTAATTAGAAGTTTAAAACTTATAAGTATTAATTTTACTTTGTATGAGTTAAAATATCTTTCGTTACAGTATGAATTTTCTACAAGTTTCTCCAAATCTTCATCAGAAAAAATATATTTATCATTTTCTACTTTATAATTTGCCACCCAATAACAAAAAAAATCTAACAATAATTTTTTTCTTAGATTTTCATATGTAGCATTCGAAACAACTCCCAATTCTACATAGGTTTTAACAAAACCCGTAAAATTGTCATAAAACACCTTATGAAGTCCATAGGATATATCTTTCTTATTTACATCAATAGAATCCATAATTATTTTATTATAAACAATTGCTTTTTTTCGTTTTCTAAAATTTTCAATTAAAAATGGAACTTGTGCCAATCGCGAATTTGAATGTAATACTAGAAGTTCTAGATCATCACAGTCATCTAACCAAATTGCAACAGGTCTTATCCAAGTCAAATCTACTCCGATTGTATCAATGTAATCATCAATATTATCTATTATAATTTGATCCTCACTATTTTTTTTCAAACCTTTTGACCAAAAATATATTTGTGGTTTCTCAACTAAATTACTTTTGACAACATTCAGCATATACCTAATCGCACTAGGTCTATAAATGACAGTATCATTCGTCAATTTACGTAACTTACCAGTCGCTCTCCTTAAAACCAAATTGAAATTCTGATCAATTAAATTTTTTTCGTTCCTAAAGTACTTTATGTTACTGTACTGTTCTTGATAACTTAAACAAATTTTTTGCGTTTCATCCGAAGAATTGTTATCCGAAACAACAATTTCTATTTCATGAAACCCATCTTGCTGAATAATTGAATCTATGCATTTTTTTAAATATGTCACTCTGTTATATGTAGGTATACAAATACTTAATAATGGTTCACTAGTCATATTTTTACTCTTTCCAATTTTACTGCATTTTATCCATATTCATAATACCTTTATGTTAAATCTTTTTTATTTGGAATTAGTTTCAAATGAGTGTACCTATAAAATGTGGGTACACCTTTAATTCAAAGTCCTAATTTGCTATACACGAGAGGCACTACGTACGAGTCCCACA
>CADCKD010000062.1 GCA_902801985.1 uncultured bacterium | reverse complement strand
CCAGAAAAATCCATTCGCAGAATATAGAACGAATTTCTCTGAGGGGTTGGATTATTTCCTATATAAGTTTTGGAAAACAGCTTTTCAAAATCATCTCTTGAATTGAGATCATAATATTTGGCCAGCAGATCTGTAAAAAGCGTTTTTCCGAATCTTCTTGGTCGCAAAAACAAAGGTACTTTTAACCCTCGTTTCTCAATGAGTTCAATAAATTTTGTTTTGTCTACATAAGCAAAATTTTTTTCAATCAGTTCACTATAACTGCTGATCAATTTAGGTAATAATTTCATGATGTTTCCTTTTGCTTATCCGTAACAACGTATTTTTTATATTGATGTAATTTGTCCGAAACTCACCGATAGCATTATAGCAAATATCGCATTTTTTATTTTTGATGGAACAACAACTTTTGATTTGTCGATCTGTTTAAGCAGTGAGGCAAACATAATCTGATCTGCTAACGGAGGTTGAATTATTGGAAAATTCTCAACTTGATCAAGATTAATTTGTCTCTTATCAATTCCTCCAACACACACTTTTCGAATGTATTTTCTATATGCCTCACTCGTTAGAATAGTTACTACAAATTGAGGGTTTACACAATCTTTAAGTCTTACTAGATACACATGACCGTTAATATTTGCCGTATTGTCATCACCCTGATAAAGTGCTGCTCTACCTAAACTGCTATTTTCAGTATTAATTCTACCTGTCTTCGTAATAAGAATATCATTGTGATGAACACTACTCTTACTCATTCCATTATGCGTACTTTCATCAATATAAACAACGTCTGATAAATCAATTCTATTACGCCACACATTTTGACTTCTTATAAAAATAATCCCTTCATTTACATAGTTTGAGCTTCCCCCTTTTGGGGTGTTGCCATTTGTAATGAGAGAGCTAATATCCTTTAATTTTTTTACTGGCCATTTTTGAAAATTATCTATAGGGTCTCCAAACATCTCGACAAATCGGGCTTTAATCAGTTCTTCAAATTTTAATAACTGAATTCTTCTGTTATTGATAATATTATGTATTTTGCTTAATATGTTTACTATTAATTTCTGCTTTTCAAATGATGGGATATCTATTAAAAGCTCTTCAAGTCTTGACTTTCTCACCGAAGGCACCGTCGTAGACTCAGCATATGTTTCCATCTTGAGTTTCTTCATATAATAATAAAAAAACTTAGAATCTAAATACTCTGGTTTTGCGCCTATTCCCATAGCATTGTTATCAATCAAACATTTTCGCGTTGTTATAACTCTTCGGTTTAATTTAAGAGCTTCACCAATCTTTGCAAAAACAACAACTCCTTCAGGAATTATTGTTCCCTTTATCTCTTTGATATCATCAAGAGAAATATAATTGTTGCAATGGCTTAAGTAAATATTCCCAGACATAACATTATTGGCTATATCACCAACTTTATAAAAGGGAAAAATTCCTTCAGTTTTTCCTTGATACTTGATTGGGAAACCTGTCCCAGTATAGAAATCACAGACTTCCTTCAATTTTTTTATCATCCATCATCCCTACAAATCTTAATTTATCGACCAACAACCTCCTCTTAACGCTATAATTCGATTAAAAATTAAACAATATACAATCATCTAGCTTTCATACAACCTAACATTCTGAAAATCACCATCAGAATAAACATCGGGGGAGCAAAAAAGAAAGCCAACACAAATAGAGCAATGATAATTCTGTTATTTGCTTTTCTTTCTTCTTTAAGGAGTTCCGGAATCCTATTGGTAACTACTTTATTGGGTTGGTTGTTATAACCGCGATCTTCATAAATAAGTTGATCATCCATAAACACACTGTTGGTTGATGTGGAAGTAAAAGAATTATTGAAAAAATTACTTTCCGGAGCAGAATTATTACTTCTGTTCTCTGTTCTTGTATTCACAGAGTTATCACTAAATATGACATTATCTCCGTTCTTTTTCTTAATATTCCAATTTGTCATAAATCACCCCACTATTAATGATTATATGTATACTTTTTACAAATCCAAGGGTAATTTTATATTTTTTCGACATATATATGAGATCAATTAAGAAATGTACTTCTGATGAGAAATTTTAACGTTTCCCTGGTTAACAATGGCATACTGCATAGTAGTGTCAATCTGCGCATGTCCAAGTATTTTCTGAACTTGTTCAATTGGCATTCCTTTATCGATTGCCCTGGTTGCCATAGTTCTACGAAATTTATGAGGATGAATTTTTTTAAGATCAACTTTCCTGCCAAGGTTTCTGATCCGGATTTCGACACCACTGATCTTCAATCTGTCAAAGGGAGCATCCATGGTAACAAAAAGAGCTGGATTGTCGTCTGTTCTACTTCTTAGATAATCCTGCAGATGTAATTTTGCCTTTGCGTCAAAGTAGACTCTGCGCTCCTTTCCCCCTTTACCCAAAACGACGCACTCTCGAGCCGAAAAATCAACATCACAGATATTCAGATTCACAAGTTCTCCCACACGTATTCCGGTGGAATACAGAAGATCAACCATAGCAAGATCTCTGGCACAATCACAGTTATCCCTAAGTTTTTCTATATCCTCATCAGATATGGTTTCTTTAACCTGTTTGTTTGTCTTGATCTTGTGGATCCGTCTCATTGGACTCTTGAGAATATAGTTTTCTTCTTCAAGCCAGAAAAAGAAACTGGAAATATTACGCCTAACATTATCAACGGTAACTTTACTGCAGTTATTAATTTGCTGATATTCAGAAAGATACTGCCTCATGTCTTCCGTTGTTATTTTTCTTACCGGGATTGTTATTTTTTGTAACATTTTATCAATCGTCGACCGGTAATAATCTATGGTGCGGATTGAACACCCTTCAACCCGCTTTGCTTCAAGAAACAAGGATAGAAATTCTGAATTGGAATGAGATTTTTTATCTGGTTCTCTGTCAGAAAATACCCGAAGCATAACCTCCTGAAGTTTTTTCGTCTGAGAAACAGAAAGGTATTCGGACATTTCGTTAAGTATTGATGCAATTTTTTCTTCCATGATGATACTTCTCCGATTGGTACCATCCTCCTTCATCCAATAATAACAAAATACACAAAACGATAACTTTCACCTAAAACGAAGCCACACTCAGTGAAAGCCGGAAATCTAGTTTACTTCTATAGCAACTATACAAGTACATCAACAACTACAGAATTTTTTTTGCCTTGTAGCACTCAAAAATAAACAGAGGATTTTCATAATAAAAACTGCCGTTGTAGTCATCTATCACAGGACTGATAAACGAATTGTACACTTCAAACAGAGCATCAATCACATCTGTTTTTTTATCTTCAGCAACCATTTTGATCAGACGTTTGTAAACTTTTCCTATATCCCAATAGGATGGCACCGCATATCCGCAATCTGCAATATTATCAAATGTTCCTGTTTCAATATGAGCACTTTCTATGAAATCATCACAGACT
>CADCKD010000061.1 GCA_902801985.1 uncultured bacterium | reverse complement strand
AAATTTTTCAGGATTTTTAATCATTTCTAAGATCTTCTGAGATGTCTTATCTCCTTTCTGAGCCCTATGTCTTAATCTGTAACGGTTAATTGACATTACTGCGGTTTCGGTACCTGAGAAAAAAGCGGAAAAAACCAATAGAAAAAAAAGAAGAATTAGATAAAGAATGGTATCAGACATTTTGATAAAATCCTAGCTTTAATAATAATCTATTTTTACATCAGTGATTCTTTGATTATAATATCAAAAAAATGGAGTTATAAGTTATATATGAACAGAATCGGCAAATTTATTATTTTTTTTGTAACATGTATTTTTTTTTCCACGATCCTTTATTCTTGCTCCGTGGATCATATTCTACCTAAAATTGAATACAGTAATAGGGTAAGTTTTAAACTTGCATATCTCAATTATGATGATTTTCTTATTGTAGCCTTTAAAGAGAAGGAAACAGATCGTACTCATAGTTTCAAAAAACACTTTATGCATAAAACAAATTATCTAAATGATTTTAATATAGATTTGCCTTATCAGTATAACCCTTCTTTATTCCTTATTTTGGGAGATTCACACCCGGTAGATGTTGCAATTTCAGATATTGAAGTCAATGGTAAATTAGTTGATATATTTAAAATAATAGAAGGATTTCAGGAAATCGGATATGTTACGGCAGTAAACAATTCTGTTGTTTACGCACACGGAAAGGAAGGTGCGAACCTTGGTGCTTTGGATATATACAAAATGTCAGATGCTTTTGTTCATATTTCCAGTGAAGAATTGGCGAAATACAATGACCAGGACCAGTATCTTCGTTTAATGTACTTCATTTCGTTGCTTGTTTTGGTGTCCTTCTTGTTTCATTTACTCTGTAAAATTACCAAAAAACATTGGGGCACAGGATTTATTATTGGATATACAGTTACTCTATATTTTGTTTTGTTTATACTGTCGCTGATCTTGGTTAATGGAAATATTTCTTTTACAGACAATTTGGATACTGTTTCTTATATTATAAAAAATTACTTCTTTATAATATTGTTACCATTAATTGTTTATGTTTGTACTTGTAAGTGTCGCTTTGCATATAGATTAGCCGGATGTATTTTGGTTTTTGCTTTTTTGTTTTTTATAGGTATAGATCATTTTGTTCAGAATGTTTTTGGAACAAGATTTTTATACGGATAGATAGTATTCCTTTTGTTTTGAGTTATATTTCGACTCTGTCAGGTTTCTATTTTGTACTAATGATATTATGTGCTGTGGCTCTTTTTGGAGCTAGAGTTTCAAATGATAAAAAACTAAAAGTTTGTTATTCAGTTCTGGGAACGTTGTTTGTTGTTTCCTTTACAGCGATGTTTCTAGGTAATTCAGATGACAAATTCAGATGTTTCAATACTTTTCAGGTAAATATAAATGGATTGTTTACTGACGGTGATTACCGTCGTGAGTTTGTTGATTATAAACCATACAGTATCGAACAGTTGGAATACAAAGAACGTGAAGGATTGAACTTAAAGAAAAATGTTATCGTTGTATTAGTTGAATCTTTAGGTTGCAACAATACATATTTATGTGGCCACGATAAAAATTATTCTCCTTATACTACTGAATTAGCACAGAATAATATATGGTTTCCGAATTATTATTCTAATGCTTTTCATACCAATGGAGCTATTTTTGCAATAACTACAGGCTATGCAATGGTTGCAAGCAAAAATTCAGAAAATACTCCATATAATCGAGAACTTTATCAGTACGATTTAATTAATGAATTTAAAAAGAATGGGTATAAAACAGCGTATTTTTCCCCTGCTTCTCTGATTTTGGGAAAAGATAAACAATTGAAAATGAGTGAGTATGATTACGTAAGTTTCAATTCTGATGAATTTTATAATAACAGTAAAAAGGATGGGGTTTTCTTTTCTGCAAACGATGAGGAACTGTTTGCAAAGATTTTGCATGATTTGAAATTATCTAAAGAACCTGTGTTTTTTATGACAACCACTATAAGTACACATACTCCGTATATAGTTCCGTGGGGTTCTCACAGCATAGAAAAGGCTTATGCATATTCGGATATGGCTCTTAAAAATTTCATTAAAAATTTGGAAGATATTCATTATTTTGATAACGGTATTATTGTTGTTACTGGTGATCACGTTGGGTGGGCAAGTAACAATAATGTAGATTTGAGTTCAGTTGAGTCACTTATGGAACTTCAGAAAGTTCCTTTGATAGTAATAAATGGAAAAGATCATGGAGTGGTAATGGATGATGTAAGTTTTTCGCATACATCATTAGGTGTAATGCTGGAATATCTTATGCTACCAAAGTATTACCAAAATAAATATCAGATTAATCCGCTTGTTGATCATAATTCAAATGAATATGTGTTTCATTATGATGATCAGAAAATTAATACAGTTAACATAAAATTTGGCTCTAAGGAAGATGAAATTCTTCTTGATGGGGATCAGTCTAGATTTTTAGGGAATGAGTTTTCAAGTGATGAAAAGGAATTAGCACTAGGATATTTGTCTTGGATAAGAAGATAGGTTCGACTATTTGTGTAGTGTTATTATCAGAAGTAATATCAGAAGTAATTTTATACTAAGGCATTAAATTAATAAAAGAGAGTTTTAAATTGAATAAAATTAAGTTCTTTTTTCTTGTCGTTGTTTATTCCATGATATTAGCATCGACTGTATTTTATTTCACGGTGGATAAAATTATCCCTAGAGTGTTATACAAAAATGTGATTGATTTTGAACTGTCATTTGATGCTGATGACGCGTTAGTTTTTCTTAGGGCGCCTATTGTTGATGAAACAGCTAAAGTATCGAGAATATATGTTGAAAAATCTGAAAACTTGAAAAAATATCAAGTTGAAGTTCCTTATGATTATGTTCCTTTTTTTGCTATTTCATTTGGTGAAAGTCATCCTGTGAATTTTGCGCTGGCTGCTCTAAATATCAATGGTCAGAATGTTCCGATAGATGATATTGCTGTGGCTTTAAGAAAAAATGGTTATATTGTTGAAGTAAAAGATAGTGTTTTATATGCCAATTATAAAAATTCAATAAATGAATTGAATTTATATAATTTATCAAAAGATAAGTTTCTTTTCATGACACGAGATGAGGTTAATGCAAATGTCTCTGCTGACACTCATTTGCGTTATTTGTATTATGTCGCACTTAATTTATTTATCTATTTAATTTTGAAAATTTTGATTCAGACTTTTCAAAAGTATAATAATATATCGGAATTTTTTATCCTTGTATGTTCCTTTATTATAATGATTTTTGTTGCAAATGTGCTTTTATATATCAATGAGTTTTTAGAAAACAAGTTGAATTGGTTTTATTTTATTAAGAATTATTTATGTTTAATTTTCTTTCCTTTATTTGTTTTTATTCTTTCGATAGGACGAAATATTGTAATTAAATTGCTTTTGTTTTTTATTTCGTTTTCGTTCTTATTTATTGTAGGATTAGATCATTTTGTTCAAAGTGTATTTGGAACGAGGTTCTTGTTTTCTACAGTAGGAACTTTTGCTGGCACATTGATGGATGGCTTGCCATTTGTTAGAACCTACATTACCAGTTATTCTGGCTTTTACTACGTAAGTGCTGTGATGCTGTTTTCAATACTGTTTTGGACAAAATGTGTATTTGTTAATCTTTTCAAGATAAAGGTAGTTTTTGGTGGTTTATTCTTGTTAAGTACATGTATTCTTCCAATAGCAAATGGAAGAGAATCAAATAGCTTTTTAAATACTTATCAAGTAAATATCAGTGGCGGTTGGTTTTCCTCAGGTGATTATAAGAGAGAATATCAGAATTATAAAAGATACACAGTTGATGATTTGAAATATGAGAGTTATAAGGGATTGGCTCAGAACAAGAGTGTGATTGTTCTGCTTGTTGAGTCGCTATCCTGTTCTGTTACGCATTTATGCGGTAATCAGAATGACTATATGCCGAATTTAAAACAATTCGCATATGACAATGTTTATTTCCCGAATTACTATTCCAATAATCTTCATACAAATGGTGCTATTTTTACTATAACTACAGGATTTCCATTAGTATCAGGTAGAAGTATGAAAGATGTTTTGCTTAATGAGAGTTTTTATTTTAATGATGTTGTAAATAAATTTCACAAAAATGGCTACGTGACTTCATATTATTCGCCCGCAAAATTTGTGCTTGCAAAAGATAAGCAACTTGTTTTGAGTGAATATGATGTTTTAAGTTCTTCTAATGACAAGTATTATGACGACTTTGACAAACCTGGGGTTTTTGGTTCTGTTAGTGACGAAAATATGTTTGATAAAATAATATTTGATTTGAAGAAGATAAAAAACAAACCTGTATTTGTTATGCTTACAACTGTTAGTACTCATACTCCGTATATTACCCCATGGGGGGCAAATAACATTGAAACAGCCTTTAATTACACGGATTATGCTATAACTAAATTTATTAAGAATTTAAATGATATTAATTATTTTGACAATGGTTTGGTTATTATAACTGGGGATCATCGTGATTGGGGATTTAATGATTCGGATATATCTAAAAAAATGCAATCAAGAATATCACGAGAGAAAGTTCCGCTAATAATGATAGACGGAATAAATCATAATGTCGTTTGGGA
>CADCKD010000060.1 GCA_902801985.1 uncultured bacterium | reverse complement strand
GATTTCGTGATAAATTCATAATAAAAGACTCGTATAACATATCAGTCTTCACTAGAGTTCCATCAAGATCTACAACAATTCTCTTCATATACACGAAATACCCAATCTCAACCACACAACGTTCATAATATTACTTCATTAAATGAAAGAATATTTACAAATGTTAAACATATCGGACTCAAATTATTCGACAGTATGATTAATTACAATTCTACATATAGAATTGAGATCATCTCCACCTTTGGCTTTAACATTTATCTTCCGCACATTCTCAAATGCATGCTCAAAATTCAATCTTTTAGTATAAACACCATTACTATAATTCGATATAGGAGCTATACCGTAACTTTCACCATTAATTTGAATTTCGTAAGCATCATTACTATCAACAATGATATCAACTGAGTCAAATACTTGCGGTTCTTCATATAAAAAAGAAACTACTTGCTCATCATTAAACGCTATGCAATGTATATCATGCCACGGAGTACCATTAGGAATATCGGCAATTGAATAATCAGAACCATTGACAAAAATTTTGCTCGATTTAATGTCAATTAATGGTTTTAAGTTCAAGTCTACAATATCTTTAAACCTATGCACACTAAAGATATCACCTCTAACAAGATTTCTTAATTTATCATAATACGAGGCTATTTCTTTATCCTCGATTAAGTTATTGTTCGAATTCGACAAAAGTGTTTGTATGTATCCTGATGGGATACTCCTAAAGAAATGACCTATTCTAAAATTATATTTTGAAACAACCGGCAATTTTGATAGCAATGGTTCAGTTAATGCCAACCTATCAAACACATATGTCGAAGGTCCTGACACTATAGAAGGATATCCTATAGCACGCACTGTTATAAAATTAGTTTCACTTGACCTATATATCCAAGTATCATACGCCCGAATCAAATTATTGAAAGCAAGACTACGCTCAAATATATCATAGAAACCCAAACCTCGTTTCAAATAGTAAGCTCTCTCATCGGCTATACCGTAATAAAAAACATTCCCTGCCTCATCAACATAACTGCGTAAATTTAAAATATTTTTATTGAACGTATTAACTGATAATACACATAAAGTAACAAATATAAAAATTTTGCGACTGATTAGGCGGTTCTTATATTCCAAACGCAAGATCAACAATAAAGAAACGATGAAAGGTGCAGAGTAAAACCTTCCAACCATAAAATCACCACCAATTTTAAGAATGTAAACACAGTAAAGAAACACACCAAAAGTAGGGAGCAAATTGTCTTTTTTTTCAATTGTCGAGAATAAACCTAAGATAATTACCAAGATTGTTACTGGGTCTGTTTTTAAAGTGTAATAAAAGTAGGTAAAGCCTTGTAAAAGATAATCCTCCTGCAAAATTCCTGTTCCCAATTTTGCATAGGCCGTATTAGGAAATAAAAAGCCATAATAAACAAGACTAAATAAATGCCATCCCCCAATTAAAACAAGTGGAAAAGCTATCAATCTAGCATAATTCCTATAGCCATAACCACTATTATGCAAATTAATAAGCAAACCAATAAGAGATGGAACTACAATAATTATGTGATCCATTCTTGTTAAATAAATCAAACAAGAAACAAATGCAAGTAAGTAAATTCTCTTATTTGAAAAAGCAGATTTTTTCTGTAATTCAGCATAAAAAGAAAAATACAGAACAAAAAATAGCAGTAGTAAAAAATGACTTAGCGGATTCTCTAGTCCACTTGATGAAAAATCAATAAAAGCCTTTGAAAAAATAACAAGAAAACACGCAACTGTTAGTTTAAAGTTTATATTAGAAATACTAACATTTTTTATATACTTAAATAGAACATAAACGGAAAGAAAAGATAATAAAAACGATAAACCAAAGGTTACATAAACATAATTAAAAAAATAAGAAAACAGAGAAATCAGTAAAAACCACAAAGGATGAGTATAGGCTTGAACTCTTTCCCCTACATTAAACACAGGTCCATAACCATTTATAAAATTCAGAACATGTCTCATCGTAATCAACGCATCATCTGAAATCCACGACGCATTGACAACAGTAACTATAAACACAAATGCATACAACCACAATAAGTTGCCACTAATAAATACACATAATTTGGAATTCATTTTATTACCCGAAGTTATTTTGCAATCCAAATTTTGTAATTTCAACCAATACCAATATACGCATTTACAAATTTATTTAAAAGGCAGTATTGTATAATCAAAATTTGAATAAAAAACATATAAATTTTTAAAAAGTTCAAAATTTCCGAAAGAAATCAAACAGCCATCACCAACCCAATGATGCGGCATCCATATTATTACGTATAAAACAGATACAATCCAACATATAATATTTAAACAACAATTCCAAGAATAAACAACATTTACATTCTTTTTCGTAAAGAAAACCAAGAAGAAGATGATTAAATAGAAAGAAAAAACAACCCAACGACCATAATCAAAAGCAACTAAAGATAGCAACAAAGGAAAATGAATGGAAACAAGCACACAAAAAGAAAAAAGTAGTTTGTGCCTATTCATACAACAACTAATATTAGGCGAAAAATTCAAATTCACCAATTTTAGCTTATATATCACAACAACAGGCAACAGCATAAACAAATAAACTACAAACAATTCATAAAAATTCGTAGAGGCACTGACATGCGAATAATACTCCTTGTATTGTTCAGTTCCCATCATCATAAACGCAAGCGGATTAGCGACTCCTCGCCCAGTTGTCAATCCATCAACAAAAACACGAAGTTCAGGGTACAACGAATGCCAATCCATAACTATTTTCGCCACTAGAGTTTCATCACCGATATACGGAAGAGTTAGTAGTCCAAACAATGCAAATGAGATTACACATAACGAAACAGATACTTTTATTGCAGAACCCAAAGAAAAATAATTTGCGATAGTATATAAAGTGAATATGGTAATAAACGGAACAAAAACAACAAAAGCTTCAAAACAAAGTAAAAAAAACGAAAAAAGATAACAATAAACTAGCATGAAAACAATATTATCTTTCAAACATATTATTTTTTTTCTAGAAATACTCCTCCAATAAACTTTAATCATAATTAAAATCAACAAACATCCAACAATTATCACGATATCCTTTTTTAGTACTAAAGTTGGATGCAAATTAAATAAAATCAAAGCCGGAGAAAAAATGATAGAAAATAAAAGCCACTTTGGTAAACCCAACTTTACCAAATAACCGTATATAATGAAAGCACAAGCTATAATGGATATATAATTCAAAAAAGGCGCTGAATATCTAATTGAAATTGCCGGTTCCAATGCATAAAAAACAGTTCCTAATAGTCCTCTCCTAACTATTTCGCCATCACACCACTTTATCATCATTTCTTTCCACGCATAACAATTTGGAAAACAGTTATGATAATAAGAAGTAGAATACATAAAGAAAATCGCACTAACAGCAATCAGAAACAAGATCTTCAAGAAATCTCCCAATAAACAAAAAATGAAAATATCAAACGACCTACGTTCATTTTTTTATAATTTTGATTTTGTTTTTCACATCAGTAAAAGCAAGTAACCTGTATAAAAAAAACTGTGCAATTATACATAAAATAAAACACATGATGGTAACAAATTCATTACTAAAAACACAATCAATAAATACCGATACAATAATTGAAACTATTATTGACACTAAATAAACAAGAAGGGATGAACGTATAATAAAAGAATCAGGTAATTCCACTTCGACAATTTGAAACACCCTAAAACAAGTATTATCTCTATTATATAACTTTAGTATATGCTCTCTCCTAGGCGATAACACACCTAAGATTGAATCAGATGGGCAATTACCATGATTAGGACAATTTCCACAAGCATCATGACACGAGCACTTTATACAAATTTTTTTTTCATCACTGCTGACAACAATACCACGTACAATCATTTTTTCAATTCAACATTGTCTGCAATCATTTTGGCCATACTTGGAGGAATTACTCCGATCACAGCCACATCATATTTATCAGAAACCCGTTGACGGAAAACAG
>CADCKD010000059.1 GCA_902801985.1 uncultured bacterium | reverse complement strand
CCTTTGGTTTTATAAGGCTTGGCAAAATCAGGAAGTAATTCTTTTTTCATAGTTCTAGTATTATAGCATACTATAATACTAGAACTAACAAGTATTTTGGGTTTGTAAAACTTTTTGATTACTTCTTGATCGATTTATTAGAGGTCAATGAAGACAGGTGGAGAAGGAAACATTGAAAAATATATGTATTGTTCTTTGCTATAATACAACGGAAAACCGAATGATGAGATCCTCGCTCTCAACAAGTGATTCTCATGCGTAACTACTATAACTTATATTGAAAAATTGAAATTGATGTTTGACTAGATTATAATTTTGATGAGATAAAGACAAAATAGTGCGTTTTTGACAAGGTTTTCTTTTCACTTATTTGTTCAAGTGTTATATTTGAGTAGTGTTTGTTAAATGTATATTAATGATAAATCTGTTTCTGTTGTAATTCCTTGCTATAAAGTTACAAAACATATACAAAAGGTTATTTCTTTAATTCCAAGTTTTGTTGATCATATCATATGTGTGGATGACCGTTGTCCAGAAAATTCAGGTCAATTTATAAAGGAAAATGTATCTGACCCGCGATTGATAGTTCTGTTTAACGAAGTAAACAAAGGTGTAGGCGGAGCTGTTATGCGCGGGTTTCAATATGTTGTAGATAATGATTTATCGGATATAGTTGTTAAGATAGACGGTGATGGGCAGATGGATCCTGGATTAATTTCCTCTTTTTTGGATCCAATTGTTGTAGGAGATGCAGATTATACCAAAGGAAATAGATTTTATAATCCTAAAGATGTTGCTCAAATGCCCAAAATACGAATGATTGGAAATGTTGGTTTGGGTTTTTGCAATAAGTTTTCGTCTGGGTATTGGAATGTCTTCGATCCTACAAATGGATATTTAGCTGTAACAAGTTATACTCTATCACAATTGAATTTTTCCGTCATTCACAACAGATATTTTTTTGAAACAGATATGTTGTTCAATTTGCATTTAATAAAAGCAAAAGTTGTAGATGTGCCGATGAAAGCTACATATGCTGATGAAGTAAGTAATTTAAGTGTTGGTCATTCATTGCTGACTTTTGGTTTTTTGCATTTGCGAAATGCTTTTAGAAGAATTTTTTTTGAATATTATCTCAGAGATTTTACGTTGGGTTCTATTGCTCTTCCTGTTGGATTGTTTTTGTTGACGTTTGGGTTCATTTTTGGACTGCATACATGGATAACAAATATTGCATATAATGTTATTACACCTGCTGGTACGGTTATGTTTAGTGTACTTCCAATAATATTGGGATTTCAGTTAATTCTGACTTTTTTGTATCAAGATATGATATCTGTTCCTCAAAAGGTTATAACTCCACGAATACGGAAAATATCAAATAAAAGGAAATAATCAGAATGATTCGGAATTGCTTGAAATCCGAGATTAAGAGAATTTTGAGATTTTTGGTAATTGGAGGGCTGGCTGCTGGTGTTGATCTTCTAGTAGCCTTCCTTCTTGTTTATTTGTTGGGTATCGATGTTTATAAAGAAGTTGTTTGCAATGTTTTGCATCAATGTTCTGATGCATCTTTTTTTTATAATAAGTTTGAAGAGGTCGTTTCTGCAATATCTTTTTTTGTTGGATTTATAGTTTCCTATTATGGTCATGCACTATATACTTTTAAATCTGGTACTTCTTACAGACGCCTGTTTAAATTGTTATCCTTAGCAATGTTTAATTTAGTAATCAGAACTTTAATTATAAGTTTTGAGAAATCGGTTGGAATTGATGGTTATTTGTCAATAGTTGTTTCCTTGGTTATTGTTACAGTTGTCAGTTATATAGTTTCAAAATACTGGGTTTTTAAAGTTAAAACCTAAGCTGTATTGAGATTATCTTGGTAATAAATTATTTTACTTATTCTGCTAAATTTTATTGGTGAGAAATTTGTTTTATGTTAATAGATTTGGATTGTATTTCTTCAAAGTTTAAATATATTTTGTTTTTCATTCTTTTTTCGTTAATTAGTGTTGCACCTCCATTTCAGTCTCCTGATGAATTTGCGCATTACACAAGATCTTATTCTCTTTTGAAGTTTAATTTTTTTGAGCCAACAGTTGAAATTGAGCAGACACTTAATGATTATTTTTGGGGTTATGAGCAAATTCCATTTCATTATGATAGAAAACTAACTGACGAAAAAATAAATTCAACTAAACATTTACGGTGGAAGGATAAGAACAATAAAGTTCAAAGGGGTATAGTTACCGCTATTATATACGTTCCGTTCATATATTTACCTCAAACAGTTGTTATAGAAATTGGCAGAATCTGTAATTTTTCAATTCATAATACTTATCTTATTGGAAGAATAATAAATGTATTATTGTGTTTGAGTATATTGAATTTTGCGTTTTACTTTAGAAAACCAAATTTAACAACTTTGCTTATACTGTGTATGCCAATGACTTTGTTTCAGATGTCTTATACTACACCTGATGGCATTTTATTTTGTCTGGTTGTTTTAATTTTTTCACTTTTTTTGAAATTAATAAACGATGCAGAGATAAATTATAAATATATGCTAATATTAACTTTTGCAATTCTTATTTTTTGTGGCCACAGATTGAATTGTGTTCCGTTTTTAGCTCTGCCATCAATTGTTTTTTTATTTAAATCGAAAATTAAACAGGCTATTTTTTGGTTGGCTGGATATTTATTATTTTTTGTATTGTGGTTTTTTCTTTATAAAATTCATGTCAGTGAAACAATAAAGGGTGATTATACTTTATCATACAAAGGCTTTTATTATTTGACACATATTAATGAAACTGCTAGAATTTTATTTAGTACATTGACTAATAATGATTTATTGCATTTTTATTGGAAAAGTTTTATAGGGCAACTTGGATGGCTTGACTATGCATTACGTGGTAGCAAAATTCGCTTTTTGACAATTTTTCTTATAATCAGCTGTTTCCTTTCATTTAGAATAAGAGAAAATTACAAAGAGGTATTACTCGCTTTATTACTAGTTCTTATTTCATTTTTTTTGATCTTTATTTGCTTGTTGGTTCAATGGACTACTTTTCCAAATGCTACACTAATTGAAGGAATTCAGGGGAGATATTTTATTCCCATTGCTTTGGCAGTAAGTTGTCTGTTTACTGAAAATAGTATCAGCACTGAAAGCAAGAATAGCAAGTTATTATTTTGGAAGAACTGTACGTCTTCGGTGATATTCTTTTTATTTGTTTGTTACT
This sequence comes from uncultured bacterium, assembly GCA_902801985.1. Classification (GTDB taxonomy): domain Bacteria; phylum Cyanobacteriota; class Vampirovibrionia; order Gastranaerophilales; family Gastranaerophilaceae; genus Zag111. The sequence goes on along the minus strand of CADCKD010000059.1, from coordinate 450 downwards.
CTGTTTATGTAACTATAACTGCTACTTTGTTGCGTTATTATGCGAACTAAAATTTGAGGATTTGTTAATAAATCTTACATTTCGCACTTGAACATGCTTAATTATCGCCTTTGGTATAGGTGCAATAATCAAGAGGGAATGCTTGGCTCTTATTGAGACTAGCATATTGTAAATTCGATTAATATAGAGGTTTGTCACAAAAATAAGCACAAAATTTATTTGTTTCTGAAACGTGATATTAGGATCACTTTATTACTTTAGTGTTTGTGTTAACCGTACCGTTTTCTCTAGAATAAGGTGTTTTTGGCCACTTTAGGAGAAGTTATGACTGCGATTGCAAAGGATCAGCTCAAACCTTACGCACTGGGACATTTGGGACTGGCAGGAGCCTTTATTCGGGAGTGTGGACTAATCGATAAAATTGATTCATTGATTCCCAAGGATAGCAAT
>CADCKD010000058.1 GCA_902801985.1 uncultured bacterium | reverse complement strand
TTTTACATGTTTGGACCTAACTATTGGCATATCAGATATTTTATCAAAGCAAAAACCGGTATTTATGCTGACAATATCAGATTCTTCACAGACTTCATCCGTAGTATTGCAAATCTGACATAGAATATCTGGACAGATATTCTTTATCGTTTCGATAAAAGATTCAATTGATTTTCTTCCTCTACCTTTGATAAAAATTTTATTTATATTATTGAATTTTTGTAATAGACCAATTGTCAGAATTTTGTTAATTTTTCCAGGACCAATAATACCAAGATGTTTAGAATCCGGATGAGCGATTTTGCACGCTGCAAGCAATGAAACCGCCGCTGTCCTATAATCAGTAATTGTATTTGCGCTCATCATTGAGATCGGTATACCTGTATTAGGATCATTTAATACTAGTAAATACTGCGAGTCTCTTGCAGAGTCTGTGACTTTTGTGAGCGGACCGTGCCATTTAATTCCTGAAATATTGAATGGTTCTCCTAAATATCCAGGCATAGCGATAAACATATTATGTCTATTATCTTTAGTATAGCGCAGTTGTATACCATGACTTGCATTGTTTTGACCTCCTAAAGAATACTCTTTTCTATGTATTGTAAGAAAGGTTTCTTCTATAATTTGACAAACATTTATTACATTTTCAGACAATATATGTTTGACTTCTTTTTCGGTAATGTATAGCATCATTTATATTCCACAAGGTTATATTTTAGAAGCAAATCTAGTATTTCCTTAATTTTAAAGAAATTTTCATTGATATTTATGGAAATTTGACTGATTTGTTTTGGTTTAGTTAGTTCATACATGATTTTTCTGATTGTTGCACCGTATTTGGCGTATTCAATTTCACTGAATCTTGAAATGAATATCTCTCCTTTGAACAAAGGTATAACGTAAAAGTCATTTTCATGTGCTTGAATTATTTTTTTTAGCAATTCGATAGAATTTTCTAAATTAGAAAAATTAGCGTGTTCTATAGTATCCATATTCGTATGATAATATCTAAAAGGGTATTCTGGATCTGTTGTTTCAGCAATTCTTTGCAAAGATAGCATAGGAATATTTATACCAGGAGCATTAAACATTCTTTCGTCATTTAGTAGGGCATTCAAGAATGGAACAGTAGTTATATCCATGCCTACTGTTACTGCATGGCATAATTTGTCAAAGTAAGAATTAGGTTGATTGGAACTCATTATGGTATGCCTATAATTAGTGGCAAGAGTTTCCAAGAAAATTCCGCCTCTCATTAAAGCTATTTGATTCTCATTATGAGATAGATAACACGCAGAACCAATAGTTTCTGGGACGATGAGTAATTTATACGTATAGCGTAATTTTAGCTTTGATATTGATTCAATAACTTTTAATCCTGCTATGACTCCGCTCAGCCCATCATTAAACTGGCAAGGATGACATAGATGCGCACACAATACTATACATTCTTTGTTTGCACCCTCAACTACGTATTCACCAACTTTTAGAGTTCCATATGAAAAATCACTGTTGATTTTAACAAAAAAATTATCTTCTTGGCTGTTTTCGATTAGCTTTTTAGTATCTTCTGTACAACAAAAACCCCAATCTTTTTCATAGTATTTGAATATAAAAGGTATTGCATTATGATCTTTGCCGTTTCTTTGGGGATCTGGTGTATAAATGTGTGTCAAAAGTTCTTCTTTCCCTACTATACTATCTATACATTTTGATGAAGATATAACCGAAAGAGGACTTTCGCTGTTGGAGATTATTGTTTGTCCCTTCAAATCTTTTACATAAGCTTCTTTGCAGATCCATCGTTCAGGAACGGTCCATGTAAACGCTTTTTCACCAGATTTGTATTCATGAATTTTGATATCGAAAACTGATTTTAAAGCATAAAGGGATTCATCATATCCATCGGAGATAAGGTGTCGCGGAATGGGTGATATCTTTTGTGCCAATTCTATAATATCTGTACTGTTTAATTTTATATTAAACTGTTCTGCTCCAGTGCGTTTTTTCTCTTCTTCCGCAATATTGCATTTAGGTCCTCTTGCACAAAGCCACGGATCTTTCTTGTATTCGCGAAGTGCAATCTCAAGGTAGTCAGATGATTTGATGCATGATACGAATCCTTTGTCAAGCGGAATTTTGTTCATAAATCCGCTTTGCTCGACTATTTTTTCTAGTTTTATTCCTAAAGGATATGTATTACTGCAACGAGGACTTACACTGTAATACCAACAGCATTTTGTTTTAACGCCATCCCTTATTATATAACCACTGAAAAATTTCAGGTATCTGAAAGGAACATTGGCCATTTCCTCATAGTAGTGTCTGATGGTTGCATATCGTAGCCCTACCCCCAAACATACAATTTTTCCTCCAGCTTTTGTAAATTTGTCAAAGAAGGAATTCTCTCCATAGCTACTATTACTAATATTTTCCGTTAATAATTTGGCTTTTGGTCCAAGAGCAGACACCGATAAGAAAGGATCAAGACTTCTGCATACATTCGGTTGCTTTCTGAAAAACTCGCAAAAATCCCCTACTAATGGGCATGGTGTGGTTTTAGCATCAAATATTTCGTCTTTACCAAGTGAATAAGAAAAAGCAGGAACAATTAGTGTGCCGTTGGGCCCTATGACTTCCGATACGCAATCCAATACAAACTGTGACAGTTGTGATTGCGAATAAATACCTTTGGGAATTGTGCCAAATGAGCTCATTCCTACATGGATCATAATAAGATCATCCTTTGCTATTCCGGCTTTAACTAAAGCATTGATAAATTCAAATTTAGTATACATATTCAAATTCTCGGATAATATTTATCGTTTAACCTAGGGGTGTTTATAAATTTTTAAATAGCATGAAATGATTTCCTGCAACTCGTCTTCGTTGTCAAATTATTTTGCTAAACTCAAAAATGCAAGTTACTCATGATAACATTTGGGGTACTATGCTCCTTAGTACCTTGAAATCTTGCCTTTATCATTCTTTTTAAGTTCAATCTGACTATATGTTTTATCATAGTGAGTACCACTTCTCTTAAGTGCTACTTAAAATCCATTCCGTTTACCTAGAAAATTTTGAACAAATAATAAAATGGAGCAACAGCTTCAGCATCGTTGATGCTGACTTTTCCATTATGAATAGTACGTATTGGGAGGGTAAATACTATTTTTTATGAACTGTGATTTAGCTCGTAAAAACGCTAGGGCCTACGCTTGAACATCTGATTTAGTTCTCAAATCTTCTGCTACTTTTTGAACAATTTGTATCGGGTTTGAAATGAGATTCAAAAAACGAAAGAACTTTCAGTCCTAAATTTGCTCTGATTTTAGGTTTAATTATCTCCTATTGATTTCGATATAGAAAAGGAGTAATCAATAACTAGAAACCTAAAGCTTCCCTGATTTTTACTGTTAAAAACTTAAAACAAATATTTTTATTAGCGTTAAAATAAGCATATATCAAAAATATGTATTCAGTAATTTGATTTACACTCTTACTGAATTAAAAAAATCGAATATGTGATTAAATGGTGAAATTTAAGGAAATGAAAAAAAAATATAATAATGTTGCAGTTATAACCGCAAGAGGCGGTAGTAAAAGAATTCCAAGAAAAAATATCAAGGATTTTATGGGCAAACCTATGATTGCCTATGCGATCGAGACTGCAAAGAAGAGCGGGCTGTTCAGTGAA
>CADCKD010000057.1 GCA_902801985.1 uncultured bacterium | reverse complement strand
CTCGTCTGATCACCATCTAGCACTACAGTATCTTCCCTATCACCATACTTTGCAATAACCTCATTCATGTTGTTCAAATTTTGATATAAAATAAGTTCGTTATTGGTATCAACGAAAGGATTTATCTGGTATTTATTTCTTTCATATGTAGGAAGCATCATGTATTCTAGCATTACGGCAAGTGACGAATGAGAAAAGCTTACTCTATCCCAAACAATATTATGATTAACACCATCGAGCATTATTAAAGGAACTTTCTCTCGAGAAATTCTTGATTGCGCATTTTTAGATATATCAGAATCCTTAAATCCCCAATCCCGATGATCTCCTGTAATAATTACCACTCCATTATCAAAATAGTTGATATCATTTAAATTCTTAATAAATTTAGTTATCGCATAATCGGTATAGTTAAAGGCAACTTCAATATTATTTGTTCCCCAAGGGGTAATATATGGTGTATGGGTACTCACTGTAGTTAGCATTATGAAAACCGGTTTGTTTTTAACTCTCTTCAAATCAAATATAATTTTATCAAACATATTTTCATCACTAACAGATCCAAAAACACCAGGCTTATCGAAATTATCGTAATACTGATCATTAGAAGAACTTAAAACATCATAATCACTCAAAACAAGTTGCTTATCTTTATCAATCACAAACTTAGCAGGAGAATAATAAGATGTTAAATATCCATTTTTATGAAATTTATCTATAACATCATGCAAATATAAATCCTCATTAAGCAAGGTATCTCCCATGTTTTTACCGCATATCAACGGAAAACCTGTCGTTATAGTAAAAATAGCACCATTTGTATGGATATCATTGGAATAATAACTAGGAAAAAAAACATTATCTGTGGCAATCTGTTTCAAATTTGGCATATAGTCATCCTTATTACCACATAAATGTGTAACTTCGCATGACAATGACTCAACAAGCAAAACGATTACATTTTTTTTCTGATTTAATCCCTCATAACTTTGATAACCTAAATCACCTACAGTAAATTTTTCAAAATTTTCGTATTTCCTACCATAATCTCCGGAAGAAAACCAACCTCCATTCATATTGACTTGGTAAGTATTAAAAAAATGATTTGATTCTTTCCCATTGGCAACATACATTAATCCTAGACCTGTCACAAACAAAACAACAATGTTCAATTTAACTTTTGATAGGTTAACAAATTCATTTTTTGTCCAGAACAGTATTGAAAACAACACCAAAGAAATGATGTAATAAAAACCGCAATAACTAGTTATATATGTCCGAACAAAAGGCAAACAATCAGTCATTGTCCCGGCATAAGTTCCAACCGTAGAAAACAAAAATCTAGTTCCAAAAACCGACTGTACAAAATGATCGACACCAATAATAAACAAAAACAGTAACGTAACAATAAAGATAAACAAACGAGCTATAAATTTTAGTCCTAATGTAAAAAAATAAACCAATAAAGGAATAGCAACTAAACACAAATAGTTTTTAATAAAATAAAACCACGTCCAAAAGTTCTCAGTTAAATCATTAGAAAAAACAAGTATATTAGCAACGATAAACAGAATGATGAAAGAAAAAATATATAATTTAAACTTGGCTAAAGGATTGATCTTCTCTCCAATCCTCAATGATTTAAAGACAAGATAAAAAAGCAAAGAAAGAATCACATAATAAACACTTCTCAAGTTTCCATCAGCATCCATATTAGCGTTAACATCTTCTCTCGTCATAAAAATAAAATTATCTTTTGCCAAATTATACAAATCCAGGCGGTTAGAATTATTTTGATAATTGGCATGTAGAACATTATCTTTTACTTCAACGACATATCCAGAATCACTTAGTGATCCCGCGAGTTTTTCTATTGGAACAAGTTGACCATTAACTTTTAAATTAGATAATTTAAAATTAACCGGATGAGTTTCACCAAACGCAACTACAAAATAAGGAACGTAATCATATGGAACTTCGGAACGATAGCTATTTAAATTCTCGGATTTTTCAATATATATTCTATATACACTTGCAGTCTCATCCACAGTAGGCATTCTGATAATAGCTATTGTGTCATTCTCATTAAAAGCAATATCAAAATCAATCATATTCTTATATGACACATTTGGAACAATCTTATCAACGGTAAAATGAAAGACAACTGAAGCAAATATCAAAGAATAAAGAGCAACAATCAAGAATAGCTTAAAACCTTTTTTCACAATAACACTCTCTTTTTTGCTCGTAGATTGCCAAAATACAATCATTCTTAGGAAAAAGAAAACTAAGACCTAAATTATTAATACGACAATTCAGAAAGAGAGAATATCGCATAATCTTTTGTTGTTCTTCTTTGTTAATAAGAATTCGACAATTCTACTAAACGATGATTAGTTTTTTGATATTATAATCTAAGAATCTTTGATGTAAAATTAGATTATTTTTAAACTAGGATTTTATCGAAATGTCTGATACCGTTCTTTATCTAATTCTTCTCTTTTTTCTACTGATTTTTTCTGCTTTTTTCTCAGGTACCGAAACTGCCGTAATGTCAATTAACCGTTACAGATTAAGGCACAAAGCACAGAAAGGAGATAAGACATCCCAGAAGATTTTAGATATGATTAAAAATCCCGAAAAATTTTTAGCACTGGTGTTAATCGGTAATAACCTAGTGAACATTGCCGCTTCATCCATTGCAACAATTCTATCAATTAAATATTTCGGCGATTATGCTATTGCTGTTGCCACCTTCGGATTAACCTTCATTGTTCTTATTTTCTGTGAAATTACACCAAAAACCATTGCAGCTCTTAAACCGGAATTAATTGCCAACAAATCATCAGTCGTTATAAGTTTTCTCATGACCATATGTCAGCCGTTAATTTTTGTTATGAATAGCATAACAAAAATTATTATTTCTATTTTCGGCATTAAAAAGAAAAAGTCAGACGAATCACTGACAACAGATGAACTTAAATCTGTTCTCAGTACAGAAAACAACACTTTCATATCAAAATCACATAAGGAAATTTTAATCGGGGTCCTTGATTTAGAAAAAATATCTGTTGATGAAATAATGGTTCCACGGAATGAGCTTTTTGCAATAAATATCAATGATGACTGGAAAGATATTCAGAAACAGATCACCAATACCCCACACACCAGAATTCTGCTTTACAGAAACTCTATAGACGATATCATCGGATTTATTCATACCAGAGACGCACTGAGACTTCTGACCAAAGAGAATTTTTCCAAAGAGAATCTGCTTAGAACAATTGAAGAGGCTTACTTTATCCCGGAAAATACCAATCTTCTGGTTCAGCTCCAGAAATTCAGACGAAACAAAAAACGTTGCGGACTGGTGATAGATGAATACGGAGATATCCAGGGGCTGGTAACTATTGATGACATTTTGGAAGAAATTGTAGGTGATTTCACTACATCAATTGATGTCGATCTAGATGAAGAAATTATTAAGCAAAAAGACGGTTCCTTCATTATTGACGGTCAGACCACTATCAGAGATCTTAATAAGGAACTAGCTGCTGAACTGGATACCTCCGGTCCGGTTACCCTCAACGGAATTATTCTAGAAACGCTAGGTGACAATCCGAAAAAGAACGGTCCGGTTACCCTCAACGGAATTATTCTGGAAACGCTGGGTGACAATCCGAAAAAGAACGTAACAGTAAACCTCGGAAACTTTACTGCCACGATAATTGAAACAGACGGAATATCTATTTCCAAGGTCAAATTAACCCCTAAACAAAAGGAAAACGAACAGGACATCGGCAGTTAGGCAAACTGAGCTTCACCTGTTAATATCTAAAACAAATCAGCTCCCATGGTTTTATTCCAGAAATCTATTACAAAATTTCGTTCCTCTCCCAGGTGCTGATTTGAAACTGTTCTCTCCTGCCCCCGCAAACTTCTATGGTGAGCCGTGTCCCTTATATTAAGATATGCCTGTTTCAATTTGCAGGCATCCTCCGGAGAAATCAGCTGACAATCCACGCATGATTCAATTATTCTGACATTATCAGACCATCTGGTAAGTATTTCAGGATATTTATATGCGTTCGAAAGCACCAAATACTGCGCGAGAAATTCAATATCCACCATACCGCCATTG
>CADCKD010000056.1 GCA_902801985.1 uncultured bacterium | reverse complement strand
GCCGGTTTTTTATGATGCAGTGCAGTGGCTTGAACAGTATTTTTCCGGGCGTAAACCTGAACCGTTTCCATATATAAAACTTAACGGCTGTACCGGGTTTCGCAGAACCGTTATTGATCTGCTTGCCGAAGTTCCTTACGGACAGACGGTTTCGTACGGCGAACTGGCCATAAGAGCATCACAGTTCACTGGAACCGTGGTTTCTCCCAGAGCGGTTGCTGCAGTTATGAGCTGGAATCCGGTTCTGATAATGTACCCGTGCCACCGTGTAATCAGCAGCAGAGGTACACTTTGCGGTTACAGCGGCGGACTTGAAAATAAAAAAGCCCTGCTGGAACTGGAGAGTGGTAACTCTCTATTCTCATTATCGACAGAATTTTGAATTAATTTTCCTAACTCATTGTTTTTATTTTAGCCTTTAGTTTTTACTAAATTATTTTTTCTTATTAGTTGTCAACTTATCAAAATTGTAATATAAACTATTCCTCAAGAGGAATAGTTTATATTACTAATCAAATAATTTTATACGGTGCTAGGCGGAGTCGTATATGTCTGACGATAATGTTTTTAATGAAATGCTGGACACAGAATTATCAGGTGATTTTTGGTCTTGGTTTTCAAATAAGGATAGTTCATTAAAAGATCATGAGCTTTTACCAGGCAATCAAGAAAATTCAGAAATATCCATAGATACTCAAATTAATTTGAATAGCGGCAGTGTTCAATTTGTTAGAAATAACGACAAACTTCATCAAACTGTTTTCAATTACTTGGAAGAAGAATTATCGAACTGTTCCGCATTTTGTTTAAGTGTAGCATTTATTAATTTTTCTGGCATTCAACCCCTTTTGCCAATTTTACGTAATTTAAATCAAATGGGAGTACCTGGTAAGATTATTACCACTGATTATTTAAGTTTCACTGAGCCTAAAGCTTTAGATTATTTGTCTAAATTTGACAATATAGAATTAAAAATTTTTGATTCCACCCGTGCAAAAAAAGGTTTTCATACCAAAGGTTATATTTTTAAAAATAATGATCAATCATTGCATTTCATTATCGGTAGTTCAAACTTAACCCAATCGGCCTTACACGTTAATCATGAATGGAATCTTCTATCTATTAAGAAAGAGCCAGATCAATCAACAAGAGAGCTTCTAGTCGAATTTTATGAATTGTGGATTTCTCCATATGCAGTCAATTACGCTGAATTTATTGATTCGTATCGTGAACGCTACAATTTATTAAAGCAAGAAAAGCTCCTCTTAAAGGATAAAACCAAAAGTTTGGTTAGTAACAGTGATACTCAACAAGAACAGATGCATCCAAATGAAATGCAACAAAGGTTCATCAACAATCTGAAGCAATTAATCCAGAAGGGAGAGAAAAAGGGATTATTAATTTCTGCTACTGGAACTGGAAAAACTTACGCATCAGGATTTGCTTTGCGTGATGTTGGTTTTGATAAAGCTTTATTTGTTGTTCATAGGGAGCAAATTTTAAAGCAAGCTCAAAAAAGTTATAAAAATATTTTTGGTAATACTAAAACCTACGGCTTTTTATCAGGAACATCCAAAGAATATGATAAAGATATTACTTTTGCGACAATTCAAACTGTGAGCCAAAGTGATGAACTTTGTAAATTTCCGCAAGATTATTTTGACATAATTGTAGTGGATGAAACTCACCATGTTGGTGCCCAGTCTTATCAAAAAATTATGGATTATTTTAAACCGAAAAAATTTTGTTTGGGAATGACTGCAAGTCCAGATCGCCCTGATGGTTTTGATATCTATGATATGTTTGATCACAACATTGCATGTGATATCCGTTTACAAGATGCTTTGAAAAATGATTTTCTCTGCCCTTTTAATTATTTTGGTATTAGCGATTTTTCTGTTGAGAATAAAGATCCTGATGAGGTTGATTTTAATGATTTATTTCCAGATGCTAGAGTTCAACACATAATAGATCAAATAAATATTTATGGATATTCTGGTGATCGAATCAAAGGATTAATCTTTGTTAGCACTATTGAAGAAGCTAAGGCATTAGCTGAAAAATTTGTACAAAAAGGTTATAGAGCTAAAGCCTTAAGCGGAAGTGATTCCCAAACGGACAGAGAAAAAAATATTGAAAAGTTGATAACTGATGAGCCGACAAAAGAACGTTTAGATTTCATTATTACTGTAGATATTTTTAATGAAGGTGTCGATATTCCTGAAGTAAATTTAGTGGTTTTATTGAGACCGACTAAATCTTCTATAGTATTCATCCAACAACTTGGTAGAGGATTAAGAAAAAGTGATAATAAAGATTTTGTCGTAATCTTAGATTTTATCGGCGAATACGATACTAATTTTTTAATCCCTGTTGCGCTGTCAGGAGATGTTTCCTACAACAAGGATACTATAAGAAAATTTGTTCTTGAAGGATCCAAATATGTTGGTGGAATGTCCACAATTCATTTTGATGAAATTAGTAAGAAACGAATTTTTAAAGCTATAGATTCAGCTAATTTTAGTGAAATAAGATTTTTGAAAGAAAAATATTTTAATTTGAAACATAGACTAGGAAGAATACCAAAACTTAAAGATTTTGAAATTGAAGGTGAAATTGATGTTTTAAGGTTTATGGATAGTAGCAAAAAATCTTATTATCAATTTCTTGTTGCCTATGATAGTGATTATCCAATTCGACTATCAGAAGATGCAAATAAAATTATTGAATTCGTTTCACAAAAGTTGGCCAAGGGTAAACGTGTTTATGAATTATTGCTTTTGAAAATTTTTGTGGACTTGTATTCAACGAAAAATAAAGAAAATTTGCCTAAGCCAAATGATATAAATGATTACTATGAAAAAGAATTGTTTGCCAGATACAAATTAAATTTAAATTCCTTTGCCCGAATTAATTTATATAATTTTTTGACAAATAATTTTGCTACTGGTACAGGTAAAGATTCCTATAAAAGTTGTGTTTTCTTAAAAGAGAACGATAATTTTAATTTTGAAATTTCTGATCATTTACAATCTCTATTGCAAGATCAAAATTTTTTGGAAGTGTTTTCAGAATTAATTGATTTTGCAATTGGTCAGTACGAAAAAAATTATAGTAATCGTTATGACAGTACTGATTTTGTACTATATAAAAAATATAGTTATGAAGATGTTTGTTGGCTTCTTAATTGGGAGAAAAATGAAGTTCCTCAGAATATTGGAGGATATAAGTTGGATGAAAATACTAGAACGCTGCCAATTTTTGTTAATTATAATAAAGCCGGGAATATTAGTGATTCAATAAAATATGAAGACTCTTTTGTCGACGAAGAACATTTTAAATGGATTTCAAAAAGTCGTAGAAATCTAAAGTCGAAAGACGTGGTATCAATTAATAATTCCGATGAAACAGGAATACAACTTCATTTATTTGTTAGAAAAAATAAAGACGATAAGTCATCTAAAGAATTTTATTACTTGGGAAAAATTCATCCAGTTAAAGGAAGTGCAAAAGAAATAAATATGAAGGTTGATGATTCTACGCAGACTGCGGTGGAATTTTTGTTAAAATTAGAACAAAAAGTAAGAAAGGATGTCTATGACTACATTACGATAGACGATATTTCTTATGATGACGAAAAAGAATAATTATAATGAGAGAATTATCAATGAAAACGATTAATGTAGTGGCTGCAATCATAATTAAAGATCAGAAAATTTTTGCAACCCAGCGCGGTTACGGCGAGTTCAAAAACGGATGGGAATTTCCCGGCGGCAAGATT
>CADCKD010000055.1 GCA_902801985.1 uncultured bacterium | reverse complement strand
CGGGGTTCTTAAAAATTTGATATTCGGTTAAAATCTTCTATCTAGCATAAACTGTAGAACAAACATCCCAATACATATACCTATAAAACTCCATACAATTAAGGTTGTAGATCTTTGCCACGGTTTAAATAACAAGTAAATCAAACAAATAACATAAATCATTGTAAACTTTCCAACTTTTCTATAATTCTTTTAGCTTTTTGTTTTGTATCACAAAATTGATAATATTCATGCTCTTGACCTTTACGCGGTGAGTCATTATCTTTTTTGATTTTGAACTTGAAACAATTATCTAAATTTTGGAAAATTGTATAATCTTTTGTTGTACTAATTCTATAATGTTGATACGAGCCGGACCACACATAAATATATAACTTTGCACCGTTCAAAAATTCTTTTACACGTTCAATATTATCTTTGCAGTATCTCAAACATTTTTCTTTTTTCCTGTTCTCTTCTTGTTTAAGTCTAGCAAGATGTATTTTCTCAATTATCGCTTTTTGTGTTTCGGTGATATTTTGAAAATTAAAGCCATAATTTTCAATTAATTTCAGTCTAATTTTTTCCGGAACTTCTTTGAAATAATTCCACTGTCCGAATTTTAATTTATCTTTGTCATGGCAATATTCCGGCATTTTTCCACACATTCTTAAGTTGCTTATAGCTTTATTGCTTAATTTTTCTAAAAACTGTTTTAAAGTCGGTTTTTTGTTCATAGCGTCACTCCTTAATAATTTAATCGCGAAAACATGCTAAAATTAATGCGTTGCTACCTTGTTGTAAAGTAATATAGTATGGTTTGTTACTGGAGAGTCTGGAAACAGTATGCAAACTTGAACAAGTAAACAATTTTTTAAATTTGTTTAAGTAAAAATAATCTACTGCAAAACTTTTTACTTTTTCTTTTAAATCCGAATTTAAAATTAATTCTTTAGTGTATTTAAATGTTAAATTCTTAATTGATATCAATCCATCGGTAACTTTAAGTAAGTTTTCCGCTTTTTTAGTAGACAGATTTAATTTATAAATATCTGTAAAGTCGAATATTGCGCCATCATCACACGTGTCTAAACATTTGGATATATTTTTAAGCATATCTATGTTTGAATCTAAATAGAACAATGTTTCATACTCTATAGATATAGATATATTTTTTGATAACAGTCCGAAAATTTGAACTCTTCTATCTTTGGTTTTTATATATTCAAACTTTGTGAAAAGATTCCATATAGAATTAGGAATATTTAGCTTTACATCTTTTTTGTTATTTTCCGGTAATTCGTGCCGTAACAAATAGCAACCATCCGACAAACACAAATAACCATCATAAATAAAAGCGTTCTGTGTAACCTCCCTACAATTACCATCACTTAATTTTATATGTGGTAAGTTTGACAAATTGCTAAAAACCGGAATATTCAAAAACTCTTCAAATAAACTATCCTTGTTTAAACAATTTTCTAAAATAGTCATTTTACCCTTTAGCAGGTCTACATATTTATAACATGTAAAATCATCCAACGGATCAAACAGATCATTAATATATGAACTACTTTGTGCGATTCTAATTTTAATCTTAAAGTCCGTTAAATAAATATAATTTGATGTTTTATAAACTACTGCAAAAGTACTGTTATGTAACGCTTTTTTGAATTTTTTCAATAAATTGATCATAGTTTTATATCCTTTGTTAGTTAGTTAATTATTCAATCGGGGGTATTACCCCCTTAAAAGTTGTTAGTTATTTAATAGTTATTATTTATAATTATATTGATAATGCCAATATAATTCGCTTCTCAATTTATCCTTAACATGATAGGAACAGTATTTAATATCATTGTAAACCCCGCGGACCCATGCTGTTACTGGGATATCGTCAATTTCCTCGATTACACTTTGAACTGTTCTCAATCCTAACTTTAAATCGCGATCAAAATATTCTTTGAATTTGTCGTATAATTCCCACTTATAAACCGACTTGATCCGGCAATGTTCCATCTGTAGAATAACGTCACGCATACCGCCTGCAACCTCTTCAAATTGTGATGTCCCTTTGTACTCGATATCTTCAACTAAATCGGGGTTGTGTAAGTACCTCAGTTCAATTTCTGTGATAATATCCTTAATTGTCTTGGTTGTACCGTCGGAGCGGTCGGTACTATAGCAATGATTTACATCCACATAAAAATCCGGTGATGTGTCTACATTCCTAAAAGTTGCATAACCGTTTTGATCAAGTCCCACGATCTCAATTACTTTGTACATTCTCATAATTTCACCCCTTTAATTTTCCCAAAATTTCCAAAATGATCCGTTGTATTTTTGCCAATCTTCAACAATACGACAGTCCCGCCCATACGCATCGAAATCGAAATAATTTTCAAAGCATGTATCTTCTGTTGAAATTTTTTCTAATTGATGTAATAACCCTCGTTCACTAGCAAGCGCAATACCTAAGTCTTGATCCGTCCAACAGTCGGAAATTTGAATATAGTTTTGATCTTCTACACATTCACAAGCCGCTTTAATTTCGGGAGCATCAACGCATTTATAATAAACGTGCAATAACTCTAATTTTTCCAAAAATTGATCCTCTGTTTTACCGTCGGCTAATTCGTTCAAATTTTCGATAATGTCAAAAATATAGTCACTGTCAAGATAATCATGGATAACAGTAGATACAAGATCATTATTGCAAGTAACATCACAAACAATAGGATCATAATTGAAAAACTGTTTGAAAAAATCCGCTTTTTTTGGATCGTAAATTTCACTGACAGTATAACTATAATAATGTTCGTTATCTGTAAAATGGATTGTTACATCCAACAAGTTTGAGTTTAATTTAGTAATCATATTTTCACCTTATTTATTAAATGTTTAATTACTTGGTTGTTGGTTTTTGGTTTTTTCCTTACCTTTGCTATATATTATACTCAAATTCTTTTATAAAGCAAGTATTTTTTAACTCATTTTATTATATTTTGTGATTTTGTTCACATAAATGATGTAATCTGTATATCGTATCTAACAAACATGCGAACGGCATGTCTTGACGGCGCACCATAACTGTTAAATCGTCAACTTTGTCAGCTTTGTCAGTGTTCCATTTTTCTACAATTTTATAGGCGCGTTCGAACAGGTCATACACACGATCAACCGCCTTGATTTGATCCTCTTCTGGTGTGTACTCGTAATATTCCATAATTGAAGCTAAATATTCACCATCACATAATGCATCCATTGATCTATGCAATACATTCAATAAGCTATCTTCTTTTAGTTCTACCTCTGCAAAGTCGGATAAATTTTCTGCAATATAAGCAACCAGGCGATCATTTTTGAATAACTCTTTATACTCTTCACTTAACATTTTTATTACCTCCACTATTTGATATTTTCAATCATATTTACAACGAACTTTGTAACCAAAACAGCCGGATATCTAGCATTAAGCCAATTAATCAGCCCATCTGTATAGTCTTTTTTATACCAGTAGCGATTTTTAGCGTATTGTTTACGGTCAATCAGATCTGCAATAACTTTGCTATAGAACTCTACAGAGTATCTTTTATTATCCGCAGTTCTCCAATTTTCAGCCATTGTATAAATGTCTTGTAATTTCATAATTGTTTACCTCTTTATATAAGTTGATGTTTTCGTTCTTTCTATTAAGTATTATAGTTAAAAATAACAATAAAGCAAGTATTTTTTAAATACTATTATAATATTGTGACGTACATCACATAAATAATTGTGTATAAATATTTGTGTGATATGTATCACATTTTTATA
>CADCKD010000054.1 GCA_902801985.1 uncultured bacterium | reverse complement strand
GTATAGTGAAGAATCTGATATATCATTTGCTCTTAATAACTAAATGTACTTTAATTACATTCCTAAAATATCTCTTTCAACTATTTTTACAATATCTTCTGGTAAATATTCTTTCTTGTTAGACTTTTGTTTTGTTTCGGTTATTTGTTGTTTTATCTGTGGCAGATTTTTTAAGATATTCATCAGTGAGTACATTTCTGCCTGCGGAGTTTGTTGGTTATTGTCAATATCATTTGAAATTTTATCCATAATTTTTTGTGCAAAATTTAGCAGTTCACGATTAAAAAGTTCCTGTTCTCTGCCTTTTTCAAACTTCTTTTTATCCCAATCATATTCCTTTTCCCAATAGAATAAAGTCCTACGTGAAAGATCAAGCTTTGTGCCAATCACATCAAGTGGTTGATTCTCGTACACATACATATGCTCTGCCTGTTTTAATTTATCTAATTTTGTCATTTTTATACCTCAAAAATTATTCTGTCTACTGTAAAATTGGTTTTGTCGGATAATCTCCGAACCTGAAAATTACAAGTTCTATCAATTATTCCGAGATTTTGAAAATATTTAATCATCTGATTTAAAAGTGCCAAAGTATTTTTCAGTACTTTTGGCGGGAAATTCCTGCCTTTGCAAAAATAATAAAATTTTTGAATATCAACGCATGTGATATCATTTAAGTTTTTATGTATGAAAAATGGAGAAATGTGGTGCTTTAAGATTCCGCGATATCTTCTAAAGGTATTATTTTTGCAATTATTTTTGACATAATTTTCTAAAAAATATTCAATTGCGCTATCAATTGTAATAATCTGACAATTTGTCATTTGTTTTGTACAAATGATAAATTCTTGCTTTGGCTTTTCTTCCTGATATTTGTACAATCCTTGTTCAAATATCAATTTATTCTCGTTCAAAAGCAGTTCAAGTTCTGTTTTACAATCGCATTCCGCAATCATTTCAATTTCATCAAGTGTAAATTCTTTTAAATGTCGCGCCAAATTTTCTATGTTCATAAAATCTGCTCCATAATTTCTTTTGTAATTTCCGCTAAATTATTATCTTTTGAGAATGTTTCCATTTGATTTATTAATTGAACAATTTGCCGGAATCTATTGTATTTTAAATGTATATATTCAATCGCATCGGGAGTAAATGGAACTTCTGAAAGTTGCCCGAATATTTGCGATAAATCATTTATTCCAAATGTTTCAAACTTTATAATTTCTGAAAACCTATCATACAAATGCTTATACCTTTCAAGTTTTCTGTGTGCCAAGCCCATTCCGATAAAAATTATCGGGCAGCCAATTTCATCGTGAATATCCCGCAGGGTTTCAATAGTTTTGTAGTTATTCATCAGATAATCAATTTCATCAATAAAAATCACTTGCGGGTTATTTTTCAGCTTTTTTACTACGATATTAAAGTTGTCGGATGTCAAAAATCTCGGAATCTCATCCAGTTCCTTGACCATTTCTTCAAGCAGCCATCTGCCTGTCATAAGGTTTGATGCTCTTAAATAAATTCCGTCATATTTACAAGCAAGCCATAAAGCTGTTTGCGATTTTCCAAGTCCGGGTTCACCGTAAACAAGTCCCATCTTTGGAATATTTTTCGGTTTATTTATCAAATTTTCAACTAATCCGATAAAGTTTTTCACATTTTGAGTTTTAACAAATATTTTCTTCATATAACAATTGATACTCCTTTGTTTGCTTAAATTCTGTTATCCAAGGATTATTAGGATCATTTTTTACAAGATACTCATATTTTTCTGAATTATTTTTAAACAGCGTTTGAACCCTTTTTGAATCCGTTTTGAACGGTGTTTGAATGGGTAAATGAGAATCAGATTGTTCTACTTGGGTTTCAAGTAATTTTATATCCTCTGTTTTCAAATATTTTTTAACTGATTCGACTGTTTTCTTTTTTAATTGCCGTTGCCTTACAATTTTCTGTTTGTAATCTTCAAAATCTTTGACATCACCGAGCAATTTTGCCATTGGGTGTGTTTCGGTTACTCGTTCTGCGGTACAAAGATATTCACCTTTGGAGGTGTAAACCTTAATACTTGTAAGGTCAAAAAGATTGTATTTTATTAAAACTTTGCTCTTAAGTCCATATAACCTTTCATCAAAATAGTCGCAATTTAAAAACCTGATTCCGTTTCGCTGAATTGTTTTAACTTCGGTTGCAAGCATCAAATCGTCAAGCAAATTTATATCAATATTCTGTCTTTTCCTTTCTGATAAAACATCGGCTATTGTTTTATCTGGTGCATTCGGGCAGGGTTGCGAATTCTTGAAACTCAGCCACATATCTATCATTTTTATTGTTTCTTCAATTGTTGGAATAAAATCGTTATGAAGGTTTTTATGGAATTTTTCATTTCTCATCATATAAGCAGGCTTGTCTTGGATGTTGCTCCCGATATAACTTGGGAGTAATTTTTCAAATCCTTCCTGAAATTCTTTGAAAAACCTTTCTATTACTTTCGCTCGGGCGTTATATGGTCTTGCAAAAACTGTTTCAATTCCTAGTTTTGAATACAATCCGTTAAATCCTAACTCGCTAAATCCTCTGTCGTCTGTAAAATATTTTGCCCTGAATGCTCTGCCATTATCCTGATACACAACTTTCGGTACCATATCAAGATTGATAATTGCGTTTCTAAGAGCACTTGCGATACACTGTGTATTTTCTTCAAGCATAATTTCATAACCAACGAGTGCCGTTGATTTCCAATCCAAAAAGCCGACAAGTGTTGCTCGGCAAGGTTTGCCCGTGAACGGATTTATTACTTGAAAGGCTAATTTATGTCCGTCTGCGACAAGAATATCCCCGACTTCTAAAAGCGAAGCATCACGTTTTATATATGGTTCAACTTTATCTGAAAGTGCTTTTTCTCCGTCACGAGCTAAAATCCATTTGTCGTAATTATTATCCTTAAACCATTTTGCATAACGGCGGAATGTAATATCAGCCGGAATGAAATTTTGTCCCTGCTCTTTTAATTTATATTTTGTAAGTGCGATTGCTTTTCCGATGGATAATCTGTTCGGGTGTAAAAGCAAACCCATAAATATTTTAATTTCTTCATCATTCAGAACTGTTCGGTATTCCAGAACAGTTGAATATTTATATTGTGGTAAAAGTTTTGTGTAATCTCCCGTTCCGTTTAGCATCGCATACCAACGATGCAAACTACCGCGTGATATTTTTCCTAAAATCTCAAACAAGTGAGAGTTTGAAGTATTATGCAATTTCACAAAATCATAATCAGCTTTAAGTTTATTTTGAGATTGCTTTCTAAACTCAAGCCATTGATGAACAATGTCTAATCTTGCGAGTGCTATTCGTTTACATTTTTCGGGTGTGAAGTTTGTCATAATAAATTACCTCACACACATTCATCACTCACCTTTCGGAATAAATCAAGTCCTAAATCTCAATCTCAGAGATATTTCGACACATATCAAACTAAAAGATAATTTATTTTTGCACTTTATTGCACTTATTTGCACTTGGCTCAATGCTAAATTCCATGCTAAATATACCCTGAAACAAGTTCAGGGTAACAAGTTTTTAGTGCAAAATAGTGCAAAAATTGGGACAAAAGTGCAAGAAAAGTCCGGCAAATCTCTACAATATAAACTTGCCTCAAACTAGCAACAACTCGGCATTATCACCAATAAAAAACGCATCCAAACTGTCCTGAAAGGTTATACTCCCATCACAACTGTCCTGAAAACCTATACCCTTGCCCACTCCAAAATAAAACAGAGGTAACATTACTTACCCCTGTTCTATGGTGGGCGATGCGGGACTTGAACCCACGACCCCCACAATGTCGATGTGAT
>CADCKD010000053.1 GCA_902801985.1 uncultured bacterium | reverse complement strand
CGACCAAGAGGTCGACCTCGAAAGGTAAACTAAATTTGTCGGAATACAATTCATTAACGCAAAACTGTTTTACAGTTAAGGACCGAACTGTATTTGGTTCAACTTTGTTGTATATAGTACATAAAATTGGGAAAGTTTTATTTTAATATTTGTAGAATATGTGAACTTTTGCAAATATTATTATAAAAATATTTGCTGATATCGAAATTTGTGAATATATTGCGTTGTTATACGTCTTGTTTAATATTTTATATAGTTTTATGACAGCAGATGAAATTATTCAATTAGCAACATCCTATCTGAAGGAAGCATATGGCAAAGATGCCGAATTTAAAAAAGATCAGTGTGAGTCTATAGTTTCAACTATAACAAATCAGCTTACTTTGGTTGTTCAAAAAACTGGGTGGGGAAAAAGTTTAGTTTACTTTATTTCCACCAAATTTTTTAGACAAAAAGGATATGGCCCAACAATAATAGTAAGCCCCCTGCTATCGCTTATGCGAAATCAGCAAGAGGCCTGTCAGAGAATGGGATTAAGTTGTTGCTTGATTAACCATACTTCTCCGTTGAAAGAAGTTCGATATTCAATAATTAATGATTCTTATGATCTTATTTTTATTACTCCTGAACAATTAAATAAATCAGAAACTAGAAATACACTTGTTCAGTTAAAGAAAGAATTGGCATTGTTTGTAGTTGATGAAGCTCATTGTATCTCTGAATGGGGGCATGATTTCAGACCTGATTATTGCCAGATCAAAGACTTTGTTATAAATACGTTGTCAAACCCCAAAATGCACATTTTGGCTACTACAGCTACAGCAAATGATGCTGTTATACACGATCTTGAAGAACAGCTATCAGTAACTGGCGCTAAACTTAATATAATTAGAGGAGAACTTATTCGTCATTCGCTTTACCTTGAAGTTGTAAAAAATTTAAAAAAAGAAGAAAAATTTGCTTGGATTTTATCTTACTTACAAAATGATAAAAATGTGGGAGCCGGTATAATATATTGTGCAACCATTCGTGATACAGACATATTAGCCAAGTATTTACAATACCACGGAATATATGCAGTTTCATATCATTCTAATACAGTTGATAGAAATCAAGTGGAATTTGATTTTTATTCAAATAAAATTAAGGTTTTGGTTGCAACTTCTGCCTTAGGAATGGGGTATGATAAACCTGATATATCATTCATTATTCATATGCAGAGTCCTATATCTATGCTCGAGTACTATCAGCAGATCGGCAGAGCAGGAAGAGGAATAGAAAAGGCATATATTTTTTTGTTATCCGGTCCTGGTGACGAAAAACTTTCAAAATATTTTATTGAAAGCTCTTTTCCTGATCCATTTATAATGAATGAAATATTGAATTATATGGAAAATAATAACTATGTGAGGATGTCGGATATTCTAAATAAATTCAATTTAAGACGTGGAAATGTTGAAGCAATACTAAAACATCTCACTGCAAGGAAATTAATCTCCAAAACGTCGTCTTGTTATACAAGAACTCTTAAAGCATCTGATCTTGATGAATATATAGCAGAGAAAAAACAAATTATTGAATTAAAACATCATCAAAATGAGAATATGCAGAATTTCATTAACTATGACGGATGCCTCATGGAGTATGTTTCTAAAGAATTAGATGATCCTTTTAGTAAGGTTTGTGGGAGATGTTGCAATTGTACCGGAATTCACACAAATGTAACGCTGACTAATGAAATTATAGTTGATTCATCAAAATTTATTAACTGCTCCTATACTTATGATATAAATCTTAATCTTATAAAACACAAAGTGAAGTTCCCGGACAACACAAACATTTGCAATAGATATAAATTGTTGAACAATGATGGTTTTTATCTTACGAAGTACAATTTTGGCTTGGGTGAGATTGTAGCAAGAGATAAATATGAAAACGGCGAATTTTCATCATTATTAGTCCAAAATATGGCAAACATGATTTTGTTTTTAGCAAAGAATGGATATATTGTTAATAATAATGTTATCGTTACTTATGTACCATCTTTAAGACATCCTTCACTGGTTAGAGAGTTTGCTTATAGAGTTGCTAATAGTCTTAGTTTACCCTTTGTAGATGCAATTATTAAAGTAAATGATAATGAACCACAAAAAACAATGCAGAATTCTGCAAAACAACTCAATAATGTGATAAATGCGTTTGCGGTTAACAATAATTGTAAAAGCTTTATCAGTAATAAGAATATTTTTCTTATTGATGATATGGTAGATTCTGGGTGGACATTCACATGGTGCGGTATTATATTAGGCGAATGCAATGTGCAATCTGTAACGCCTTTTGCATTGGCTAATACTTCTCCGGCCACATAGCAAATGATTTTACAGTTACAACATTAAGGTTCTGTTGAGCCTATATTATATTGGGAGTAAAAATGCAATTATCAGAAAATGAATTGGTGACACTTTTGCTGTGTTCGGACCTTGCAGTAGGTGATGTTTCGCCTCTTTCAGATTCAGCATACTCTGCATTTGCAACAGCACTGTATAAAGAAAATAGGCAGCCATCCGATCTCTTTTCAATGAGTTCAGAAAATATTGCTGAGATATACCAAAAATACCGCCAACAGTTGTTTTCTAGATGTCGTACTTGTGATTTTGATACTAGGATTCCGTATTTGCTGAAACGACACCAACAGCTGACTATTGAACTATCTGACTTAAATGATCGCGGTATCAGCGTTGTTACTAGGGCCAACCGAGATCTTTATCCTCAGAAATTGAGAAAAAAATTTTGTAAATCAAAGATTCCTTTACCACCCGTTATTTTTTACTGTGGAAATCTAGGTTTAATAGAGACTAACAAAAGTATTTCTGTTGTTGGTTCTCGCGATCTTAAAAAGGACAAAACAGCAGAGCTCTTTACTAGAAATTTTGTTTTTTCTGCAATAGACGATGGGTTCTCAGTTTCATCTGGTGGAGCTAAAGGCATAGATCAGATTGCATTTGAATCCTCATTAAGCAAAGGAGGACATAGTATAATTGCTGTATCAGATTCAATGATAAAGAGAATTTGTGAACCTATGGTCAGAAAGGCGATAATGGCAGGTGATTCACTTTGGCTTTCTATTGTTAATCCGAAAGAAAAATTTAAAAGTTATAATGCGATGGCGCGAAATAAAATTATTTATGCTGTATCAGATTATGCCATGGTTGTCACTTGTGAGTATCATACTTCTGTCAAAAATGGTAAAGAAGTAATAAATAACAATAAAGGGGGAACATGGGTTGGAGCTCATGAGTGTGCTGATAAAGAACTTTCAAGACTTATGGTAAGAAGTAGCCCAAACGCCCCGAAAGGTAATAATGAACTTTTAAATACACTTGATTGCATAAATATTGAAGAAAGTAAAATTTTATTGGGATCGTCTGTTTCTGACTTAATAGATAAAAATGTTTCTGTCGGATATCAATACCGTAAATATGAAGAAGGTAATATTTTTTCTTTTTTGTGAAGTATTATAGAGGTTGTTGGTTCACTTAAATTTAATAATTTGTTAATTGTGAAATGATTGCCTCATGGGGGATGATTGATTTATATATTTACGATTATTCCTTATGTTTTATATGCATCTTTTGTCAATTAGTTTCGTTGATTAGACATACTGTGAAAATTTTTTAAAGTTATATCAATAAGTTATTAGCTTATTTTAATTCTTGATTTTTGGGTATGGATTTGAAAAAAGGATGTAACGAACAGATGTATTTTATTTGTTGAAATTAGATTTTTTTTTGATGACTTTTTTGTTATATTGAATAGTTTGGGGATATTCTATGAATATAAAACAAGTTGAGTATCTTAACCACGAATATTTAGCGGCAGCTAATATTGTTAACCCTGTGGATATTGTAAAGCAAAATATTATTAATGAATATTCCGACAATTCTGATTTGTGTGCATTTCCTTCTGATTTGATTGGCGAATCTTTTTCGATAGCAAATTTAGATCCTAACGACAGTACTGTTAAGTTTTTATTTTCTGATCCTTTTTTTAAAG
>CADCKD010000052.1 GCA_902801985.1 uncultured bacterium | reverse complement strand
GATAATTCTTCAAATTCTTTCCAATATTTTTTTGCAAATGTTTCAGACATAATTCTCATCCTTCTAAGTATTATAGATAACTGAATATTATCCTTTATTAAAAATATAAAATAGATAATACTAATAGAATTAATTTTTTCACTTTCACTTCACCTATCATCAAAAAGCATTATTAATATTTGTTTCCCAAAATTTCTTTTTTATAATTAGAAACTTAGTTTCACTATTATAATAAAGTATTATTCTTTTCATTAAAAAAATACCATATCATCTGAGTTCAAGAACCTTTCGGTAACCGGATCATAGTAGCATGACTGCAAATAATACAATCGCGTTTCATCATCATAAACATATCCGCTATAACGCAGGGGGTTGGTGGTGGCGAGGCTTGTGCTGTTTCCGGATATAGTATGACCATAATTGCCTTTTATTGAAAGCAACGCTCCCCACGCGTTTGACGTAGTAATACATGACATTGTTACGCGTGAACGCAATAGGGCTGTTGTTGCTGTCATAGTAGAAGTGAAGAGTATCATTACCCTTTACCATGGCGATCAGGTTGTTATCGGTATCGTAGTAATAGTAGGTATTGCCCTTTTGTGTACGCATACCGTTGATGTCGTACTTCATCTCAATATCATTGCCGTTCTTGGTGATGGTTTTGAGCCATCTGCCGTTTTCCCACGCAAATGACATGCCGTCACGATAGTTAAGCGGATTACCCATTGTGCTATAATAAATCTTCTTATTGTCACAAAAATCATGGAGGTCGATTCTTTTTCAAACCATCAGAACGGTAATATCTGCCCGGGATAATATTATTAGATTGTTAGATACCAAAATAATCTCTCAATATCAATTATTGTAAAGCAAGAAATATATGGATTATTTAAAAGTGAAAAGAATATAGCTGAAATGATTTTGCACATTTTTTTCCTCGGTACCCATGAGGAAAAAAAGACTTTATAGCATAAATAATAATTCATCACACTATTTGCGCAAAAAGCAAACAGAGTAATAATAAAAACTAATCCTTTATTTGTATTGTTTGATATAGAGTTTGGAATAGGGAAAAAATAGAAATACAAGGAGTGTGTTGAGTCAAACAGATACTCAGCAAAATAAGTCCCGCCTCCAAAAATAATAGAGAGTATTAGAATTAATATAAGAGTGATGAAATGAGATAATAAAAGAAATAAAATTGCTTTTTTTCTATAATCTGCAATTTGACTGATTCGCTTTTTCTGAATGCTATAAAACAAAAATGTCACTATTACGAAGATAAAAATCGAATACAATAAATAACTTGCTAAATCAAACATAATACTTTCCTCTCTGATTAGTAAGATAACCGTAAAGCTGAAATTGTACTAAATGCTCGGTTAGGTATCATCCTGGAAAAGCTGAAAGAATACATTGTTGAAAAGAAAAGCAATGCTTTACCCTTTGGCTTATATGATCCTAAAGATAAAAAATGAGCACTTTTTTGCATACAATTATTAAATAGTAAATTATAATCTTTATTTCCATTTACTATAATTGAATATGGTCGTTTTTTCCCGTTGTATTTAAGATGTGTAGCTGATAATAACATTTTTTTAAAGCTATTAAAGTTTGTAGAATTTAATAATCTCCGATAAGAGGCTCCACTCATATCAGGATTAACCTGTAATTGGAATTTCGTGACACGACGACTTTTGCAATAAGAATCAATATACCTTTTAATTGCATTATATGTGTTATAAAACTCGCCATGAAATTTTAAAAAACCTGTATAGTTTTCGTCATACGATATTCTATATCCACTATATCTATTGCATATGTTTATTATTCGTCTAACTTTGGTGTTTATTTCTTTCGCCTTTGATGTTCCTAAAAAGAGTAATTGAATACTGGAACCACCCCAATAGAAATACCACCAATAACCGGGTTTTTCTTGAATAAGTAACGATGTGTGACCTTGCCACCATGCACTGCTCGGCGCTTGAATCCACCACGCATTCTCTCCGTTTATATCTTCCTTAAATGTTGAACAGTTCTCGCAATACGCAAACATATTTGTGCTTAACGGACTGCCTGACCCAGTATCAAAATAAACATCCGCATTAAGAAATCTGCCTGTCTTTGGGTCGTAGTAGCGAGATTGGAGATAGTACAAGCCTGTTTCATCATCATAGACGTAGCCACGGTAGCGGAGGGGATTGGTGGTGGCGAGGCTGTTACCGGATATCGTATTACCTTGATTGTCTTTTATGGAAAGCAACGCTCCCCACGCGTCATAGTCGTAGGTGTACGCCAAGTTGCCGTCTTCTTTGACGATTTTGATAATATCACCATAAATGTTCTATTTTTGATTAAGCAACAGCAGAGGGGAAAGTTCTGCTGTTGCTTACAATGAGTTAAAACACCTTTTCTGTTTTCGAACCGTCCGGCAATATGCGGTACAGATGATAATCCTCGCCTTCATAGTACAGCCATTTGTCATCAAGGATACTTATACCGTTTACTTTTGATTCAGATATTTTTTTGAATTCCTTACCTTGCGGAGAGAGCGCAAGTATACTACCTTTTTCCAAAGCTATAAAAGCATTATCGTTGTAAGCGTTTATCACAAAATGTTCGTTTGTTTGGAATGCTTCTTCATATTTCCCGGAATTAATATTATATTTTAAGATACTTGATCGCATTGATGTACGCGAATTTTGATACTCAATGAAAGCATAATTATCTGTAAACAAAAGTATCCTGTATTTATCTTCCTTATCCATGGACTGATTAGCAGTTATATTAAATGTTTGAACAATACGTTTTTTATTTACATCGTATTTATCAATAGTGATTACGGATGTTTTTATATCTGGATTAAGTTTATCAACATTAGTTAAAAAAATATAGTTTTTATAGAATTGGTCTATATAATACTTTTTCCCGACATAATCCTCAGATAATACTTTTTCATACCCTTTTTCACTGTAACGGTATACGGCAGTGTTTGACAAATCACTATTCTGCTCTGTTTCAAAATACAAATTGCCTTCTAAAGTGAACGCATGGCTCGGCTCTTCGTTCAACGGACAGTTTAATTCTAAATAATGCTCTCTTTCTCCCGTTTCATAATTCAAACAATCCAAGTAATATTTTTGTTCGGTTTTTTCGTATGAAGGAGAATTGTAGCATAGCATATTGTTGTATACAAAATCACCGTTATTTAATGTATCGCTCTTATAAGAGAATCTTTCAAGATAAACAGCACTTGTAAAGCTACCCGTAATATTATAAATACCTGCCTTTGGAAAGTGTCCGTAAGCATCAGCTCTGAAATAAATAGAATCCTTTGAACGTTTGGGAGTATCCCCGGTAAAACATGAGCCTGTATTATAGTAAGTATTATCAACATAATTACCGAAAGAAATCTGTCGAAAATAAAAGCTTTTAAACAACACTGAAAAGCAAAAATATAAAACAATAAAGATTATTACAAATGTAATAATACCATGCTTATATTTTATCAAATAATCTCTCATATTCCGATCTCCGTAACATATCTGTAAATATTTAAAAATCTTCTAAAACCTGAATTTGGTATAAAATCCCATCTTTGAATTTCTTTCAAAGCATACTGAAACTTTTTGTTATCTTTATTTGTATAACCTTTAGATAGAGATAAAATGCTAAAATGCATGCAGTTAAACTTATATGTGTCATATTCAGGATTATTTAATACAACGTAAGATTGAGGTCTACATTTATTTTTGTACTGCCGATGTGTTTTGTTTCTTAATAATCTTTCTATTTGTCCTTTTGTCATTGCACACAATTCTTCCTCGCTATATCCGTCATTAGGATTATAGCTTAAAGTATAGTATTTTGTTCTGACATATCTATATGGTAAACCTTGAGCATATGATAATGCAAACTTATAAGAAGCTGAAAAACCACCAGACAGTTTTATTATAGAATTATAATTGTCAGTTTTCTTTACATTTATATTAAATAGTTTAGAAAATACAATAAGAACCTTTGAAACATATTCATTTATTTGGTCACGACCTAAAGTCCCTAAGAAAAGAACTTGTACACTTTCGCCACTCCAGTATATATACCACCAATATCCTGCTTTCTCTTGAACCAGAATTGATGTATGCCCCATAGACCAAACACTTATTTTTGCTTGTAGCCACCACGCATCTTTTCCATTTGTATCTATTTTGTACAACGGACAATTCTCACAATATGCAAACATGTTTGTACTTAACGGACTGCCTGTTTCTGTATCGAAGTAAACATCAGCATTCAGGAATCTGCCTGTTTTCGGGTCATAATATCTGCTCTGGAGATAGTACAAGCCTGTTTCATCATCATAGACATAGCCACGGTAGCGCAGGGGGTTGGTGGTGGCGAGGCTGTTTCCGGATATCGTATGTCCTTGATTGTCTTTTATGGAAATCAACGCTCCCCACGCGTCATAATCGTACGTATATGCCAAGCCGCCATTCTCGTTTACGATCTTGATGATATCACCCTGAATGTTTTTGACGTAGTAATACATGACATTGTTACGCGTGAACGCAATA
>CADCKD010000051.1 GCA_902801985.1 uncultured bacterium | reverse complement strand
CCACAAAATAACAGCAATTCAGAGCGGAAAAAAATTTTTCAATTCTCTGTTTTGCACAACAATTGGTTATTGAACCCGAAGGGGTTCTGAACAGTTACACATTTTAAATAATTTTATATGTTGGTTCATAATAGTATAGGTGATGCTTATTGTATGAGGAGAGAAGCTATGAAAAGAAAAATAAAGTATGTTATTATAAGTATATTTGTCATATTGGCAGGAGTATTAGCATATATTAATTTGTTTTCCCCTGTATTTTTAGGAAAAAAGTATATTGTATTAGATGAGTTATTCGATTCACCAAGTTCTGGAGATGTGTATGATTTGGAAAGTTACAAAAAAGATATAGAAACGGGAAAGTCTGGTGGTAGGGGAATGCAGGCTGTAAGAACAAGTGATAAAATGCCCTCATATGATACAGATGATTATATGACGTTTTCAATATTTATCGATATAACAAATATAAGTTTTTTTGAGCAAAGAGGTTTTGATATATATTTTGAAACATCGGAGGATGCAAGAATAATAGACAAGGCAAGCTGTGAAGTTACAGAGTGGATAAAATCCGGCAGAAAAAAAACAGTGTGGGCAGTATCTGGAGATATATATAGTAAAGGGTTAGACAAAGAGGAACTCGTTGATTATATAAGTAATCAGAAAGTAAAATTAGTTGTACATAATGACTTTTTGGAAGATATTACAATGAATATTGATTTAAAGGGTGCGGTGCTTGAAAAACATGTAAAATGGGGAGATGAATGATATATGGAACATATAGTAGTAAATGGATTGACAAAAACATATTGTGATGGCACTGGAGTAAGGACTGTATTGGATAACGTTTCTTTTGAGGTACACAAAATGGAAAGAATTGCTGTTATTGGTGCATCAGGCTCAGGAAAAAGTACATTGTTAAATATATTGAGTACTATTGATGATTTTGATGATGGCAGTCTTAAGTTAAATGGGGTTGAGATGGGGGGGATTAATGCAAAAGAAAAAAGCAGAATACGTCTTGAAAAAATGGGATTTATATTTCAGAAGTATTGTCTGATACAGACACTTAGTGTTTATGATAATATTATTCTCCCGGTTCTTGCAAAAGGAGAGAAAATTGATGAAGTTTATATTCATGGATTAATCAAAAGAATGGGAATAGAGAAACTTGTTAATAAGTATCCTTATGAAATGTCTGGTGGAGAGCAGCAAAGAACAGCCATTGCCAGAGCAATGGCTGGAAGACCGGAAATATTATTTGCGGATGAGGCTACCGGAAATCTGGATAAAAATAATTCCGAGACGGTTATGGATATGATTACGGAGTGCATTGACAGTTATGGAATGACATTTGTTTATGTTACACATGACATGGAATTGACAAAGTATTCGAACCGGATACTGAAAATAGAAGATGGGGGAATACGATGTGAATAAATGTTGCAGAATTATCCAAAAAAGTTATTTTCGTGAAGGAAAGATGGGAAAAATTTTTTTGTTTATAACATTTATATGTATGATAATTTTAACCATATTTGGTACATTGCTTATAATTAATAGACAAAATGGAATAATTCGAAGTGAAGAATTATATGGAAAGTATCAGTTTGGAATTGTTAATGTGTCTGATAAAATGAAAAGTATGCTTTATAATGATAATATGGTATATGACAGTTCTGTATTTAAATCGAGAATGATAAGTGTCGATGAAATAAATATGGAAGTGGGGGAGAATTATGTAGATGAGAATTATGTTAGAATTTCTGGAAATTATCTGATAAAAGGGAAATTACCCCAAAATAATAATGAAATAGCATGCAATATGATTTTATTATATAAGTATGGAATCAGTTCATGGAAAAATAATACATCAATATGCATTAATGGAAGGCAGTATAAAGTTACAGGTGTTATTGACAGACATGGATATAATAGGCAGGATGAAAAAGTAGAATGTAATATTTACAAAAATATAAACATGGATTCTTCAAAAGAAATTAACAGATTTAATATTCTTGTTTTAACGGAAACCGAGGACTTTGAAGAAATATACAAAGAAATATTATCTAAATACGATATTGATAAATCTAATAGTTATGTTAACAAAATTAAATTAAAATATGCGGATATAGATACACATGGAAATTCTATAGGAATTATGAGGGTATACCAGTATATTTATCATGTAATGTATGCAATCTGTGGAATACTGATTATATCAGTAATTAATATATATACTAGAAAACTTGGCAGGATTAACAAAATATTAAAAAATATGGGGATTAGTGATTCTGTTATGAAGTTTTCTTTTTTAAATAATATTTCGTTAATAATGATTGCAGGTTTGATAATATCTAATTTGATAGTAACTACTTTTAGTTATAATGTTTTTGCTATGAAAAATATATTCATTGATGTAGTTATATATAATTGTATATTTGTAATTGTTATAATAACGATTGCTTTTTTTGTATTTTGTGCTTATATGAAAAGTAATAAAAATATTAGTCGAAAAAGAAGAATACCATTAAAGAAATGTAGAAGTGTACTTGTCGGAAGTCGAAGTATTTATATGACAATAGCTAGGGAGAGCCGCACAACAAATGGAATAAAAAATGTATTTCTTATATTTGTGTTGGCTGTGAGTGGCATGGCAATATCCGGAATGATATATTTTGTGTCACAGTATGGAAAAATGAAAGAAGTTAAAACGGATTATGGATATAAAGTCAGATTTTATTCAGATGTATTCAGCAATGAAATAATTGGAACAGAGTCGGGGAAAAAAATGTATGATTATATACATACAACTACAGCAATTAAGGATGGACTTGATATATATAAATATAGCCTTTCTGCAAGGGTGGAGCAAAAGAATTTGTCTGACGAATATAAGAGTTATCTGTCACAGTTATCACCTGACAATAAGCAGAAGATAGAACAAAATTCACGGTATATTAATGTTGGAATTACTTTAGTTGGAGTTAATGAAGATAATGCAGCCAGTTTAGGAATAGATATAGAAAAAATAAACGGATTAAACGAAAATGAATGTTATATTCTGAAAAATACATTATCACCCAATGGTAAAGGTTATGTGTCTGGAATGGATAAAAATGATATATTAGTAATGAACAGATTTGGTAAAGGTGATTTGTCACATAAAGTAGAGGAAAATTATATTATTAAAGATACTGTCGGGAAGATTAATTCGGAATATTTTGATGAGTATTATTCACCTGTTATTCTTGTTTCTTTTGGTCAATATTTGAAGTTTTTGCAGAAGAGGTATCCAAGCAATATATATTTTAATATGGAAAAAAAAGACAGTGAAAATGTGATTAAATATATTTCAAGTGGAGATGAGACGGTTATATATGATTTGAATAGTCAGAGAAAAGATTTAAAGTTGTATACTAGTTTTGCTGTTATAACATCTGCAATAATTTATATCGCTATAATTATATTGGTTATATCAAATTGTATAGTAATATCATACATAAGATACGACAATATGAAGGAACAACTTGTTATGTTGCATGCAATGGGAATTCCATATAAATGTGTGTGTGGTATATATATATATGAAATAGCAGTTATATATTTAAAGTCTATTGTTATAGAATTGCTCATTTCATTTGCAGGAATATATCTATTATATAAACAGATGATAAAACAGATAGGATATTATGTATTTGAGATACCATTTATGTATATATTGTTTCCAAATATTATTAGTGGTTTTATTTTAATTGTGATGATATTGGTAATGATTAAAAAAAGTAATATTAGAAATAGTATTGATATTCTAAATGGATAGTCAAAAGTAATATGTTATTATGAAATCGAAATGCAATGTATTTTTAATCTTGGGACAAACATGTTTCATGGAAGGAGAGAAATGTAAGTGTTAATGTCAGCATAAATTCTGCAGGAACAATTTCATTTGGATTATCATCAGGAGCAAATATAGCTACATATTATAATATTATAAGTGAGTTTCCGTCGTTAACACTGCACTATAAAGTTAATCCCGTATATAAGTAATAAATCGGAGGTGACAAATGAGCAAAAAAAGAATTATTTTAATTGCATGTATATTAATCATTGCAATAGTTGGAATGGTGTATGTAAAATATAAGCCATTTAATAAAGCAGAAAAGAAATCAAATCTTAACTCATATGAAGACAAAATATTATGTGAAGGTTTAAGCTGCAAAATGTTAAAATGCACATTTGATAAAGAGACAGGCATA
>CADCKD010000050.1 GCA_902801985.1 uncultured bacterium | reverse complement strand
ACCAGTCAAACATTAGATACTTCCTATTGCGACTCTGTTTAAAATTCTGTCTGTTAAACTATGTGTAGGATTGTATAATTCGACTCTGTTTTGAGTCATAATCGTACAAACTGCACCGTCTATTTTTGCGTTTTTATTAGCTTTTGTCGGGAAATCATTCCCTTTGTTATCCTCTTTCGAAATGACGTTTGAAACGTGCCATGCTAAAATCGGGTTACCGTCATGGTGAATGCGTTTTGAAACGATTGCAGATTGCATCTCTTTCATTCCGGCATTCAAATTTTTTGTATTCTGCGTCATTTCAACTATACGATCTCGCAAAAAGCCAAAATTTTTAGCTAATTTGTTCATAACTGATGGTGTTCGCCACGGATCATATATAATCTCTTTTACCCGTTTGAACTTTTTGATTATCATTACTAACTCTTCATACAGATAATCCGTATCTACTTCTGATCCGGCTATCGGTGTGAGCAAAGTTCCATACGGGCAGTTATGCGATTGAATTTGCACATACTTTTGATACAATTTATAGTTAAAATTGGTCACATCTTCAATAGTGTCTGTAGGCAAATACGAGTAAATAAACACGAAACTATGCTTATAGCCGTTAATTTTACGTACAAAATTCAATACAATGGTTGTCATATCGTATTTTGCCGATAAGTCGAATGAAATAAACAAATCATCATTTATGAAATCATCAATATTTAGAGTTTCGTCTGCGCATTCATTCCATTGTTGCATGTCAAAGAATGCTGACTTTGCATTTAACCAAACATTAAGGTTTTTGGTTAGGTAATCTGCGCGGTCCTTTGGTGAACGTTTAGCAATATCTAGCTGTCGTAAAAGGTAGTCCTCTTTACAAGATACTCCGTAATTTGGATTTGCCTTTTTTAATGCTTCCAGTGTGAACGGATCATCGTCTTTGTCGATTGTATAAATCATTCCAAACGTCGTTAAATCTTGATTTTTTAACTCTGTCTGCTGATTTTTAAACACATAATCGTGTTGCTCTTTACAAAACGATTCAATATTTTTTCCGGCTGTAGTTATGAGCAGTACAAGCGGTTGATCGCGGGAACCTAAACCCGTCATTTGAGACTGAAATAGTTCGTCGTTAGGGTGCTCGTGAACTTCGTCCAAAATAGCACAATGCGGTGAACTACCATCGTGTGCTGAACCTACTATCGGTTTAAATATGGAACCGTCCGGCAGATCCATAAATTCTTTTTTGACGTTAACTTTGTACTTTTTCTTAAAAAACTCGTTTCGTTCTACCATGAGTGAAGCAGGTTTAAAAACGTGCATCGCTTGATCTAAACTTGTAGCACCGCAATAAACCTCTGCGCCTGCTTCACCGTCAACGGCAAACATGTACAAACCAAATCCGGCAGAGAAAAAAGATTTACCCTGCTTTCTTGGTAACTCTAGGTATGCAAGCATATAGCGACGTAAATCATCAATCCGTTTTTTCCAACCAAAAATATTTACGCATATAAAGCATTGCCACGGTTCTAGGTGCAAATATCTTGACTGAATATCGCCCCTCGCCCATTTACCTTTGACGTGCTGTAAAGTCTCTAGGAAACTACAAATCTTTTCGCCTGCGACTTTATCAAAATAGTACGGGTAATTTTTATCTTTCTGTAATTCGAGTTCTGTCAAAAATCTTTTGCATTCGAGTC
Organism: uncultured bacterium; assembly: GCA_902801985.1. Classification (GTDB taxonomy): domain Bacteria; phylum Cyanobacteriota; class Vampirovibrionia; order Gastranaerophilales; family Gastranaerophilaceae; genus Zag111. The sequence continues at coordinate 5,018 of CADCKD010000050.1, read as the reverse complement.
TAGGTGATTCAGAGACAATAATCTTACCCTCGCATACGTCTTTAGCGTATTTAACGGCAGATTTAAAGTATTTGAAACCCTTTGCATACAACGGGATTTTTAGGTTGTTAGAACTCGTCATAGGTTTGTTGTATCGTCTTTAGATACTGACTCTTTGCTTCCTCTGTGCGGCTTGCAAGGCTGTTGTATAGTTCGTTTTTTGGATCTAACCGGAGAATTGCCATACACCGGAGCATAATGTCATTGTAGGTTTTCTGAACAACGTGTTTAGCCGGAACCCATTGACCAGTCTCTTCGTTTATTTTGGTGAAATTAAAGCGAATTAAATCATCATCGCTCATTACAGTTACAGCAAAGGCATTGCACATACTGAGAACAATCGGTAAGTGATTGCGTTTAAGCTGTTTACGGGAAATGAGCAGTTTACAAGTTTCCTGCCATTGGTCTTTTGCAACGTCATTGATTAGAGAACCGTCTTTTGCCTTTGGGACCTTACCGACAATTAACTCATTGGAAAACGGATCAACTAAATCTGTGCGCGGTCTACCACCTTGATTTGTTGATGTAGCTTTTATTCGGACCCTCTTTTTTTCTGACGTTGCCATAAACTCACCTCGAATGAGCAAACAAAGCAAACAAATAAACTAACTACTTTGTTTAAATTTTGGTCATTGTTAGCTTATTTTTCTAATTGCTCAAAATTTGTACAGCGTAAACTATGTTAAATGACTTGCAATTTGCAACTTTTTACTAAATATTATGTTAAAAAATCCGCATTTTGCAAGGGTTTTGGGTGCATATTGCATATTTTTTGTACGATTGAGTTTGACCTATCATTTTTTCGGAGTTGGGGTTTCGGTCTCGACGGTCTGACTGCTCATTTTTTGACCTATCCCCCACCATTTAACATAATAAATCAATGTTTTGGCATGATGTTTGCATAATGTAAAAAGATTGATAAAAGCTGCCAAAATAGACAGTTATGGCACACTTATTGCATGTGATTGAATTGACAAACTGATCCTTAACAATTCGGGATCAATTCACATTGTAAGACTGGGAACAAAGACAGCAGGACAACCGGATCAACAGCCGACCGGATAACAAACAGATCTGTTTTTTCGGGCAATAAAAAACCCCGAAGTATTTTCGGGGTTCTTAAAAAAATTGCTAATAAATTAGATCGATTTATCAATCAAATCATCAATGGTGCAAGGTTGATCGGACACTAAAACCGCTCCCGAATCATCGTTCCAAACTCCTATTGTAGGTTGATCATGCGACTGATCATCCCAATTATCATCCCACCAAAAGTCAATAGAATCCAACGATTCAACATCTGTCCATGTTGTATCATCATTCATCAAATCGAACAACTGAACAAATCTATTACCTTTACTATCAAGCCACGACCGGACACCAACTTCGTCATCACCGCTTAATGGTTCAGATCTTGTATTATTTAATAATTGTAATGCTAATTTAGCCGCTTTTGCCATTTTACACATTTTTAATCTCTCCTAAAACCTCGTATCTAGCATAAACTGTAGAACAAACATTCCAATACAAACCGCTATGAACGACCAGGCGATTAAGGTTGTTGATCTTTGCCACGGTTTGAACAAAAGATAAATTAAACATATAAAGTAAATCATTGTAAATTTTCCAATTTTTCTATAATTCTTTTAGCTTTTTGTTTTGTATCACAAAATTGATAATATTCATGCTCTTGACCTTTGCGAACTGAGTCATTATCTTTTTTGATTTTGAATTTAAAACAATTATTTAAATTTTGGAAAATTGTATAATCTTTAGTTGTACTAATTCTGTAATGCCGATACGAGCCGGACCACACATAAATATAGAACTTTGCACCGTTTAAAAATTCCTTAATACGCTCAATGTTTTCTTTGCAGTATCTCAAACATTTTTCTTTTTTCCTGTTCTCTTCTTGTTTAAGTCTAGCAAGGTGAATTTTTTCAATTATCGCTTTTTGTGTTTCGGTGATATTTTGAAAATTAAAACCGTAATTATCAATTAATTTTGTTCTAATTTTTTCCGGAACTTCTTTAAAATAATTCCACTGCCCGAATTTTAATTTTTCTTTTTCATGGCAATATTCCGGCAATTTCCCACACATTCTTAAGTTGCTTATAGCTTTACTGCTAAGTTTTTCTATAAATTGTTTAAAAGTTGGTTTTTTGTTCATAGCGTCACCCCTTAGTAATTTAATCACGAAAACAAGCCAAAATCAGAGCGTTACTACCTTGTTGTAAAGTAATGTAATATGGCTTGCTACTGGAGAGTCTGGAAACAGTATGCAAACTTGAACAAGTGAACAATTTTTTAAATTTGTTTAAGTAAAAATAATCTACTGCAAAACTTTTTGTTTTTTCTTTTAGATCTGAATTAAAAATCAATTCCTTTGTATGCTTAAATATTAAATTTTTAATTGAGATTAAGCCATCGGTAACCTTGAGCAAATTTTCCGCTTTTTTAGTAGACAGATTTAATTTATAAATATCTGTAAAGTCGAATATTGCGCCATCATCACACGTGTCTAAACACTTGGATATATTTTTAAGCATATCTATGTTTGAATCTAAATAGAACAATGTTTCATACTCTATAGATATAGATATATTTTTTGATAACAGTCCAAAAATTTGTACTTTTTTATCTTTGGTTTTTATATATTCAAACTTTGTGAAAAGATTCCATATAGCATTAGGAATGTTTAGCTTTACATCTTTTTTGTTATTTTCCGGTAATTCGTGCCGTAATAAATAGCAACCATCCGATAAACACAAATAACCATCATAAATAAATGTGTTCTGTGTTACCTCCCTATAACCATCATCACTTAATTTTATATGTGGTAAGTTTGACAAATTGCTAAAAACCGGAATATTCAAAAACTCTTCAAATAAACTATCCTTGTTTAAACAATCTTCTAAAATAGTCATTTTACCCTTTAACAGATCTACATATTTGTAGCATGTAAAATCATCCAACGGATCAAACAGATCATTAATATATGAACTACTTTGCGCGATTCTAATTTTAATCTTAAAATCCGTTAAATAAATATAATTTGATGTTTTATAAACTACTGCAAAAGTGCTATTATGCAATGCTTTTTTGAATTTTTTTAATAAATTGATCATAATTTTATATCCTTAATAGTTAGTTGATTAATCGGGGGTATTACCCCTTTAAAAGTAGTTAGTTAGTATCTATTCACGTCAACGATTTGATCGCCGTTCAATATAAATTCAGTATTTAAATTTAAACAATAATCCCTAGATCTTATATATTCTATTTCGCTCTCAAAAATATTATCCCAATTAAAATAATCCCTAATTTTTTCGTTTAATTCAGTAAAACAATTTTCTAAATCTTCACAAAGTAAATTGAGTTGCTTATATGCTTCTTTTAAGTCTTTACGGGTAAAATTCGCTTTTTTTAGTTGTTTTTTTACAAAATCCCGATCTTTTACTTCTTCAAGAATGTATCTAATTAAATCATTCGGACTATCTACATCAACAGAACAGGTCAAACAATTTGATCTAGCATAGTGATCCCACAAATCTATTCTAATTTGAATATCTAAATCAAACATACTGATTAATTTGAATAACTCTTTATACTGGTGAAAATAAACGCCCAAATTATAATTGATATGTGTATATTGTGTATCGCCCGAACTTTCCCACATTGCACAATAATCGCCATAACGATCTGTGGTAATAGATAAATTTTCACCTACGTCACAACAAATAGTTTTTAATAGATTTTTTTTATAATCATTATCAAAACAGAGTAAATCTAACAAATTTTCATATTCAAGAATATTGATCATATCTTGCAAAACAATACTTGTATTGTCGCTTGCTATTTCTTCAATATTGCCCTTATTATTCCACATTGTAACCGCTTGATCTTGCTGAATATTATCTAACTCATTAAATGATTTAATTGTTAATGTTTTCATAGTTTGATCCTTATAGGGGTATTTACCCCCTTTAATGGTTGTTAGTTAGTTATTAAATTAGAACAGGTCGCTTAATTTTACATTCTGTAAATAATCGCTTAATCCGTCGTTTGTTTGTGGATATTGTGAAGCCTTGTAGTTCTCCACAATATCACTGACTAAAAATCTAACTTGATCTGTTACATTATCATATCCATCGTGAGATAAACTTTGTTTTATTTCATATTCTAGATCGCTTTCGATTGAGTCATAATACATGGTTTCATTATCGGACGGATCTATATCTTCAGGATCTATTTCATAATCGCCGCTAAAGTTATTTAACACATAGCGAACATTATCACCAAAAAATTCACTGTCCCACTTACCGATCCAATTCGCTAACATTGCCGGATCTTCATCAAAATAATTATCTATGGTTGTTTCGTCGATTATTCCGTTTTCTTGCAACTCTTCAAATACTTGTTCAAGTTTGTCAAGTTCATCATAACTGAAGCACTTACCCCACTCTGTAGCATTACGACCGCATAAACCGCTATTTACATACTTTGCTAAACTCATTTCAATAACAATTTTCATTTTCTTTTACTCCCAATTATTTAACGTCATTAATGTATCCATACTGTTTTGCAAATTCGCGGATATGTCGTTTTGTTGTTTGTGACCAATTCTTGATCCCGTCAACAATAACAAGCTGGTTATCTTTGATAGTTGCCACAAAAGTATCATATGATTTGAGTTTTATTTCGTCGGGACCGTCCCAAATTTGAGCCTTGCCGTAGAATGATTTGCATCTGTCATATACTGGGTATAATTCTGTAATTTGATATTCTGTTTTCATGTTTTTTCCTTATTTGTTAGTTAGTTGGTTTGTGGTTTTTAGGTTTTTCCTTACCTTTGCTATATATTATACTCAAATTCTTTTATAAAGCAAGTATTTTTTAAATACTATTATAATATTGTGACGTACATCACATAAATAATTGTGTATAAATATTTGTGTGATATGTATCACATTTTTATA
>CADCKD010000049.1 GCA_902801985.1 uncultured bacterium | reverse complement strand
CTTTGCAAGATAATTTCTGATATCTTCGGATGTCTGTATCGGATATTCACTCACATTGTCATCATTGCGATCAAGAAGCTGGAAGATTTCGCCGAATACAGCAGCTACATTTGCTCTGTTTATTTCCTCTATTATTAGAAGGAACGGACGAGGATCATCGAACTCGTTAGTTACATCCTGGACATTTTTCATTGCTTTGACGTACATGCGCATAAACGGTCCGGGAACATATTCGTATGATATACCGCCTGATGAATTCGATTCATTCATATTTGCAGGTTTAATGAATTTGCTGAGAGTTTTTCCTTCTTTGAATTCAAGCTGGTTATTATCGGCGGAGGCAGAACCGTCTGCTAGTCTTGTATTTATTTTTTCTGTGCCACAGATTAATCCCATAAGGATAGGGAGATTGGTTAGCTGCTGATTGTTATTGAATGTTCCGTACAGTTGATCATAGTTTCATTACAGGCTTGTATGTTCCGACAAAATTTGCATAGGAATAGTCGGGATGGAATGTTACGCGCTCGTAATCTTCGTCAGCTCTCAAACCGAGAAGTTTTTTTCTATCTTCGTTGATTTTGAAACTTTTACCTGTTCCTGGTGCTCCGAAAACAATTATGTTGCGTGGCAAATTATTTTTTAATTTAGTGTGAAAAAGATTGTTAAATGGGAGATGCTTATTAATATTTTTACCAAGAGAAAAATTATTATTTTGTAGTTCTTTCTTGTATAATTCGTATTCCTCTTCTGTTATCTCTATTATGTCATCTTGAAGCAATTTATTTATATGCTCTTGATTATCTATAGTTACACCATAGTAAAGATCGAAATTTTTCCTAAAAATAATATAGTTGTCGTTTGATTCTTCAACTATTAATTCAGACGATATTAAATTTGTATTTTTATAAAAAATTAAAACTGCATCTCCAACTGCTAATTTATTAAGCATTGAATTAGAAGAGTCACATTCATATCGGTATCTTATTTGCTTTGTAGTTTCTGTTATTGTGAAATCTGTTACCAAAGAATCTATGGCAAAAATATATGGTTTCATAAAATTATCCTATTGTGCAAAAGAAATTTTTTTCCAAATAAAAGCTTTCGTAATAAATGCTTTTGAATCTTTTATTTTAATTTCTAGGATATCCTTGTTACTGTATTGATCATTAATTGTTTTATTCCCTAATATTAAATTGTAATATTGTGTTTCTACTTGTGAGTCAGCTCGTTTCTTTATTGATTGTGAAAATTCAATTTTTATCTGAAGCCCACTTTGACTTTCTGTAGTACTATTATTAATGAGATTAAGGAGTTCTTGGTTAAGTACCTCAAATCCATTATTACTTTTTTTTAGAATAATTGATTGATCTAGATGTTTATAATCAATTATGTATTCTATGTGATCTGCATACATTCTTTTTTCAAAAAGAATTTCATCGCCACCACATAATTGTTTGTCTCTATAAAAGGGGCCCAATCCGCATATTCGTTGTTCTCTACCTTTGGTTAGTCTTACTTTGTAAAAGGAATTACTTCTTCTATCTTTAAACTCGATTTCTTCATTAATATTTGGAAATATAGACGAGATGTCTAGTTCTGTAGGAATATGTACATATGTTTCATGAGTTCCTGTTTTTCCTAATTCCGTATTATTTATTTTCTTTATCAATTGGTCTATCTTTATCATACGTCATCTTCAAATAATTCATGATTACTTCTGCGATTGATTTTGCCATCATAGGAGGCACAGCGTTCCCAACTTGCATATAAGTTTTCAAATAGGCACCTAGAAATACATAGTCATCAGGAAATGATTGAACTCTGGCTGCTTCTCTTGGTGTTAGGGCTCTTACTTCGTAAGGGTGTATATGTGAGTGGCAATCCATTCGTAAATGTGCGGTTATGGTACGGCATGGCTTATTCGCAATTAATTTATAGTACTTGTCTTTGAAACAGTGGTTCCTATGAGCGTACGGCATTATATCTTTAATTTTTTCATTAGTGGCATCATCTCCTTGATCTAATCTTCTGTATATTTCGTAATTTAGATCACTACAATATCGTGCCTTATGGTTGTATATTAAAGGAATATTGCGCCCTTCATTTATTTTTTGTAAGTATTTATTATCATTGTAAGCAAACTTGTTTTGTGTAACTTTTTTTCCACTTATATTGCTATCTATTTCATTTCTGTTTTTTTGTCTTTCTGCATCTAATTTATCTATATCATCCAATGCATCTTGCAATGTGAAAATAGTGTTATTTTTGCAATTGTTTTCTATATCATTAAATATAGTTTCTGGAGTTATTTTTAATTGTTTTGAAATGTCATCTCTTATTGCAATATATATTAATCTTTCTCTACTCTGAGCAACTGAAAAATGTTCAGAATTTAATAATTTATAGGAAACAATATATTTGTAAACTTTGTTATCTTTATGACAAACAAGATTTTCATAATCTTCGATTACTTGTTGTGCAACTTTAAGCATTCCCCTAACATTTTCCATAACAACGAATTTAGGAACAATTCTTTCAATTGCTTTCAAGTAATACTTGTATAGTTTGTTTCGCGGATCATCTATTACGCGGTGATTTTTGTTTGCTTGACTGAAACCTTGGCAAGGAGGTCCCCCTATTACAACATCTATGTCTCCATCGATAATACTGTTAAGATTTTGAATAACATCTTTTATATCTCCCTTGACAACTTTTTCGGAGGGAATTTCAGGATGATTATATTTATATGTAAAGGTACATACATCTTCGATGTCATTAGCAAGTTTTACACTAAACCCTGCTTGTTTAAATCCGAGGCTAATACCTCCGGCACCACAGAAAAAATCTGCTACGGTATATTTGCAATTATTAAATTTGATTTGTTCTTGTTTTCTATAAGAATTGTACAATTTACATACGTATGGGTATAAACAATTGTTCTTTTCAACAAGATTTACAACTGAAATATATTCGTTAAATTTTATTCCTAAAATGTTTTGGAGCAAATTAATATCATTAACATCTGATATTACTCCGATATTAGTTAATTCTTTCAACGGTAGTGATGATGAGTTATCTGGTAATGTTATTTTTTCGATTTTGCAAGCTTCTTTTATTATTCGAATATATAAATCAGCAAGTTCTATGAACTCATTTTTATCAAGTGAAGTTGTTAATGTTGAGACATTTTTAATAAACACATCAAATCTCCATCATAAAAAATTCTTTAGCGCTTTTGCAATTGCTCTTGCGAATAAAGGTGGTACGGCATTACCTATTTGTTTGTATTGCTCAGATCTTGGACCGCAAAAAACAAAATCATCAGGAAATGATTGAATTCTAGCTGCTTCTCTTACCGTAAATGTTCTCGCTTGATTGTAGTCTGGATGTATGAACAAATTACCATCCTTATGAATATGTGCTAGTATTGTTTTAGATGGGAGATCGTACCATTGAACTGTATAGCTATTGTTAAATACTCGTTTTTTAGGGTGCTGTAAATCTGGTCTGTTTCTAAGCAAATCTTCAAATGTCCAATGATTTTTAGACATTTCTCTATATCTTTCCCTATCAAGTTCATTGTGATTTCGAGCAACGTGATCGAGAAGTGTATCTTGACATGGCGAACAAATATATTTCAAAAAATCATTTGTAAGCGAAGGCTTAAAATTTACTTTTGATTGACCTTGGCCAGGTTCTAGAAAAGGAAGTTCTCCGATGGCATCTTTTACTGTAACATATTTTTTTAACCCGGCGGTGTTTTCCATATCTGGATCATAATGAGTTTTATTTATGGATTTATATATTTGTTCTGGTGTATAAGAAAGATCTTTTCTTACTCCAAGTAAAATAACTCTTTTCCTTATTTGCGGAACTCCGTAATTTGCTGTATTAAATACATTTATTTCTGGGTTAAGAATAACTTTGTAATTTTTCCCTAACTCATCGATTATTTTGTTTATAATTTTATTTTTTCCATCAGGTTTGGCTGTTAGTATCCCTGTTACATTTTCAAATACAAACAGTTTAGGTTTGTAATAATTGAGTATTTTTACATAGCTTTCAAATAAATAATTTCTCGGATCATTTTTCATTCCGTTGTCATCTTTTGCACGACCTGCAGAAGAAAAACTTTGACATGGAGGCCCTCCAATGATGATATCGACTGAATTCTTACCAACTGCAGTGTTTATTTTTTCGATTATATTTGGATTTGTAATATCTTCTTCTATAACAGCTTTATCATAATTTGTGTAGTTGTAGTATTTCATTCTTTCTGTGAGTGTTTGACATGCAGTATGGTTTATTTCTACATGGGCCAAAGCTTGGTATCCTTCTTGGTAGAATCCCTCACTTAAACCTCCGCAACCAGCGAATAAATCAACAAAAGTAATTTTCTTGTTTTTCATTTTTATTCCTTCTGTACTACAGATACATCAAAGATTTCAGTGTTTATTTCTAAATTTTTAGAAATTTCAAAATATATTTATTCTTATTTGGTTAATTATTTGACTGTTATTTTCTTGGTGTGTGTAGACAAATTTATTTGTAATCCAAAGAATTATAGCAAATGTTTACGTTTTATCAATCAGAACTGTATTTTATACATTTTCTTAGACCTATTTGGTTTTTTATTGGATGTATAGTTATCATTTTGTGCGATAAAACTCAAATTATGTCTTAATTTGATTGAATTCCTTTATTTTTTATTTGTTTAATTTATACTCAAAATGGTGTGGTTTCCACTATATTGGATATTTTTGATGTTAGTTAGTAGTGTGGGATAAATATGGATATTGATATTACTCTTCCAAATTATGACGTTTGGAGAGATTTAATTACTAGAAAACAAAGCAATGGTTTTTCTTGGGAGGATATCAAAACTTTTAAT
>CADCKD010000048.1 GCA_902801985.1 uncultured bacterium | reverse complement strand
ACTCTATGACATGGAATAACAATTAAAATGTTATTTTTGTTGCAAGCAGAGCCAATGGCTCTTTGAGCATTTTTATTGCCTATTGCTGCCGCAATTTCCGAATAACTTTTTGTTTTACCATATTGAATTTTTTGAAGTTCCTTCCAAACAAGTTTTTGAAACTTAGTACATTGCGGATTAATTTTTATATCAAATACTTTTCTTTCACCAGAGAAATATTCAGATAATTGTCTTCTAATCTCTTTTATTAATATTGTTTCGTTACTTGATTTATCAGCCTTTTTAACAAGTTTCAATGAAATTAAAGCATCTTTTTCGCAAATAATTTCTAAAACTCCAATTGGTGATTTGTAATATGATTTTTCCATATTCAAATTTTACAACAAACTTGTGCCTAGATATATCAAAAACAAAGTACTTAATGACAAAATTTTTAATACTACAAAATCAACATATAACTTATCAAAAAAGTATCAGTGACTTTGAGAATGAATTATCAATGAGTTTTGGAATTTGTATCAGGGAGTTTTGAAATTCTTCCCCAAAAACTTAAAAAGTTTGAGAATTCTCTCAAACTTCCGGGGGTACTTTTCTCAATCTCTCTGATAATCTACAAGAATTCTCTCAAACTTCCGAGGGTACTTTTCTCAATCTCTCTGATAATCTACATCTACACTCTGATAATCTACAGTCCTCTTAAAACCCACCCAGAGAGATATTCATGATTACTATATACACAAGTTCATAAAACTGCTCAGGTTGGACACGAACCTGTTAAGTCTTAAAACGCTTGTTATGTCACTATTCATAGTAACTCTGTTTTTAGACAAGTCAAGTCTATTTGATAATAATAGTGTGTTTCAGACACATTTCTTATCAATGGTTAAAAACTAACCAAATTTAAATGTTTGGTATTTGGAATGAAATTGGAACTTTTATAAATTCCATAAAGCCTTTTATATAAGTTTGAGTCATATTAAAACACCTTTGATCTATAGTTTCAATACCGTGTGTCATAACCAATACTCTTAGTATCAATGAAGTTAATTTCATCATAACAATATTATTATGTGCATTACTATATGCAGTAGTATAATTATTGTTATTTTGAACATCTACTTCTTCTAATTTAAATATCGAATCAAGTATTGCAGAATGAAGCCATTCAATTTTCTCATATTTATTTTTTTTAATAGCAATTTCTTCCTTTATTATAGAGCCGTATTTGCCTTGAATATGACTTGTATCGTTTTCTATTTTTTTGTATGTGGTTTTAACAAATAAATTTTTGTCTGCCAAAATGAACGAATAATCACCTAACAGTGAAGAAAAATCCTTCATATAAGCTTCTTCAAACTTTAATTTGCTGTTTGGTTTATTTATTAGAAAAGCAACGGGAATATGCGTAATAACGTGAAGTTTTGTCCAATATATAGCCATCCACATATCTGCATTAAGTTGTTGTGAATAATTATACAATGCTCTTAATTGTTTTTTATTAAAAGAATATACTAAAGAAGTATCTTTTACAGATTTGACATCTATTAGAAGATTTTGTAATTTATCTTCTGGACTTTTATATATACATAAATAATCTGGCACTTGATATTTATAATTATTTTTAGATTCTTCAGGGAGTTGTTCTTGTTTAAGTCCATGAACTAATTCCACTTTAGACAAACAGCCAATTAAATAAAAATAAATGTCTTCAATTTTATAACCTTTAATAAACCTATCCAAGTTATTTATTATTTCAGGATTTTCTGTTGAATTTATTAACTGTGTTATTAATTCATCAGAAATATTAAAGTTTTCTTTAATGTTATACAGTGTTTGAGCTAATTTATGAGTTTTGATTGCCATTTTTAATTCCTTATTACAAAAGTTTTTAAATTTAACGATTATTATAATGTATAAAAACATGTATTCAATTAGCCAACGGGCTAAATAAATAAAAAAGTATCGGTTAGTTTGAGAATGAATTATCAGTAAGTTTGAGAATTTGTATCAGAGAGTTTTGGAATTTTTCCACCTGATTGCTCGCAAAATTGAAATTCTCTCAAACTTCCGGGGGTACTTTTCTCAATCTCTCTGATAATCTACATTTTTTTTCAAATGTCCCATTAAAACCCAGTAAAGTTCAAACGTAAAGCCAAAAGTCGGCAGAAAAATATTTTTTCAAATGTCCCATTAAAACCCAACCCAAAAACCCACAAATCCTTGCAGGTATACACACTTACACAAAACTCCTCAGGTTGAATACGAACTGGCAAAATCGTGAAACTCTTATAACTACGCCGTTTTAGGCATATTTAAATATTGATATTTTGCGAACCGCAAAACAAAAATACGAGATTAATTTGTAAATATTTATAACTTTTATATTATATTACATGTTGAATATGCTTAATATATGAGTTATAATATAAATAGATTTATTATAATATATAGGTTAATATTATGGATAGTAAAACAATACTAAGACGCAATTACCAGAAGAAATTTGACGCATTAAAAAAAGTTATGATAGAAATTCCTCCTCAGGGGTGGTTAAAAACTATTAGAGAATTTTTAGGCATGACAACTACTCAGCTTGCAAAACGAATTGGAGTTTCTCAGCCGAGAGTTTTTGCTATGGAAAAGAATGAAAAGAATATAAAAATATCTACAATGGAAAGAATTGCAGATGCTTTGGATTGCGATTTTGTCTATGCTATAGTTCCCAGAGAAAAGTTTGATGATATTATTTATAAACAAGCACAAAAGAAAGCCAAAAAGATTCTAAGCAAAGTTAATAAAAATATGGGGCTTGAAAATCAGCTTGCTGAAAAAGATGTGCTTGAAGATGTTTTAAAAGATATTGTAAGAGATTTATTATACAAAAACTCTAAGAAACTTTGGGATGAGGAGGAATAAAGATATGAACATATTTGAAACAGATGATAATTCTACACCTCTGACAGAAGAAGAAAAACAAGGATTAAAGGCAGGTTGGATTACTAATCGTGCAGAATTAAACGAAATGGAAACAGCCGGAATTGCTCAGGCTGAAATATGGTTAATGACTAATAAAAAAGATATTTTATCTGAAAGTTTTTTAAAGACTTTGCATAAAAAGATGTTTGGTGAAGTTTGGCTTTGGGCAGGAAGTTTCAGAACAACAGAAAGAAATATCGGAGTTGCGCCATATAATATTCAACCCGAATTAAGAAAATTATTTGATGATATTAAATATTGGATAGAAAACAAAACTTATCCTGAAAAAGAAATTGCTATAAGATTTCATCACAGATTAGTTCAAATACATCCATTCCCAAACGGTAACGGAAGAATTTCCCGTCTTATGGCAGATTTACTTATGCGCAAATTCGGGCTACCTGATCTGAATTGGGGTTCAGGAGATTTAACAGAAATATCTGAATTAAGAAAGCAGTATATTGATGCTCTGCGTCAAGCTGATAGAGGAGATTATACGGCTTTAATTGGCTTTGTTGGTAATAAATAAAATTTAAAAGCCCCATAACTTTCTTCTTTTATTATGATCCGGAGACAGTATCTCTTTTCCATATTCTTTAGCAATTCTTTTTACAAGCATTCTGTATAATCCGGCATGAGTTGCAGGATTTAGATAAGGATGTCCAAAATGATACGAAGTTTCTTTAGTCAATTTTTTTATGGTTTTCTTGATAAAATTTTCCAGCTTTTCATCTACGCTAATCCCCATATCTACAATCTCTTCATAGAAACTTTTATTGTATATAAATTCATACTCTCTTGCTGCTAGAACACTCCAAAATGTATCATAGAAAGATACACCATAGGCTCTTAGCCAATCCCACATAATTTCAGGATCAGTAATATTTGGATTTTCAATATGACAGCGATGGCATAGTAATACCAAATTTGAAGGTTCATCCTTCCCGCCTAAAGACTCAGGAACTATATGACATCTTTCCAATCTTTTTTCACAACCGCAACGCCAACACCTTTCATGAGCTTCTGAAGCATCCACGCTTAATCCGCATTCATCAATCAATTGTTCAAAGAACCAATAATTTACAATTTCTTCTTTTTTAGTTTTAATTTGTTTTCTTTTCATACTTACTTTCCCTAATTATTATAAAACTCATTATACTAGGAAATTTAACCTTCCGACTAGGTTCCGAGTTTTTTTGGTGGGAAAATTCAAAACGGACTTTTTGTCCGGAAAGTGCCAGAGGGGAATATAGCGATATATTTAGGTTTTAGCGATTTGGGTGGATTTATAGCGGAAAGTTGAGGCCAAATACAGGACGAAAAAGTGACTTTCTGAGTAGTTTCAGTCAACCACTCGGAAGGGGGTAAAGTTCAAACGTAAAGCCAAAAGTCGGCAGAAAAATATTTTTTCAAATGTCCCATTAAAACCCATAAAGTGACTTTCTGAGTAGTTTCAGTCAACCACTCGGAAGGGGGTAAAGTTCAAACATAAAGCCGAACTTCGGCAGAAAAACCTTTTTCCAAATGTCCCATTAAAACCCAACCACCAACCTATCTACAGTATCATGAGTATCTATATACACAAACTCTTAAAACTGCCTGGGTTGGACCCGAACCTGTGGAGTCTTAAATGCTTGCTATGTCACTATTCATAGTAACTCTGTTTTGCAACAAGTCAAGTCTATAAAGCAATAATAACGCATATTTCAGACACATTTTTTAACATGGGCTGAAA
>CADCKD010000047.1 GCA_902801985.1 uncultured bacterium | reverse complement strand
TCATGGGCTTGGTCTCTTAATTATTTTTTTGAAAATTCTTACATTTTTGGCCGAGATGTAGTTTTTACGTATGGACCGTTAGGCTGGCTTTTATATTCATCAGGAAAAACTGTAGATATAACATGTTGTTTTTGGGTTGTTATGATCTTTATAACAGCATATGTTTTGTATGAAAGTTTAATAAAAACAGCATTAAAAAATCATCATTGGTTTAAATTTTCAATATTTACCTTAACTTTTCTATATGCCTTTTTCTGTAATAAGTGTTCTCCTGAATATTTCATTTTATATTTGTATTGTTTAACAGTATTAACCTTTGTTTTTATAAGATCTAGTAAACTTTTGCTTGTAATTGCATCGTTGTTATTGATTACGTCATTTTTTATGAAATTCAGTTTGGTAATCCAAATTATTGCTTTCGTAACAACTTTGGCGATGTTGCTTTTAATTTTTAAAAATAAGCATTATAAAGCTTTATTATTGCACATATTTCTGTCGTTTACTTTATGTTGTGTAATATATCTAGTATTTTATAGTCATTCTTTCAACGATTTAGTTAATTATTTTGTTGGTTCAATTAATCAGGCGATTGGATACAATTGGGCAATGAGCATAGGCGAAGGACATAGATACACTAAATTTTTATCGATCGCGATATTTTATTTATTAATATTTGTCATTATTGCTTTTTTTAATATAAAAGATGAACGAAATTTACCTCTTATTTTTTCAATTCTTTCTGTACTATTTTTTATGTATAAACATGGTTTTGTAAGGGGTGATGGACATGTTTATATATTTTTTAACACCATAGTTCCTTTTTTGGGATTGTTTTTGCTTTTTTTTAGATATCCGAAACAAACATTGTCTTTCACATTAAATATTGGAAATTTATCAATCGTTAAAAAAGATATTGTTGATTGCATTATTATTATTATGATTGTTGTTTCCCTTGTATTACTGAAACACTTTAACGCCTTTCATGATATAAAAAATTCTCTCGATTATAAACTATCAAATTATTCCAATTATATTGAGCATGCAAAAAAACAAAAAGCAAGTCAAAATGCTGACTTGCCTCATAGTTTTACTGAAAGGATAAAAAACAAACCGGTAAGCATTTATCCAATAGATTTACTTTATGCAAGGAATCAAAAAATAAATTTTGTTCCTCTTTATCCCGTACAAGCGTATTCTGGTTATACAACTTGGTTAGATGAAAAATCGAGTGAAAAATTTAGCATAAAAAAAGGACCTGAATATGTAATATTTAATCGTGACACAATTGACAACCGATTCCCTTTTATTGAGATGCCAATGACGTATCTCACTTTCCTACGGAATTACTTTATTGATTATTACGATCTTACCAAAGATTTGTTTTTATTAAAAAAACGCAGTGTTCCTCTTTTCTTAGATGAAAGTATCATCTATAAAAAGACTGAAAAATTCATAATATCGGATCCAATACAGATTAATGATATTTCAAATAATCTAATGCTGAAGTTAAATGTTAAATATTCTTTATGGGGAAGATTTATAAATTTTATATATAAAACGCCATCAGTCGATATGATTTTAACATATGATGACGGAACAAAAGTTCAGCGAAGAATAATTTTACAGAACCTGGTAAATGGATTTATTGTTTCATCTATTCCGAATTCTAGTTTAGACTTGATTGAAATTTTTAATAACAATCGTCCCCAAAAACATGTTACATCTATCCAATTCACTGGGCCTGGTTTAATGTTTTTTTCAAACATTGCTTCAGTTGATTTTTACACGGTAAAACTGCCTCTACAGAATATACATCTTTCTTTAGACCGCGTTGAAACGATAAAAGCTGATTCTATTGTTATTAATGATATTCCAATCAAAATTGATAACAATTTTTGTATAGACGAGTATTTTATAAATGAAAGAAATATTTTTTTGAGGGGATGGATATTTAATAAGGAAAACGGAAATCCGTTTAAGGAAATATATTTAAAAATAGGTGATTTATTATATAAATTAGAACAATATCCAAGACAAGATGTAGTCGACCACTTTAAACTCAAGAGTGTAAATAACCATCTAGGATTTTATATTTTTTCAGAATATTTATATGGTAATAAATTAAATATAAATGAATTAGTGTTTGTTGTTAGAAAAGATAATGATAACAAATACTATTATCTTGCGAAGTAACATCATAGCAATTAGAAAATTAATACACTCAGATTTCATTTATCATTCACGAAATCTGTTTGAATACAACAATACTGCTAAATATAAAAAAGGACTTATTCAATGAATTCAAAAGATGGTAGTTATAAGTATTTAACCATAGCCATTTGTCTGCTGAGTTTAGCGTTCATGGTATGCTTCACAATCGGATTTATAAGAAATCTGACAGACATCCCATATTGCGATTCATGGAAAGGAATCATTTGGTTATACGAACAATTCTTTTACAAAAACTATAAAGCAGTATTTTCAGTTCATAACGAACATCCAATATTTCTGACGAATACTATTTTTCTTTTGAATTATTGGTTATTCAATGGTTCTACCATAGCATTGCAAGTATTAAATTTTATCCTGGTATTATCGGTTGCTCTAATGCTGTTCTATCTGCACAAAAACTGTTGTATTGTAAACAGCTTTTCCACGCAAGAAAGAAGGGAAACGGCACAATATACAGAATCAAATAAAAAAAACAAAGACATATATAATTCATATTTTCTTTTTTTATTCTGCTTTTATATCATCATGAACTGTTTTTGGGGAGCTGAAGAAAATATAAATTGGGAATTCGAAAGTCAATGGTACCTCAGTATACTGCTTCCTATAACATCATTGCTATTGTTGTTAAAAACATCTTACACAAAAAACAGTAATATATGCTTTGCCGGTGCGTTGCTCTCTATGTTCTGTTCTCCATTTACAATGATGAACGGAATACTTTTTGTTATGCTAGCTATATTCACTGTTTTTTTAAATAAATTTACATTAACTAAAAAGATTATTTGGTTGATAATTTCCCTTACTTCAATCTTAATATTGTTCATAATTAAAGAAAATACACAACTACACACCGAAGTACATATTGGAGAAATTATAAAATATTTCCTACTTTATATAGGCTCTATTGGTAACTATATAGTTAAAGGGTTTACAGATTCAAAACCAAACATTTGTCTGTACTCAGGGTATTTTTTCGGAATTTCGTATATTATCAGTGTCACATATTTTATTATACAATTATTCATCAGTATAAAAAAACGCAACCAAAACAAAACATTTATCATTTCTGTTCTATTAGCATTTATGCTCTACTTTATCGGAACAGCACTTGTAACTGCATTAGGCAGAGTGAGCTTAGGAATTCATCAGGCTCTGAGTTCCCGTTATGTCACAATCGCAATTGCCGGTTGGAGCGTACTGTTTATGCAATACTTTTTACTGCTATCCAGAAAAAAAATAATAATGTATATAATGCTAATACTCTGTATTTTAATGATGCCGCTCCAACTTCAAGCCAGAAAGGCAACAGACAAATATTATTCAAAAAACATAAGTGCATTGGCTTTGGCATTGGAAAAAGCTCCTGAGTACACTGATTTTCTTTTCCCATTCCCAAATGATACCAAAACAAGATTTCAATTCATAAAAGAACAAGAAATGATGTTCTATCAGAAAGGCAATATAATCCGCTCGCTGGTGGATGATTTGAATAATCACAAAAAACTTGGTGACAGTACAGAAATTACAGACGTTGATTGCTCCACCACCTATCTGCCTGGGAAATATTATTTGGTAATGGATGGAAGAATAAAAAAGAAATTAAACTACTCATTTACTGATGAACAGCTGCAACCTATGTATGCACTTGACAATTCAAATACTACAATCGGAGTAGGACTGTACAATAAATCTAATCGACTGTTCAGAATTTTTGTAGAGCCAGAAAATCAAGGAGCCAAAATATTCACAATTCCTTCTGCCAATGTAACTTTCAGATGCAAGACTCAATTTGATATCGGAAACACCACAATGCATGAAAATAAAGTGTATGGTCCCCAAATAGAAGATGATGACGCATTTGTTCAGTCTTTCACCACCGAACGTAATGCCAAGATCGAAGATTTGGAACTGTTATTAGCGACTTTCGGACGTAACAATACAGGAACTTCAACATTAACATTAAGTGAGTGCAATGGAGAAATATTAAAACAACATACTTTTGACAATGCAGACGTAGTCGATAATCAGTTTAAACAATTTGAAGAATTCAAAGGACTAATCCTAACAACTAACACCGATTATTGTCTATCTTTAACATCAAAAGGAACAAATAAAGACAATGGCATAACCTGGTGGTTATCAACAAATAGCAACTATATAGGGGGCAAATCACTGTACAGAGACTCCGCAGACAACGATGATTTTTTGTTTATTTTGAAAGTAACTGAAGTCGAATAAATAATGCACATAAACACAAAAAAATACTCGATAAAATTCCATGAAGTGAGTTGCTACGAGAGTGATTTCTCAAATTTTCGGTGCTTTCGGTTGATAAAAACTGGTACTATCAGTTCAACCATACAAGGAGATTTACCAACAACGAATGAAGGATATACTGCAAATTATCCTCTTCTGAGATCAGTTTTTCTTTTTTCGGCAGATCAGTTTTCTACTTTGAGCAGATCATCTAATCTACTTCATTCAGATCACTAATTCTTCTCCTTCTGACACCCCCTGAGGCCCCTTCAAATTCATCATTTTTCACCTTGATTCAGACCTCAATTTTGAA
>CADCKD010000046.1 GCA_902801985.1 uncultured bacterium | reverse complement strand
GATTTTAAACTTCTTACATCTTCATTTCCTTGCCAAATTTTATTCATATCATATTCAGTGTTCTTTATCATAGTTTTTAATGACTCATTATCAAAATTAGCATTTGTGATTGTTGTAAAGAGTCCTTCTATAATTTTTAAAGTTGTTTCATCATTTGGCTTATTTTTAGATAGTTCAATTAAAGAACTGATAACTTCATCTTGCAAGTTTGCGGTATCTTCTTTTTTGCCACATACACCGCAAACAGTGCAACCCTGCCCTTTAGCAGTCTGCTCACATTGAAAACAAAACATTGACATAATAATTCCTCCTTTTTTACATTTTAAGAGGTTTAACATTTTTTTTATTTCCCCTCTTGTTTACATGTCAAATTTATATTAAATTAGAATAAAAGTATGTTGGAAAAACAACGGATTATAATTATGATTAATGAATTAGAAAAAATAAAAGACAGCGTTCTATTACAAGATATAAAAGTAGAGGAATTATCCTCTATGCTCGGATGTTTAAGAGGGGTAATAAAGCATTATAAAAAAGGAGAAGAAGTATTATCTGAAGGAGCTGAAATTAAAAAATTTGGTCTTTTAACAGAAGGAAAATTACAAATTGTTCAATATGATTATTTAGGGAATAAATCCATTTTATCAATAATTGAACCTAAACAAATATTTGCAGAAGCTTATGCTTATGTTAATAAACTCCCTTCAATGAACGTAGAAGCGCTTGTTGATAGTACAGTTTTATTTTTAGATTCCGATAAATTATCAAGTCCATGTCAAAATTGCTGCAGTTTTCATAAACAGCTTGTAAAAAATTTGCTTTTTATAATTTCAAATAAAAATGTCAATTTAACGGAAAAAATTGAATGCATGGCAAAAAGAACTACAAAAGAAAAATTGCTTACATTTTTGAGTTTAGAATCAATAAAACAAAATTCAAAAGAATTTTATATTCAATACGACAGACAGGCTTTAGCTGACTATTTGGGGGTTGAAAGAAGCGCTATGAGTGCAGAATTAAGCAAACTTAAAAATGAAGGAATACTTGAATACAATAAAAATTGGTTTAAGTTATTACAAAAATAAAGGTAAAAAATAATGAAAAAATGTAAAATAACAGTTTTGAAACGAAATTTTGATGAAGAACTTATTTTATTACATTCTCTCAATATACCAATTCGACATTCCGAAATGATTGAAGTTCCAATGAAGTTCAAAATAAAAATTAAACTCCAAAGAATTGTCGTCTTTGAAGTTCCAAGAGTATTTATTTAGTTGTGTTTTGCGATAACTTTCAAACGCATCATTAATTTCTTTGGCAAATCTTGTTCTAAATTCAGAATACGGAATGTCCAATTTTTCTTTAGTCAGTTTATTTTTCAAAATCATCTTCAAATCCCCTGATATTATCAAGCTCAATATTGTAGCGCTTGCCGGTTTTATCCACACAGGTGGCGAAATCTACTGTTTTATCGGCATATTTGTTCTCCCATAGACAAATTAATAAGCCGATTTCTTGCGTTTTCAAATTCAAAATCTTTGTTCCATAGAGTTTGTAATCTTTTTCAATCATAATATGCTCCTTTCGGTCATTAACATTAATCGATTGCATTTAGGAAAATCTCAAGTGTTTGTGTCTGAATGATAAGTAATTTTCAAATTGGTTTTTAATGCCGATTTAATGGTGTTTTAAGAAATTCAATTTATAAGAGTGAATAAATCTGCATACAAACTTTTAAAATCTTTTCCCCTGCGCCAAAGTGTTTCAGCAATTTTATATTCCAAATTATGCACATTCTGATTATGAGTAAGGCTGCGTGAAATGTAGCAATAAATTGTTGTAAAATCTGCTTTATCCTTTGTAGTTAAAGGTTTATCGTTTTTGCTTTTTAGCAGATTTTTTGAAATAAAAACCTGCTCATCGTAAAAATATAAATAAACTTTTTTATCAAAAAATCTTCTATGTCTTGCGTTTTGGGGATTGTTCAAATAATAATTATCCAACAACTTTTTTTGCTTATCATAAATTAAGGTACGGAATATCGTATAAAATTTTTGCACCTGCGGTTCTCCAATAGATAAAATATGTGAAACTTTGGTCGTAATAATTGATTCGCAAAAACACTTTAAAATCACATCAATTGTTGCTTTTGGATAATATTTAAAAATGGAATATTTATCAGAAACTTTTTGTTTCTTTTGGTATGAATAAACATTATTTTCCAGTGATAATTTATTTTTGCTAATTAATTCATTCAAAATCGCTAGCAAATTATCCGCAGGGATTTCCGAGATTGTTGCTATTTCATCAATCGTAAATTTGTTTAGCCGTCTGCAAAGTTGTAATATTCGTTTGTCTTGGATTATTGGCGGTTCAAAATCTTTGCACTCCATTACGAATTACCTCCGGCAATTCTGCATTTCGTCAGATTTTTCACAGGGACGAGCTCGCTCACTACGTTCGACTCCGCTCTTGTCAAAATCCGCCGCTCATTAAAAATACTCCTTAAACTTTCTTCGTTAAGTTCCTTAATTTCATTCGTTTTAGCCAATTTTTCGATTTTATTTATAAGTTTTACTATCTGCCGGAATTGATTATGCCTTGTTGCAAGATATTCAAGTCCGTCAGGTGTAATTGGGATTTCCGATAGCTCAGATATAATTTGCTTTATATCTTGTGAATCATAACTTTTAAATTTGTATGACTTATAAATCCTGTCTTTCAGGTGTGGATATTTGGATAATTTCTTATCTATATTTGCCATCCCGACAAGTACCATAGGACAACCCGATCTGTCGTGTAAGTCCCTTAAAATCTCAATCACATTATTGTTTATTAAATAATCAACCTCATCAATGATTATGGTTTTCGGGTTTTGCCTTAATTTATTTTCAATCATATTAAATGTTTCTTGCGAATGCCAATAAGGCTCTTCTCCGAGTTCCTCCGCTAATTCCGATAACAACCACCGAACAGACATTCCTTTTGTTGCTCTAACATATACGCAATCATTTTTAAAAGTCCACCATTTTATTGTTTCTGATTTTCCTAAACCATAATCGCCATATACAAGTGCGATTTTAGGGATATTTGGCGGAAGCGATTTCAATTCTTCCATAAACCCTACAAATTCTTTGACGTTTTTTGTTTTTACAAATTTTTTGTTCATAATTTAGTCCTTGTAAATATTCATGTATTCATCACTTCTAATGTAATCCGCGAGCCATTTTCTCTGCTCAGGGTAAGTACAACCGTGCTGTATAAGCCATTCATATTTTTCATAATTTGATGAAAATATCGGGATATTCATTTGTGTTTCACGCTCGGGCAAACGGTGTTTTTTAACCGTTTTATATTGTTCAATTTCTACAATTGGCTCGTCTTTTTCAATCTTTAAAATTTCAGTTTTTTCAGCAGGAAAATATTTTAGGAATTCCTTTTTCGTTTTATTAAACTGTCGTTTTTGTTTTTGAATCTGCTGCTTAAATTCTTCCATATCTTTAACTGTTCCAAGATGATTTGCCATAGGATGAACTTTTTCAACTTGTTTGGCGATGCATAAAAATTCCCCCTTAACAGAATAAACATGCACTTTCGTTAAATCAAAAAGAGAATAGCGGATAAAAACTTTTTCCCTTAAATCTATTAAAAAATCGTTTCTGAAATGAAGTCCTAAAAATGTTATCTCACCCCTGTTAATAGTTCTTACTTCTGTTTTCATCATCAAATCATTCAGGATATTTTTATCAATATCTTGTTTTTGAACTTGTTGAAGCATTTCTTTTATTGTTTTATTTTCATCATTCGGGCAAATTTTGGAATTATGATAATCAATCCAACAGTCAATATATTTAATAACTTCCTGAACTGTAGGAATATAATTTTTTGTCATTTTGCGGTGGAGTTCCCTGTGTAATTTCTCGCCACGTTTCATCCAAGCAGGTTTATTTTCAATACTTGAACCGCAATAAGATATCATCATTTTTTCAAATTCTTCCTGAAATTCTTTGAAAAATCTTTCAATAACCTTTGCTCTTGCGTTATACGGCTTTGCAAAAACTGATTTTATTCCTAAATTTGCATATACCCCGTTAAAGCCACTTTCATCAAAATCAACGTGCTGAAAATATTTTGCCTTAAATGCTTTTCCGTTATCCTGATAAACAACTTTCGGTATTACTCCGAGATTTAAGATTGCGTTACGTAGTGCCGATGCAATGCTTTGTGTATTTTCAGTCATCATAATTTCATATCCGACAAGTGCGGTTGATTTCCAGTCTAAAAAACCTACCAAAGTTGCTCTGGTAGGTCTGCCGGTAAACGGATTTATTACTTGAAAGTTGAGCACATGCCCGTCGGCGATGAGCACATCCCCAACTTCTAATTTTGAAATATCTCTTTCGATATATGGTTCAACTTTATCGTGGTATGCTTTTTCTCCCTCTCTCATAATTACCCATTTTGAATAATTCTGCTTTTTAAAATGTTCCGCAAATCTTCTGAATGTCAGGTTACACGGAATATCCTCGTATCCCCTTTTTTCTAAAATATGCTTGGTTAAACTTATAGATTTCCCGATACTAAATTTATTCGGGTGTAAAAGATAAGTCAGGAAAACTTTTTTCATCTCGTCATTGAGCTTTGAATTATACTCACCAAGTTGATTTGTTTTTCTTTGCGGCAATAAACCTTTTGTTCCATAGTTTTCATAAGCCTTAACCCATCGGTGTAAAGTTCCGATTGATATTGTTCCGACAAATTTAAAAATTTGCGGAAGATACATTCCGCTGTTATATAAATCTAAAAACACGTCATCAGCTTCTTTTTTAGTAGGATATTTTGATCTTATATTCATCAATGCTGTTACAATATCTACTCTTGCAAGAGCATTTATTTTTGCGTTTTC
>CADCKD010000045.1 GCA_902801985.1 uncultured bacterium | reverse complement strand
TAATAATAAAGTGGCAGGACTTGGTGCGGGAGAATATGCCAAAGGATGAAGTGAGAGGTTTTATACGGAGGGAGAACCGCATCGCATGTTTATCGGAGAAGTGATAGAGATACTTAAACCATGATTATTAGTGTGATAAATCGCAGTTTTTCTTACAGCCGTAGATTTTTCCGCGGCTGTTTTGGTATAATAAAGTAAATCAATATTAACCGTACAAATCGCATTATGTGAGGGAACCATGTATAGAATAAAAACTGAAAACTTCATTCTTACATTAACGCCTGTTGCAAATTCTGTCATGATAAACGTATGGAGCGAAGGCTTTTCTGCGGAATCCTGTTTTGACACAGAGGAAGCATTGATTGCGGATTTTGTTTCCCAGCTGAACGAAATGTATCAAAAACTGGACGGTTCAGCCATCATTCAAGACCTATATGAAACAGATAGTTATATTGAGTTCATCGCTCAAAAACGCGGCTATATAGCTGTTAGGGGGCAAATCACCTGGTCCAGAAACCGGCATACACAACAACTGACTTTTGAGAACGAAATTGAGCAAACATACTTACGGGATTTTGTCAGTGCTTTGACTGCTGATTATGCAAAATATGCAGAGCAATAAATTCGTGTTTGTGAGGTCCAATGTATGAAAGAAATAATACTGAGCGCAGACGGAGATAGTGTCTTATATCTGGTTCCGGACGCTGTTGCTGAAAACTTGGAAGAATATTGTCTGAAGTTTTGTTCTGACTGGCTTTGGAATAGTCCCGAAGCTGAAAAGTACAGAGTTGGAAATGCAGTATGTTATACAGAAGCAGATTTCATTGAGTATTTAAATACCTGTGTTTTCCCAGACTGCGAATCAAAAATGATTAAAAATCTGGGGTGGACAGATTTGGGAGGAAACTTGCCTGAAGAATATAAGGATCGTCCTTACTATAATTTCTAAGCGACAAATTCAAGTTTATCGGGCTGATTTCCTAAGAAATCACAGCGACAACTTTCGTTTTAGTTTAGTATTTGTTTTTCAGCTTTTACAGAAATTGGTCAAATTCCTGGTTTTTCAATTGTGAGTTCTTTGTGAAAGCCCGCTGGTATTTACAGTAGGCGGCATAAAAAGAAGAAAAGCCGGTCGTTTTCACGGCTGGCTCTTTTTTTCTTCAATTTGCAGTCCCGGTGATATGTCTCGGGTCGAAGGGATGCTTTCTGGGATTCCTTCTTGTAAGAAATTTTCGTCCCTGAGTATTTCTAAACCTTTTCTGTATTCCTTTGCTAAGTCTTCTTTTGCTATTAATATGATGGCATTGCCGATCTTGTTAATTAAGACTTCGTTTGTGTTGAATCGGTATTGTTTCGGGATGCGTACTGCTTGGCTCCGGCCTGTCATAAAAATTTTTGCAGTTTCCATGTTTTTTCTCCTTTTTAGTATATATCATGCTACATATAGTGTATAATGTGACATATATTTTGACAATACAGTTAATAGGTATGCTTTTAGCTTCTTAATTAAAAAGTGCCGTCAGCTCCATAGCTTTAGCTATGGGAATCATAACAAGGTCGGCTTTGATAATAAAAAAATTAGTGAAACGAAAAAATCGCTTGCAATGTTGTTAATTCGTTGCAAGCGATTATTTTTTTGCTGTCCATTATAGCTTTTCAACTTTTTTATGTGGGTCGGTTGATGTTATGTAGTCAGTATAATCAATTTGTTCTGCATTGAGATTTTCAGAGAGATAGGTAATTAAAAGTGATTTGAATACCTGCTTTTTTGTTTCGTTCAACGTATCATTGCACTGAACTTCAATAGTTTTTACTATTGCCGGCAGTTTATCCAGGGGAACGTCATAGGTTACGTTTTGTGGCAGCAGGAAACTTACTGTTTGATCGTCATTTTTGTAAGCGATTTCATATTCCTGTAAGGTGGCAACCGCTTTTTCCTTGTCGGTTTTGGGATTTGCCGGATCATGTTCCAATAGTTCATCAATGCTGATTCCGTAATAGTTTGCTAATGTGCCTAACAGGGAAATGGGTAATGAATGTATATCGTTTTCGATTTTACTGTATCCGCTTTGGTCAGTTTCCAATACTTTGCTGATTTCTGCTTGGGTCTTTTTGTGTTTTTTGCGTAGCTCACGCAACCTCTGTCCGTACATATATAATTACTACCCTCCAACGTTCTCTCTGTCAATATTATTACATGTTAAAGTTGAATTTTTTTATATATAATTTATTTTACCATATAAATAATAAAACAGATTTTATTGAAGGTACAATACTATGTTGACATATAATTCTATAATGGAATAAATTTATAAAAATAGTTGATTTTGGCATTGAATTGTCATATAGTATTGGTATAGTAATCAAAGAACAAGAGGAGTCGATTCGAATGAAAGAGCTGCCTCAAAATAGAGAACAATTAATAGCAGAGATTGATACCGTTGCTAAATGGTATGAAGCAATTAATGAATGTGACAATAATTTGAAACAGTGTCTTCCGCCAAAAGATTATGCTATTCAGACTTATCCGGAATTCAAGGATTCTAAAGAAAAGGGCAAGAGCTTAAGCGATTTTTGTGGTGTTTGTCTTTTTGGAGTTCCTCTCATTGGTTATCCTTATTTTCTTTATACCTATTTTTCTGATACCTTTAATGAGAGGCATTTTTATCCTGATGGCTTTTTTGTTGGGATATTAATATTGGTTTTAGGATTTATTGTAATTGTCCTAAGCGGAGCGTTTATTGGTCTTTTGGTTGATCACATCATAAACCCCGACACGCCTGAAAAAGAAGCGCAAAGACGAAAACAGTATGAAGAGAACAAAAAAGCTTTTGACGAAAAACAAAGATTGGCGAAACAAACAAATGATAATTGTTACAATGAAAATATATATCGTAAAAACAGTTTGTTAAATAATCCGCCGAATACATTCATTCCAAAAGAGTACCAAGATCCTCTTTTGCTAAGATGTTTGATCAAATATATTCAAGATTATAGGGCGGATACTTTTAAAGAAGCCTTAAATCTTTATCTTCATGACCTTGATATGCAACGACTGTCTAATCCAATAGAATATACAAAACAGATGGCAATCGAAGCTATGAGAGCGGGGAACTCTGCTACTGCTGAATCTATGATTAATGTAACGATGTTGATGCGTATAGAGCCATATATTGGGGATGATCTTTATTATTCGTCTTATAAAATTGGGAATATCAGGTCTTGGATTTTTATAAACATAGATGATTTTTATTCTTGGCTAGAACGGACTGATCCTAATTATAATAAAGAAGTTCGTAATCGTCATATTTTCTTTAAGAAATATTCTATCGTTGAAGACTTTAATAATAAAGATTCTGCTAGAGCTTTGAAAGCTAAGCTGGTTTTGAAGTCTTATTTTGAGTGTTGTCTTCAAAACAATGGGCTTCAAGATTTTAGTAAAATGATTGATTTGCAGACCATGTCTCCTGTTTTTAGGGAGGTACAATTAGGATTTGTTCAGTGGGATCATAGTCCTTTTATTTCTACTATTCAGAATTTATATATGTATGAACATTATGGTCCTAATTGGATTGATGATTTAATTAAAGATGGTGCTCGATATGGTTTAAGATTTTTTGACGATGGTGCAGGGCATTTGTCTCCTCAATATAATTTCCGTACTCTTTTCTACGATTCTATGTCTTCCTGATAGATGCAATTTGGCAGACAGCAGTGTAGTGAAGCCGGGAACGAGTTTGTTCTAAATAAAAATAACGCAGATGACGTGAATTGAGGTCTGTAATTTGTATTATGTTGTGTGTTTCATATTAATTTTTGGGTTACCGGGAGACGGCAACACATATTAATATATGAAATTTGTTGCCTTACAATTTTGCAAGTGTATTTCTACTGAGAAAACAGAAAAAAGGAGACCAAAAATGAACAAACTAATGAAATTAATCGCATTATTAACTATCGTATTTTCCATGCTGACCATCGGCTGTGGCCCCAGTAAGGAAGAACAATACAGCGCTCTTAAAAAAGAAACTATTGTACTAAAAGAAGAAATAATAAGAATTAACACAGAAAGAGAACATGAAAATAGTCAACATGCATTTTCGGTCAGAGACATGGAAAAAAGAAAAGCGCTAAACGAGGAAACCAATCAAAAGGCGTTTGAAAAAATGTTTAAGCATGCTGATAAAATTAAGGAAAACCTTAAATCTATGGATGAAATTTCAAAATCAAATTCAAAACTTACAGATGATTATATGAGAACGAAACAAGAAGTGTTAATTGTTTTGAGCGTAGTAGACGATTTTAGAAAAAGTTACAAAAAATAAATAGATTGCAATCAAAATGATTCTGTTCTTGTTCTGAATCAATATAAAGAGTTCTGATTATCAGGATTCTTACAATTTAAATTATTAACTATACCGGGAGGCGGTAACACATATTAATAAATGAAGCTTGTTGCCTTGTAATTCTTCAAGAGTATTTCTAATTGGAAAAAATAAAAAAGGAGACCACCATGAACAAACTCATTAAATTATTTGCATTATTCACCATCGTATTATCCATGCTGACCATCGGCTGCGGCCCCAGCAAAGAAGAACAGTACAACACTCTTAAACAGGAAACACTTAAAATGGCTCAAGAAATTCCCGAATTATTCAAAAAGCCAAAGGAAATCAAAACAAAAATGAATTTCGACCGAAGCGTAACCCCACATGAAGCCACTGAAACAAATGTTAAAAATTTCAAAGAGGCAAACAATAAGGCAATTGAAAAAATGCCAGCCATCGAAAAAAATGTCGCAAAAATGAAAGAACTAACAAAAGACAACGTAAAATTAACAAACGACCTTAACGAAACCATTAAAACAATCAAATACATGACATACGAAGAAATCGACAGTCACAACATGTCACACTGGAACGGAGGCAAATTGCCAGAAGGATACACCAAACTTCCTGACGACTGGAAAACCATCGAACCAAAATTCTAAACAAAAAAATACAGCCCCTCACAGCTAACGCTGCGAGGGGAAATTTTAAATTTATTACTCAAATTTGGAGAAATAATTGCTAATGAATATTCCGGCCTCCGTGTCCACGTAGTCCGGCGTTAGGAAACCGCCATTCCGGAAAAACGGAAACCGCTGTTCCGGCAGTGGAAACCATACATGTT
>CADCKD010000044.1 GCA_902801985.1 uncultured bacterium | reverse complement strand
TATTTCAGCTTCTTACGCGGATTTGTCACTAAGCAAAAATTTTTTTTCTCGCCATTTATCTCCCGACAAAACGAGAAAATCACATTTAGATTTCCCAAAGGGTTGTGTATAAAAGGCCAATTAATAAATTAGGAAGGAAATATGTTTATGACAACCATCCTGGGTTTATAGCGATGCCAACAAATGATGAATTTTGCGATGCAGCTAGAAAATATACAGGAGATTATCTTAAAATGTGTGGTAAAGAAAACATGATAAACATATTTGATCATGTACTATGGCCACATCAATGCCAAAATATGGGCGATTTGTTTCCTCAAGATTTTAAAGCGATTGTTGTAGAACGAGATCCACGTGATGTTTATCTTCTCAATAAATATTATTGGCATAAACCCCCTGTTTCTGTTTCAAAACCATATTTTCCTATAGATATCAAAGGCTTTTGTCATGAATGGAAGCGAACAATTGCAAGAAACATAACTAATCCAAATGTTCTTATAATAAAGTTTGAGGATTTAATATATAATTATGATAAAACGCTTGAAGCGATAGAGACGTTTATTGGTGTGAAGCCCTCTAATCATATTAGGATAAAAGAATACTTCAACCCAGATAACTCAATAGAAAATACACAAGTGTTTAATATTGACGAATCTTGGAAGAAAGAAATTGGATTGATTGAAAAAGAACTTTCTGAATTCCTGTACGTTTTTCCTTATAATCGTGTACCTGACAGAAAACTGTGGTTTGATACACCAGGCACAACCAATGTTAAAATTAAGTCAAAATGAAAGTAGCAGTAGTATTTGATAACATGATCTATGGTGGTATAGAGAGGGTTGGTATATCTCATATCAAATTATTAAAAGAATTAGGTCATGATGTAACATCTTATGTGTTAACGCCGAAGACAGAACCAATTGTTGATGAACTGCGAGAAATATGCGGTGTTCGGATAGTAAATTTACCTCGTAAATTTTGCCCTGAGGCATATTGGGTGATTACAAGAAGATATAGAGGTGGTAAATATCTTTTCCCTTTTATTTATATTGTTCTGACTCTTTTTATAGCGATATATAAGCGATTTATTAAAGACGGATTTAAATATGATGTGGCAATTGCTTTTTCAGGACATTATAATGATTTGACTTTTGTTGCTAATAATTTTGTAAGGGCAGATAAAAAGGCTGCATGGCTACACGGTGCATTGTATCAATATGTCTTAACTGCGCAGGGCTTTGAAAACCTATATAAAAAGATAAAAAATTTGGTTGTTCTCGTTGACGATGCTCAAGAGGAAGTACTGGCCTATCATAAAAAGGATAATTTCAATTTTCTAATAACCAAAATATATAATCCGGTTTCCTATGAAGGTGTAAAATTAGACCAAGAGAAAATCGATTATTTAAAAAGTAAGTATGGTGAATACTTCGTGATGGTGTCAAGACTGTTATATCCACACAAAGACCATTATACTGTAATTAAGGCTGTTAAAATCTTAAGAGAACAATATGGTGTTAATCGGAAGTTAGTATTGGTAGGTGATGGGCCAGAGCGAGGAAAGTTGGAAAAATTTGTTAAGGCTGAAGATATGGATGATTCTGTAATTTTTGAGGGCAATCAAAATGATGTCCATAATTATTATGCATCTGCATATATGTTATTACATGCTAGTGTTGCTGGTGAAGGGTTGCCAACAGTCCTTTTAGAGGCAATGAATCTAGGATGTCCTGTTGTGTGTACCGATTCAAAAGTTGGGCCTAAGGAAATACTTGGTAACAATCAGTATGGATTGTTATGCAATGTTCAAGATCCGGGTGATATGGCAAGATGTATTTATTCTCTTATTAATGATAGAGAAAAATATAATTATTATAAGGAAAAAGGGAAAGAAAGAACTGAGATCTTTAGTCCAAATGAGATAAAGAAGTGTTTATCAACATTCCTAAATAAAATAGAAAAATGAAAAATGTTATATTCATTGTGTGTGATGGACTCTCTTATGATATGGTAAGAGATCTCCCTAATCATAAATCGCCGATGCACTTCTTGAATTCTCTTAAGGAGAAGTCAATATGGTGTAATAACGCTTATTCCCAGGGCCCATATACAGAATCAGGTATTATGGGGCTTTGTTATGGTAGAAATCCTTTGGATGAGGGTGCCTATATGTATGGATATCAGGAATGGCCAAATTCTCAATATAAAGTCTTCAGAGAGGCCGGTTATTGTCTGTTTAATTCTTATTTTGGTAGCTTCACGCCACCTGAATTTATGACAGAAGGCCAATATATTTATGCTGTCAACTATGCAGATCCAATGTTTTCAAGATATATTCGTAGCAAGCTTGATTATTATTGTGCTTTATATAAAGGTAACACTTTGACTGCAGAAGATTACATTTATATTAAGAAGTTAATGACAATGCATTTTAAGACAATGTTTATGTTTATGGCAGAACATTGTTTAAAAAATGATTTAACTGGTGACTATTCTGTTTATGAACGTGATAATACAAAATACTTGAATGATATTAAAGACTGGAAAGTCCAAATGCAAGTAGAATATGAAACCTTTATAAAATCCCCCAATGACTATATTACAAACATATTTAAAAATTATGATACTCATTTCATAACTACTGGTTGTAATATTCAGAATGCCCCGATGAGGCATGTTGTGAAAGAGCAAAGAGAATGGGTGAAGAAGAATTATGAATCGTTTTTTGAAGATATAAAAAAGAAAAATAAAATATATTTTAGAAAGAATAAACAATTCCCGTTTAAAGAGATTATAAGGCAATTTAAAAATGCTAGATCCAAGAAGAAATTCCGGAAGGGTCTTGAGTATATTTATCGTACTAAACAAGCGTATGCCGACTTGGAACTTACGAAGATGGTTGATACAAATATTAACCAAGTAGCAACAAGTGCAAGAGCTTTTACGAGGTCATTAGCAGATTGGATTGAGAAGCGAATAGAGGGAAAACCCTTCTTCTCCTATTTACATCTCGATGAATTTCATAGGCCCTTATCTTTTTACTCACATGATATTATAGATAAATCATTAGTTATTGCTGAAATGGACGCAGCAATAAAATATGTAAATACATTACCGACCGATTATAAAGGTAATATTGGTTTTGATTTATCAGCTCAATATTTGGATAATAGTATAAAGGAGCTGTATAATTACTTGGATTCAAAGAATTTGTTAAAAGAAACCATACTTGTTATAACAGCTGACCACGGATCTTCTAATTTCGGTGGAAATATTAGATATACTGTTACAAATAATTTTTATAAAGAACAATATCAAATACCGTGTATAATAGTAGGGTTAGGTAATAAAGAAATAAATTCGTATGTTGATATAAAAGATATACCTTTTACTGTGTTGCAACAATGTGGTCTGCCAATACCCGAAACTTTTACAGGATCATCTATTTTGGAATCCAGTAAATCTTCATCTTTTGTCGAATATTTAGGAGGAGGGGTTCCTGATTTGCAGAGAAGACCAGTACTGAAGGCATATATAAATGACAATGTAGTCATTGTTCTATCAGGAAATCTCAGAACAAAAGAGATAGAACTACTGGAATATTATGATTTGAAAAATGATCCTTGTCAGCTTGTAAACATAAAGAACCAAATATGTATAGATAGTATATCTACCTATGTGTCAGATTTTAAAGAAAGATTAAAGGCATTAGAATTAAATTTCGACAATTGGCTGAAGAAAGATGACTGTTAATTCTAGGAAAAAAAATCTGTTGTTAAATAGTGCGTGGGGAATGATTGCTGTTGTTATGTCAACAGCAATTGCATTTGCATTAAGGGCTGTGTTAGCGCATACACTTGGTGAGGATTTTTATGGTATTAATACGCTTTTCTCGAGTATTATAAATACTCTTCTCATCATGGAGCTTGGTATATCAATGGCAATGGTAATTTATTTGTATGAGCCCGTAGCCAAAAATGATAAAGAAAGAATAAAGGCAATTATTAGATTATATAGAGATGTATACAGAGTTTTTTGTTTGATATTTGTTCTTTCTGGTTGTATAGTAGCTTTTCTTTTCCTTCCAAGCATGGTTGCGACCACTATTCCCATAAATCATGTTCGTGGTTATTTTGCTCTTTTTATTATTAGTATTACCGCTAAATATCTGTGGTCATATAAGAGAGCCATATTATTCGCAAATCAAAGGAATAGGATTAGTACCTTATTTACCACGTCTGCGGACTTATTATTTGGTTGTATTGAAATATTTATTCTTTTGATATTTCATAATTATTTACTTTATTTGATTTTGTTTATTCTTCAAAACGTTACTTCGAATGCACTTTGTAATATCTATATAAACAAAGAGTACCCATTTATTTTAGAAAAAGTAAATAATCCTGTTACGAAGACAGACAAAATCAATATTTTTAATACAATTAAACCAATGTTTGTACAGAGGATAGCTGGCGTTGTCCAGGATTCTTCAAATACAATCATTTTAAGTTTTATGAGTACATCTATCTCTATAGTAGGGTTTTATGGAAATTATCAACTTATAATTCATACTCTTGAAACTTTATATGGTCAAATCGGCGCATCTTTCTCGACGGGTTTTGGCAATTTGTATGTGCAGAATACAAAAGAGTATTGTTTTGATGTTTTCTGTCAATCGAATTTTTCACTTCATTGGATTTCAACGATAATTTCTGTATCGTTTATGGTATTAGTGCAAGGTTTTATTGCCATAGTATTTGGTGATAATTATGTTCTTAGTGATGCAATAATAATAATATTAACTCTTTATTTATATTTTTTCTTAAACAATGTCGCAGTATTATCCGTTCAAAACGCTTTAGGCAGTCATAGACTTGATGCAAAGCAGATGATTTATCAGACCGTCTTAAATGTGTGCTTATCGCTTCTGTTTGGATATTTCTTTGGTCTTCCTGGTATATTAGCAGGATCGCTCATTTCCGTAGTAGTATTTTCAACGTTTTATAAGGGCATAGTCCACTATAAATATATATTTTCAAAGCCTTCTTCTCTTTTTGTTTTGACGACACTGCGTAATTTTATTAGGTTTGTAATCACAGCCGTTATAACATTTATTTCAGCCCGCTTGTTATTTAAGTCTAGTTCCATATTATTATGGCTGCTTTGTGCTGTATTCACTCTTGTCACCTCAAATATCATCCTACTTTTATTATCATTTAGAATAAAGGAATTTGCTTTTGTAAAAAATTACGTCACAAAACATATGAAGAGATGATGTTATATGATTTAAAGGACTACATTATTTCCCAATTATCAAATATTCCATCCTGCATTTATTGGAGTTTAATAGTAAGCATCCAATCCCTTTTTAGGTGGTCTAGGATATAGTTATTACCTTTGTGCCATTAATTCAAAATTTGAGATTATGGCAGTAAGTATTAAAGACATTGAAACGCTGTGGAAGAGGTATCAGGAGGATGGTTGTAAACGAGGGATCTCGGTCGCCAAATTCTTCGAGTCCAATGGCGTTCTGTATCACACATTTGAAAAGTGGTACATTTAGAGTTCATTGAAGATCGGCTATAATGCAAGGTGTAATTATATGGAACGGGAGCAGTATCAAAAGCAGATAAAGGATCTTCTTCAAGCCGTTGAGACTCTCTTGAAGTCCAATAATGCAATGGGTGAAAGAGTGGCTC
>CADCKD010000043.1 GCA_902801985.1 uncultured bacterium | reverse complement strand
TCAAGAGAATTTGCCATATATTTTTCTAATACTTCTCTGATAGGTAATTCTGGACAACCTGCAACAACTTCAACACCATTCATAGCAAACATCATCATTGGACGTCCACCCATTCCACCGGCTAAAACTTTGCTCACACCCTGTTCGGATATCCAGGCAGCACTCTGACAAGAAATACCTTCTTCCGGTATTTTTTCTTCTATAGTTAAAATTTCTTTTGTTTCAGGATTAATTTCAGCAAAAGTAAAAGAATCACAATGCCCGAAATGTCCACACAATTTACCTTCTGAAGTCGGAATACAAATTTTCATAATCTTATCTCCTTTTAATTTTTCAATGTTGCTCTGTAATAATATCGCACTTTCAAGTGCTTCCGTATCCGTAAGGTTATGTCTTTGGGCATAATCTTTGAGGATATTTAAAATGTTTTCATTGATTCTTCTGTTGAATGGCACTTTTTTAAGACAGGTTTTCTTTCTTCCTGCCATTTCACGTTTTCCGCCCCAATTGGATTTTTGACAACATTTCATAATACAAAACTAACACGCTTATTTGATTATGTCAATACATAATCAAATTGCCTAAACATTTTATAAACACGCTTTATATCCTTGCAATTTATAGAAGAAAGCCATAGGAGTGTTGATGATAGAGGAATACAACTCTTCACAAAAAGTTCGATTCTGGCACTTTTCGGGGAGTTTTTTCTTGTTTTTGCCCATTTCTGCGAAGTAACAAAACGGTCTATGTTTTAACGATTACTCTGCATAATAAAGTTCTTTATTATATCAATTCCGTTTTCTGTAAGTATTGCTTCCGGATGGAACTGCACACCATATATTTGTTTATTTTTAATTTTTATCGCCATCGGGATATCATCCGTTGTTTTCGCAGTAATTTCTATTTTGTCTGTTGGCTCAGATACAATAAGAGAATGATATCTCGTAGCACTAAACCCCTGTTTCAACCCCTTAAAAAGCTCAAAATTTTCATCAAAATATATATCTGAGTTTTTCCCGTGAAACGGTTCTTTTGTTTTAATAATTTTTGCACCAAAATATTTTGCTATACACTGCATACCCAGACAAATCCCAAATATAGGTTTAAAATCTTGATAAAAATCGATAATTTCCATACAAATCCCGGAATTATCAGGATTTCCCCATCCGGGAGAAAGGATAATCTTTGAAAAATCAAGTTTTTTTATTCCCTCAAGTGTCATTTCGTCGTTATTTATAACAACCGGATTAACCCCAAGCATTTTGACATATTGTACTATGTTATAGGTAAAAGAATCGTAGTTATCTATTACCAGCATAGTTCCACCTCAACAACACCTCTGACTGAATTAAAACAATAGATTTTTTCGGCTGTTTTTAAATCCTCAGGATATAATATTCTTTCTTCAATCCTTCCGCTATTGAGCAGCTTTTGTCTTGTTATACCGTTTAGAAGTCCGCATTGTAAAGGAGGTGTATAGATTTTACCGTTTTTCTTAACTGCGATATTGGTAAATGTCCCTTCAGTAATTTCGCCTTTTTCATTCAAGTTAATCTCTTCAAAAACATCCTGTTGAGCTGTCTTTCGAATGCTTGTTTTATGATACAAAAACGGATTTGAAGAATTTGTTTTATTTGCAATCTTTATTCTTGGATTCTTAGGTAATTCCGGAATGTTCCTTGTAGTGAGTTCAAAGTTGCCGTCCTTGGATAATTCTATTCTATTTACAACCTTTTCATTAAAACAGAGTTTTTCTATATCGTCATTCCAAACAAACCCTAACTCTTTTGCAGACTGTTTTAATCTCTTAATATGCATCTCAAAATCCGTAATCCCTGTTTCAATGAGCGAAAATTCCGTATTCAAAAATTTTGCTTTAATCAAGGTTTCTTCCCACTCATCTTCAGCATTTGAATCCCAGACAATTGCACCACCCGCATAGTATGTATAAACCTCATCCTTATTTTTCTTTTGTAAAATCCTTATCGGAACAGAAAAAACTGCTTCATCTTTGTGCAAATACCCAATTGCACCACAATAAACCTCTCTTGGAAATTTCTCCGTTTCTGAAATAACCTTCATTGTTGATAGTTTTGGAGCACCTGTAATTGAACCACAAGGGTAAATTGCATTAATAATATCGTAGAGCGTAATATCATCTTCCAACTCTGACGATATTTCTGATGTCATTTGAAACAGGGTTTTGTGCTGTTCAATATCAAAAAGTTTATTAACATTAACAGTTCCTGTTTTAGATATTCTGCCCAAATCATTTCGCAACAGGTCAACAATCATAATATTTTCAGCACGATTTTTAATATCGTTATACAAAAAGTTTTTCAACTCCCAATCTTCCTGTGCATTCTTCCCTCTTTTTACGGTCCCTTTCATTGGTTTTGTCAATATCATTCTGCCTTTTAAAGCAAAAAACAACTCCGGAGAAAATGACAGTATTGTTTCGTACTTATTTTGCAAAAATGCGTTATATGGTGTTTTTTGATTTTGCAAAAGATAGTTATATAAATCAATCTCGTTTGCATTGGTTTTTAATACAGAGGGATATGTATAATTAACCTCATAGGTAACACCCTCTTTTATCTGCTCTTTTATATATTCTATCTGCTTTATGTATTCTTTTTTAGATATTAAAGGTTTAACAATAGTACCGATTTTATAATTAGGATTCTTTTGTTTAAAAGTCTCAAATGATTCAAATGCTTCAAAATAAACAAGAGGAGCTTCTTTTGACACGTTTTTTATGTCATACCGTATATACCCAATCAAATACAAACCTTCATTTTTCAGTGTTTCAATTCTATCTAATGCGGATTCTACGTTTTCAGGCTCAAAAATTTCGATAGTTTCAACAGGTTTTTTAAATACTTTATCTGCATATATTTGCATAATCATCTCCATTTATATCTTGAATAAATTATAACAAGAAATAATTCATTAATAAAATCTTTACCTATGATAAATCAAATAAACTGTAGCGAATGTTTACTTTATTCAGGATTCCTAAAATTGCCTTTGAAATTAAAGACAAATGTTTACCATTGCTCGATTAAAATTTATCAAAATTGAAGTTACACAAAAATTATCAGTATTTTAAATGTTTCGAGTCCAATTATTTTGAATACTTAGAGTAAAAATATTAAGTCGAAAGTTTGAATTTAAAAACTCTCGGCTTTTTAATATAATTCACTCAAACAAACTGCTTATTCTAATGTCAATAATAATGCCATTTTGAATTTTCCGTCTGCTTTGACATAGTGTTTTCCGTTTTTAGCAAATTTAAAGTTTTCGCCTGCTTTAATTGTATGTTCTTTGCCCTCATAGCCGATTATACCCTGACCGTCAAGAGCAAATATTAATGCTTCCCCTGGAGCAGAATGTTCAGAAAGCCCAGTTCGTTCATCAAAACTCATAATAACAAATTTTAATTTAGGGTCATTGATTAAATCCATATTAACAATTCTGCCTTCTTGATATGGAAGCAAATCTGCTAATTTTAATACTTTCCCTGCTTCTAAAACTTCGTTCATATTTGACTCCTTTCTTATGGCTATTTCGGTATAAATACAACCTGTCTTAGTTCTCATTCCAATAGGTTCATTTTGAGGACAAACAATAATTTCAAAAGATTTGGCATTCCAGACAATATCCCCTTTTACATTTACCCCTTCCATTTCGCCTGAATTAACTATACAGATTTTCGGATATTCATAAGTTTCGGCACTGATATCAGTATTTTCTGCAAGTGAAAAATAGTTTATATCATAACCATTTTCACTATATATCGTTTTTGAAACCGTACAGCCTTTAACTGTAGGATTATCATTACTTATTGAAAATATTTCACCTGTTTTTTCTTTCATTATATTTACCCCTACACTTCGTTTTGACTTAATGTATTTTTTAAAGTTTGAGCCGATTTTTGAAGTTTAGATATTTCTTCTTCATTTAATTGAATCGGAACTAAACATTCGACTCCATCTTTACCTACTATTGCAGGCATACTTAATGAAATTCCATTGATACCAAAATCACCTTTCATCATAGATGAAATCGGCAATATTGATTTTTCATCTCTCACAATGGTTTCACATATCCTTTTTACAGCCATTGCTACACCAAAGTATGTCGCTTTTTTCTTTTTTATGATTTCATAAGCACTATTTTTTACGTTTTCTGCAATACGTTTCATATTTCCTTCGTGGTCACAATATCCTCTCATTTCGCAGAATTTATGCAATGGGATACCTGAAACATTGGCACTAGACCAAGCGGCAATTTCAGAGTCGCCGTGTTCACCTATAATAAATGCGTGAACACTTCTTGAATCTACATTCAAATGGTTGCCAAGTTCATATTTTAACCTTGCGGTATCTAAAACAGTTCCTGAACCAATAACCTTATTTTCAGGAAGTCCTGAAAGTTTTACTCCAACTGTTGTTAAAATATCAACAGGATTTGCAACAATTAAAAGAACACCGTTAAAATCTCTTTTTTTAATTTCCGGAATTATTGATTTAAAAATAGAAATATTTTTCTTAACCAAATCAAGTCTTGTTTCTCCCGGTTTTTGATTAGCACCTGCTGTTACAATAATCAGACTTGCATCTTTTATATCATCATAATCTCCTGCATAAATCTTTATAGGTTTTGCAAACGGCACTCCATGACTTATATCTAACGCTTCACCCTCAGCCTTTGATTTATCGGCATCTATAAGGACCATTTCAGAAAATAAACCTGATTGCATTATTGCAAATGAACAAGCGGCACCGACAAATCCGCAACCTATCATAACTACTTTTCTGACATTCGTGCAATTTAAACAATTCTTTTCCATAAGCATTACCTCTTGATTTGTTTTTTTCTATATATTTATTTTAAGATGTATTTTATTAAATTTCTGTTGTTTTTACAACAAATAATAAATTTAAATAAAAAGGGCGGCACCGCCCTTTACAGAAATTATTTTGTCAATATTTCTTTTAAATCCGCTTCAGGCGTTGTTGTTGGAGCGATTTTAAATTTATCAACCAAGACATTTAAAACATTTGGTGAAACAAATGCAGGTAAACTTGGTCCGAGTTTGATATTTTGAATACCTAAATAAAGCAGAGTTAAAAGAACGCAGACTGCTTTTTGTTCATACCACGAAAGAACTATAGATAAAGGCAGGTCATTTACACCGCAATTAAATACTTTAGCAAGTTCAACCGCAATTTTTATACCTGAATAAGCATCGTTGCATTGACCTAAATCCAACAATCTTGGAATACCATTTATATCGCCTAATTCTAAATCATTAAATCTGTATTTCCCGCAAGCACAAGTTAAAACGAGCGTATTTTTTGGCGTTTGTTTTACAAATTCTGTATAATAATTTCTTCCGGGTTTCGCTCCGTCACATCCGCCGACTAAAAAGATATGTTTTAAAGCTCCTGATTTAACAGCTTCAACGACCTTATCGGCAACAGACAAAACTGTATGATGTCCAAAACCGACAGTTAAACTTTCACCACCGTTAATACCGGGCATTTTCTGTACTTCTTTATAACCGCCAAGTTCTAATGCTTTATTTATAACAGGGGTGAAGTCTTTATAGCCGTTATTATCAGCTTTAATATAAGTACATTGAGGATAATGTACGGCAGCTGTTGTAAATACTCTGTCTTTATAACTGTCTTTTACAGGCATTATGCAGTTTGTTGTAAATAAAATAGGAGCCGGAATATTATCAAACTCTTTCTGCTGATTTTGCCATGCCGTTCCAAAATTGCCTTTTAAATGCTCATACTTTTTCAATTCCGGATACGCAAGAGCAGGCAGCATTTCGCCATGAGTATAAATATTAATTCCTTTATCTTTTGTTTGTTCTAATAACATTTTCAAATCGTGCAAGTCGTGTCCCGTTATAACAATAAAAGGTTTTGCTTCAATGTTTTTTGTAACTTTTGTCGGCTCAGGATTACCGTAAGTTTCAGTATTAGCTCTATCGAGCATTTCCATACATTTAAAATTAACTTCTCCGGTTTTTAAAACAAGAGCAATAAGTTCATCTGTTGATAAATCTTTTTCCAAAGCAGATAAACCTTCATAAAAGAAATTATTTACTGTTTCGTCTTTATATCCAAGGACCCAAGCGTGATGAGCATAAGCAGCCATACCTTTAAGCCCGAATAAAATTAAAGATTTTAAACTTCTTACATCTTCATTTCCTTGCCAAATTTTATTCATATCATATTCAGTGTTCTTTATCATAGTTTTTAATGACTCATTATCAAAATTA
>CADCKD010000042.1 GCA_902801985.1 uncultured bacterium | reverse complement strand
CTGCCGACGAGAAAGATTAAGTATCTTTCGAGGAGAGGTGGTAGACACGCCTTGAAGCAAAGCTTCAATTGACAACTGAATGTATGGGCATGTGGTACTCTGCCGACGAGAAAGATTAAGTATCTTTCGAGGAGAGGTGGTAGACACGCCTTGAAGCAAAGCTTCAATTGACAACTGAATGTATGGGCATGTGGTGGAATGGTAGACACGCTAGTCTTAGGAACTAGTGCTAACGCGTGGGAGTTCGAGTCTCTTCATGCCCAAGTTTAAGGAGGGTTTAGATAAATGTTAAACCCTCCTTAAATTTTAATTAATATTACCCTATAAACAGCTATTCAGAATTGACTCTAGTTTTCTGTTCCAATACGCTTTTGAGAATCGTGCCTTAGGATACGTTTTGCAACATATAACAAAATTAGTATGAATAAGATTATTATAAAGGTAAATGCTAGACCATTATAAACGACATAATGCAATTTAACATTAGTAACCCCGTCTTTTTTGATTCTCCATATATATGTATCCATGCCCTTTGATATGTCAGCATTACTATATGCTGCAAAATATGGCAATTTAACAGAGAAAACAGCGTCAAATTCATCATCCTGCTCTTGTATATCGTCAGTAGATGAATCATCTTCTAAGAAAAATATTGACTCATCCATATTACTCAAAAAATCATCTTTTTCTACGTTAGGGTTAGCAGTTTCTACTGACTCCTCTTGTGCGTATTTTTGATAATATTCAGGAACTAAACCTCCGACAGATTTATTTAAATCTTTTTCATCCGCGAAAGCTATTTTATTTTGTTGTTTGTTATAGTCATAAGACATATCTATTTTGTATAGTTTAGCAAAAAAATTCTTTTTTATGTCAACAAAACGCCCGCTTGGAAGATTTGTAACAAAACCAAGAGAACTTAAATCTAAATCAGAATATCTTATATTTTTAACTCTTTTCCTCGCATAAATGCTTGATGGTGAACCCTCTTTTTTGTAAACAACATAG
The DNA here is from genome assembly GCA_902801985.1 of uncultured bacterium. Taxonomy (GTDB): domain Bacteria; phylum Cyanobacteriota; class Vampirovibrionia; order Gastranaerophilales; family Gastranaerophilaceae; genus Zag111. The sequence goes on along the minus strand of CADCKD010000042.1, from coordinate 5,602 downwards.
TTATCATCCAGAAATTTTTGGTAATTATTCAAAATAGTAATAGTTTCATAAGACTTATCGCCGAATAAATCACCTTTATAATTGGCAACCGCTTCAATTGAAGCAGAATCATCTTTATTTATAGTCAACTTTGCATTTATATTAGTACATCCGGTTAGCAACGGAATTAATAAAACCAAAGATATAATTATTTTTTTCATCACGCTCATCCCTATTATTTCACTATTAAAAATATAACATATTACACAAGTCTTGCAAATATTTTAATAATCGTAAATACAAATCATGCTATAATTAATATATGCAATTGGGTGAAAAGTACAAAGTAACTATAGACAAAATTACAAATCTCGGACTGGGATTATCCAGAATAGACAACTTTGTTGTATTTACACAAAATGTATGCCCGGGAGATGAAGTTGAAATTAAAATTGACAAAATTAACAAGCACTATGCAAATGGAAGTGTTGTTGAGATTATCAAACCCAGTCCTCATAGAGTTAAACCATTTTGCCCTATGCAAAAAATTTGCGGAGCATGCCAAATTCAATATATTGACTATGAATATCAGCTGGAACTTAAACAAAAAATAGTCCAAGAAACAATGGACAAAATCGGAGGGCTTGATATAAAAATACCTAGCCCCGAACCAAGTCCACAAATTAAGAATTACAGGCACAAAATACAATACCCGATATCACAAACTAAAAATTCCGGAAGAATACTTGCAGGATATTATAAACCATCTTCTCATGAGATTGTCAATATAAAATATTGTCCTATACAACCGGAAATATGTGACGATATTATTGAATATATAAGAGAAAATGCCCCTATTTACAAAATTAGCGGTTATAATGAAGTGAAACATACCGGAGATTTAAGACATGTAGTAATTAGACATTCTTCATATAATAATACGAATTTAATTGTCCTTGTCGTAAACGACACAAAAATTAGCTCAAAATATTTAAATTTTGCACAAAATTTATCTGAGAAATTTAAAGAAATATCAGGTGTTTGTATAAATTTTAACAATAAAAAGACAAACGTCATTCTTGGCAATGAAACACAATGTCTATGCGGAGCAGATTACATAATAGAAAAGATTCTTGACAAAAAGTTTATCATAGGGGCAGAAACATTTTTCCAAGTTAATCCTAAAAGCGCTGAAAACATCTTCAAATACGTTAAAAACTACATAGCCGAGAATTTTAAAAATCCTACGATATTAGACGCATATGCAGGGATTTCCGCATTTGGGATTTGCGTTTCAGATATATCAAAAAAAGTCGTTTCAATAGAAGAAAATATGAAATCTGTTGAATTAGCAAAACAAAGTGCACAATTAAACAAAATTAATAATATCGAATTTAATAGCGGAGATGCGGGCAAATTTTTGTCTAATGAAAAACGAAAATTTGATGTTATTATTCTTGACCCGCCACGCAAAGGCTGCACGACTGAATCACTCGATAGCGCATTAAAATTATCTTCTAACACCATCATATATGTATCATGTAATCCCGCCACGCTTGCAAGAGATTTGAAATATTTAAAAGACAAAGGAGCCAAAATAAAATCAATACAACCATTTGATATGTTTTGTCATACATACCATATAGAAAACGCTGCCATTATAACACTTTGATTAACCTTTCAAATCGTGCTCATTATTTAGTGTTTCAATAGTATTTACAAACATTAGTTTTATATTTTTTAAAAGCTTTAAATCATCTTTTTGGTCTTTAGAAATTTGCCCTGATGCCATAGGACTAATCTGAGCTTTTGCAATTTGTTGCTTGTAATATTCTCTTAAAAATCCGTTAATATTTGAGAACCTGCGTTCGAATTTTTTAATATCTGAAGAATCGAAGAAAATTTCATCATTACCATCAACATCCCCAAAGTAGTCTTCATTTTTACCGTTATTAATTAATACTTTTGAAACTTTTGTCCTAAACATATCTTTAATATCAGATATAAATTTTTCAACACCTTTTTCAGGATATTCTCTGAAATTCACTTCACCTTTTACAGGCATATTCAAAGGAATATGGAGTTCCTCAAAAAGTCTTAAAGGTTCATAGACTAATTCATGCTCTTTGAATGCATTTCTATTATATGTAGGACCAAATTGAATTATTAGTTCATGATAAATTGGACTTTGTTTATCTTTATCTACATCACGAATAAAACGCAGCTGAATATCTTCATAACCGGATTTTTGCGGTTTACCTATGGCATATCTGTATTCTTCAGGAACTGCAGACATATCTATCATATTTTTGTCCAACCTAATATCAACATCCGGAACGTATTTTTTTAGAAGTTTTGCAATTTCAATATTTTCATCGCTGTTTGGAGTTTTACCTTCTTTTAAATATTTAGCAAGCATCTTCTTAGCTTCATCATATCCATATCCATATTTTTTAAGCTCTCTAAAATATTTTGTATGTGATTCTTTTGTATGTTCAATTTCAAAGAATTTACTAATTAGTTTTTCTTCTTCAACAGGGACATAGCCTCTTTCAATTAGTTTACCAATTGATTTAGCAATTGACGCAATCTTATACCCTCTTTTTGTCGTGTATTCTGGGATAATTTTTTCAAACAAAATAGAAAGATCATAAGGATTTTTAACAAATAAGATTGTTCTAATCGGATCTCTTACAACAAAATTTTTTGAACGATTAACTTTTGATAATTTAGAGTCAGGGGCTTTTACGGCAGTATTTTCAAACATTTCACGCACGAAAAATACACCATCCTCTTTAAACTTATTTGCAACAGCCTCAGTTGCATCAAGGTATACAGTCGCTATACGTTGAAGCCTTGGTAGCTCTTTTACATAATTACCCCATATACTTTCTGAAATCGACATAGCCGAAGTAAATGATACTGTATCATGCTTTAATGGAGCCAGATTTGGGTACTTAACACTGGTGTTTACTTTTGATTGAACATTATTGTAACTGTAAATATTTGGAATAATGGATATATTCATACTTCACCTGCCATATAAGATAAGACTTGTGAAAAAAAAATTTTATCGATTTTAGGGTAATCTTTACAATAATTTACACAACCAAACTTTTGAATATTAAGCATGTTTGTAATAACATAATATTAATTAGTTGTGGATATTAAGCAGTAAAATAAGGAGGTTATAATTTATGGCTAAAACTATCACAGTTGATGGTAACTACGCTGCAGCGCACGTTGCGTATGCATTAAGCGAAGTATCAGCAATTTACCCTATTACACCTTCATCTACAATGGGTGAATGGATTGATGAATGGGCATCACAACACAAGAAAAATATCTGGGGAAAAGAAGTAAAAGTAGCAGAAATGCAATCTGAAGCAGGCGCAGCAGGTGCTGTTCACGGTTCTTTGGCTGCTGGAGCTTTAACTTCTACATATACAGCTTCTCAAGGTTTGTTATTGATGATACCTGTTATGCACAAAGTTGCAGGAGAAATGCTTCCACACGTTATTCACGTTGCAGCTCGTGCTCTAGCAGCTCAATCATTGGCAATCTTTGGGGACCATTCAGACGTTATGGCTTGTCGTAACACAGGTTATGCAATGTTAGCAGCTAACTCTGTTCAAGAAGAAATGGATTTGGCTTTAGTTGCACATTTAGCAACATATAAGGCTAAAGTTCCGTTCTTACAATTCTTTGACGGATTTAGAACTTCACACGAAGTACACAAAATTGAAGAAATTTCTTATGAAGATATAGCTTCTTTAGTTGAACCAAAATATATTGAAGAATTCAGACAAAGAGCTCTAAGACCTGAAGCTCCTGTTTCAAAAGTTGGGGCTCAAAACGGAGACGTATACTTCCAGGGTCGTGAAACTTCTAACAAATACTACGATGCAGTTCCTGAAATTGTTCAGGAATACATGGATAAAGTTGCAAAAGTTACCGGACGTCAATATCATCCGTTCGATTATGTTGGTGCTCCTGATGCAACTGACGTTATCGTAGCTATGGGTTCCGGTTGTGAAACTATTGAAGAAACAATCGAATACTTGAACTCTACTCGCGGTACAAAATATGGTTTGGTTAAGGTTAGATTATACAGACCATTTGACGTTAAAAGATTTAACGAAGCACTTCCATCAACAGTCAAGAGAATTGTTGCAATGGATAGAACTAAAGAGCCTGGTTCAATTGGTGAACCTTTATACTTAGACGTTGTTGCAGCTGTCGAAGGTAAAGGTATCAGAGTAATCGGCGGTCGTTATGGTTTAGCTTCTAAAGAATTTACACCGTCAATGGTACTTGCTATATACAAGCATTCAGAAAAAGAAGGATTCCACGGATTTACAGTTGGTATCAATGATGATGTAACACACAAATCATTACCAATTGATGAACACATCGTTACAGAACCTGCAGGAACAACAAATTGTATGTTCTGGGGCTTGGGATCTGATGGTACCGTTGGTGCTAACAAAAACTCAATTAAAATTATCGGTCAATATACAAACAAAGATGCTCAAGCATACTTTGCGTATGACTCTAAAAAATCATTTGGTGTAACTGTTTCTCACTTAAGATTTGGAGATAAACAAATTAAATCAACATATTTGATTACTGCACCGGACTTTGTTTCTTGTTCTGCTCATGCTTATGTTGGCAGATATGACTTGCTTAAAGGAATTAAAGAGGGCGGTACATTCTTATTAAATTCTCCTTGGTCAAAGGAAGAAGCATTCTCACACTTAACAAGAGATATGCAAGAGACTATTATTAATAAGAAAATCAAATTCTACAATGTAGATGCTGAAAAGCTTATTCATCAACAACCTGGTTTACGTGGTAAAGGTGCAAATACAGTTATGATGGTTGCATACTTCAAAGTATCCGGAATTATACCGTTTGAACAAGCTTATGAAGGAATGAAAGAAATGACTGTTAAAACCTTTAAGAAAAAAGGTGATGACATCGTTAATATGAACTTGGCATTGATTGATGCTGCAATCAACGCTACTGAAGAAGTTGTAATTCCGGCTTCTTTAGACGGTGTTGCACACGCAGAGCACGTTGAAATGATACCTGCTGATGCTGATGATTTTGCAAAGAAAATCATTGAACCATCTATGAGACAAAAAGGTGACGATATTCCTGTTTCAGCAATGTCAGTGGACGGTGTAATACCAACAGGAACAGCTTGTCTTGAAAAACGCGGCATAGCACCTCGCGTTCCAAAATGGAACTCTGAAACTTGTATTCAGTGTGGTATTTGCGCATCTGCATGTCCACATGCAGCAATCAGAACAAAACTTGCAGAACCTGAATCTTTGAAAGACGCACCAGCTTCATTTACAACAGTTGACGCAAAACCAAATGATCACGGAGAAAAATTCAAAGTTCAAGTATACTGCAAAGATTGTACAGGCTGCGGTGTTTGTGTGGATCAATGTCCTATGTCAAAAGTTGCAGGCAAAGAAGCACTTACTTGGTCATCAATAGAAGCAGAAGAAGCTGCGGGTGAAGATGTAAATGAAAAATTCTTTGACAGTTTACCCGATAACGTAATGGGCAAAAATACTACTAAGACAATTAAAGGTGCAATGCTTAGAAAACC
>CADCKD010000041.1 GCA_902801985.1 uncultured bacterium | reverse complement strand
CTTGGTTACAGCAGGTATGACTACAAGAACAAGGACACGGACAACAGCCGGAACGGCCACAGTAGCAAAACACTGCGCACCAGCTTCGGAGATGTTGAGGTGTCAGTGCCTCGCGATCGGAAAGGCGAATTCGATCCGCAGATTCTGAAAAAGAATCAAACCAGTATCAGTCAGGACGTGGAAGAGAAAATTCTTTCTATGTATGCAAAGGGAATGACTACCTCAGACATAGAAATGCATATCCGAGATATCTACGGCATTGAAGTCTCGGATACCACGGTAAGCCGGGTAACGGACAAAATCCTTCCCATCGCTAAAGAATGGCAGCAGCGACCTCTGGAAGCAATCTACGCAGTAGTTTTTCTCGACGCTATCCATTATCATGTGCGCAGTGAAGGCCAAATCGTCAAGAAAGCAGTATATATTGCCATAGGAATAAATCTTGACGGCAAGAAAGATGTACTGGGGATGTGGGTTGCAGAGAGAACGAAAGCGCCAAATTCTGGGCAACCGTTCTCAACAGCTTGAAAAATCGTGGGGTAGAAGATATTTTTATCGCCTGCACGGACAATCTGACCGGATTTTCTTCAGCCATTGAAGCGGTATTCCCTAAGTTGAATGTTTGTTTTACTTTATCTTTTTCTATAATATCCTTAATTGTATTTGAATCGAATAGAATCAACAAAGTTCTTAAATTGTTTCTTTATATTCTGATTCTTTTTCTCGCTTTGTTGTTAGGGTGTGAGTACGGATCATATGGGATTCTTCTCGTGTTGCTCTTTCATTTGTACATTAGAAACCAACACGATAAGACTTATAAAATCTATGCAATTACGTCAATTATTCTTTTAATAATCGTAAGCATGTTTGTGTTTAGTTTTTCTATTATACACTTATATTCGATTCTCTCGCTTCCAATTATTTTATTAACGCCAAAGAACATACAAAAAATAAAAGTAAATAGTATAAAACATATTAATTACCTTGTTTACCCCCTACACTTATTGATCATGTTTTTAATTCGTTTTGCAATAGTGAACTGAGGATTTTACAAATCAGGGACGACTTAACAATAAAAAAATACTAATTTAAAACAAAAACTGTTGCAACGATGATGCAACAGTTTTTGTGATTGTTAAAAAACAAATTATTTAATACATTTCACTCAAACATAATATAAAAGGAACTAATATAAACTGCCATTAGCACTGCAGGATAATGATACAGACATAGAGTAATCTTTTGATGTATAACGCGCAACCGCCCTTGCCGTAGCAGTATTTCCGCTTTTACTCACACTTGAGTTAATTATTGACCACAGGGACCCAGGAGCAGTAGTGCTTTTTGATGCGCTGGTACATGTGGATGTCCTGCCATTATAAGAAAATGTACCATATACTGTGACAGACCACATTATCTCGCCATTTCTATTTTTGTAATTTTTAGTTTTAGAACCAGATTTGTATGTTGATGAAGCCCTATTAAATTTATATTTAATTACAGGCGAGGATATAATTGTCTCTATATGATCGCCATTGTCCAAATACTCAATAACACTTGTCTGCACAACATCATTACTCGTATCCGAATAAGCATAAGCCGTTGGATTTAAAACAAATAATGTACAAAAAACAAAAACAAACGATACTATTACACTAATTAACTTCTTCATTTTTTCTCCTTTAATCTTCTTGTATTATTTCTTCTGAAATTACAACTTCTTGATTTTGCATAATTCGGTATACATTGTGCTGATATATGCAATACGTGATAGTTGCAATAAAGGCTAAAATTATTGTGATAGAAATTGCAAGTTTGATATGAGAAGATACCTTTATCTTCTTTACTATGTATTCAATACCTAATGAAGAAAGATAGTTGTGAACCACTTCGCTTGGAATTCCGTAAATGTCGTATAACATTTTCTTGGAAGAAATGTGTTCTTCTTGAATCAAAGCTTCTATATCTGATGATAACTTTTTTAAATAAATTCTCTCACGCTTGCTTTTTATAGGTAGAATAGCTTTAATTTCTGATAAGTACTCTTTTTTGAAATTATTCATTATCACATATATCCTTTGTTATATTAAATGACTTGAAAATGTTTTGAACTCCATTGGTGGTATCAAAATAATTCTTCTTAATAGAATTCAAATAATCTTGTCCGCTTTTTTCAATATGATAATATACACGCATTCTTTTTTTTCCAACTAATTTAGAATATTCGCTTATTTTTCCGTCACCCTCTAATTTATAGGTTGCTGTATATATTGTGTTTTGAGAAATTGAAAGCAATCCATTAGATAGGTCATTAATTTGTTTTACAATCTCATAAACGTAACAATCTTTTTGTTCTAATAATGTCAAAACTAGCAATTCAGCTATTCCGTTAATAAAAATGTTCTTTGATACATTCATAAACACGCCTCTATTATAATAAACAATTAAATTATAGCATAGTTATTTTGAAAAATCAATATTACGATTTACAAAATATTTATTGACAAAAGTATCTGGCTAATGTTATACTTAATTTGTAATATAATCCCATTATAAGGAGGTTGAAGAAATGCATATAAATCCTCAACGGTATAAGAACGGTGATACTTCACTTTGTATTAAAAAATACTTGATATATCGAATTACAACAAAAGGAGTAAAAATATGAAAACCAACCCCAAAATCAACATTTCTAAATTAATAAGTGTTTTAATTATATCTGTTTTCTTGTGCTCTATGTTGAGCATAAGCGTTTCTGCAAATACGAATGGCCCCACTCTATTAAGGCAAGATCAGCTTGACAATACTGCAGGCACTTTTCTTGATAAAAAAGTACGTCTCATGGTGGATTCCAATGTATTAGATGTACAAAAATCAAATGCCCGCAAGCTTAAGTCTGCATCGCTAGATAAAGAGGCGTCCCTAATAGTTGATTTTCGTCGAGAAATGTCATCATTAGGCGAAACATACATTAATCCTAAATCTGAGCTTGAAGTAATATCGCAAAGGGTAGGTGAAGATGGGAATCTATATGTAGTTGCCAACGAAACCACAACGCTTACCATAGCTGAAAATGGTGTAGAAACTGGCTATTCGGCAAATCATGAATTTGTGTACTCAAAAGATGATAATCAATGGGTATTGATAGAAGATAGACAGTTAGAACCGACTGGCTTGCTTCCCTTATATCAAGCGGAAGAATTCGTATATCACGGACAGGGTGACATCAAGTCCAATAAAGAACTCGAAACCAATCCTAGTTCTGAATCAAGCGAAAACTTAACAGAAAAAATCAATTTGATTCCTGAAATCGAAGCATCCATAGATAGAAAAAACAATATTAACAAAGACACAAAAAGCGATAATGCAAAAAGCACTAGTTTAAGAGCACCCGGAGGTTACAACTACTCTGCCATGGCAGCTTACTTGGAAAAATACTGGAATAATTATAATAAATCGTACAGAGATTTTTCTAAGAATGGTGGTGACTGTACTAATTTTGTTAGTCAGGCTCTTAAGGCTGGCGGATGGCAACACAAATCTGGCTACTATAAAAACTCAAACTATTGGTGGTATAACAGTACAAATCAGTCCTATAGTTGGATTAACGTAGATTATCTTGGAAGTTTTGCGCGTTCAAGCGGAAGATGCAAAATGTTAGATAACGTTTGGAAACTAAGAGTAGGAGATTTTCTACAGGTTAAAGGAAAAAACTCATCATCTAAAGATCATTCTATGATGGTATCTTATTTTAAGAACGGAACCCCATACTTCACTTATCATTCAAACAATCGGTATAGAAGGAGTATGAATCAAGTTTTATCAGATTGGCCCGGTGGTACATTCTATGCATACAGAACGTAAATTACCAGTTGCTTTTTTGAGTATAAGCCTCTGTATATTGATAATGTTGCTGACAAGCTGCACGTCTAATACAAACGATAAATCCTACGCAACTCCCAAAGTCGTTAATCATTTCGGAGAAAAAGCTAAAGAGTTAGACCGCAAATGTGAGGATATCAATCAATTAAATATAGCTAATCAATTAATTTCAGCAGCTAAGATGATTTTTGAACTCCGCACAAAAGGAGATAATTACGGAGAATTATCACAATACTATTATGATAATCCAGATATTGTTAAAACTGAAATTGACATACAGCTAATAACAACATCTCAAAAGGATAACACCGGGGTTGTTTGGGTGCAGTATAGCGCGCTTTATTACAACCAACAGAATAATTTAATACAGGGATCTAGTGAAGTTATATCGCGATGGGAAATAGAAAAAGTCAATCAAAAATGGATAGTTACAGATATTGATGACTTGCCCTAATTAAGCATTTATAAAACTTATTTCTATACGCAAACATGAAAGGAGTAATTAATGAAAAGAATCGTGAATTTAAGTGCATTTGCGCTTATTATTTCAATAATCACAGTAATACTGAGTTCAACTGCTGTTTCTGCAGAATCAATCATTCAAACTTCTGATTTAACATTGCCTTATAATGACGAAGTCTTATCCAATCCTACAAAAACGATTAGTAAAGATATTTTGACGGACAGTTTCGAAATCAATGTGAAAGATAAGTTCATAAAGAGGGATGGTGATGAATATTTCAGACAGTCTAATCAAGAATATGATATTGACTTAATTGACAATAAATCGGTAGAGGATTATGTGTCGCCAAATAATCTGATTGATATTAAATACACAACCTCAAACGAAAGTGGATCAAGTCAAAAGAGTAAAACAGATGATAGTATTTCAGTAAAAATTACTCTAACAGTGGATTACAGTATAACAAACGATAAAATCAAAATGTCAAAGGTAACCAGCAAACTCATAGCATGCAACGGAAGCACATCGTCAAATGTTGGCTCAGGCGTGTTTATTGTTTCAAACTCTATTACCTATGGACAAGTTGATTATGGGCATACTGGACAAAAGAAAACTGTGACTCTTCCGAATAAGGCATGTACCAAAACTTTCAACACGACTTCATGGAGTGCAGTTGCTGTTTCCGCAAGCATCGTTGGAGCTACTCAGGATGTTACGCTTCGTAGAGGGAATAGCAAATGGTATTTAGGGTTAACCAATAACATTATTGATACAATGCCAATGTATTAGCAAAGGATTAATAACATGAAGAAAATATTTCCAACTATCCTACGTCTTTGTGTAATTACACTGTCTGTGTTGTTTAGTTTTGTTTCATTCCAGATACATCAACGGTCAATTACTACTTATGATATTACAACAGAACTGTGGGTAAAAATAGCTTTTATAATTATAATTGCATTTTTGCTTGGTATATCAATCAAAAAGTTTTCACTAAATTATAAAATAGAGAAAGTAAGTACAGCGATTATAATTATGATAGCACTATTTACAGTGTTTTTTTTACAAAACAACTCCATAGAATTCTCATATATGACTATTTTGATTTGCACGGTTTATGTCACCGATTTACTTATAAAACGTTAGTTAGATTGTTTACGAACAACAAGTATTATTTGATTTTTTTGGCTTAACCACAATATAATATTATATTATTTAGCGAATTGTAATTTGAAATATAATTACAATTCGCTATTTTTGCATGTAATACTTTTATATCAAATTATATTACACTGCAGATCTCCCACTCTGATTTCGATTAATTAACTATTACGAATCGAAATTGGAGGAATTATTTTTGAAACAAATTAACCTGCGGGACTATTACCCGCATTATAAAGAAGATAAAATTGTTGAGGTGCCGGACGAGGTTGCCGCGCTTTTGGAAGATTTAGACCGCAAAGAAGAAAGTTATCTCAGATATTTGCGCCGTTACGGCGCTTTCTTTACGTTTGACCTCGGAGACATAAAGGAAAAGGATATGCCTTTTCAAAAATCACCTATTGATATATTAGAACAGCAAAGGACGCTTTCTTTATTGTATCAAGGTCTTGCAAAGCTGCCGAAAAAGCAAGGTAGAAGAATTTACGCTCACATAAAATTGTACCTTCGCCCTTTTTCGTTAATTATGTTATTTTTGCAAATGCGAGAATCAAATACGTTTTTTATAAAGCGACAATGTTAGAAGTGATGGTTTAAGCGTACTTGCCAACATACAATTCTGCGTGCTGCGTACCACTTGAATAATAGATCTGTTTTCCTCCAACATACCCACAATAATCTCCGGTTTCTGTCCAATACAATCTCCTACCTGCATCAATTTTAGAAACCGATGGATTAACTAATAAAAACCATTTTTTTGATACATATTTGTTTCGCAAAAAACATTCGTCACAGTTCCCCATACGTTGTTACCATAATTATTCTTTTTTATATATGCTTTTGCACCTGCAGTAGCATATTTTATAGCTTTTTTGCTTTAACAGGACTAGCGGAATTAATTGATATGTTTGTAGTATTTCCTTCTGTGTTAAAATAGTTCAAAGTTGATTCTTTAGATTGCAACCCAGATATTGACTCTTTAGTTATTCTATCATACTCAGGGATTTCAACTTCTGCAATATACCTCAATTCTTTTTCAAAAGAATTAGAATCAAAGTTTACTTCATTATCATTTGTGTTTTCAGGAAGTCCATATTTTTTTAGTTCTTCTTTGGATAAAATATGGATATTTGTTCCATACTCCGAGTTTATTTCTGCGATAATTTCATTCATAGAATCCTGATTAGTAACAATATCTTGTTCGGCTGCTAATGCAACAACTGAAATCGAACAGATTATCACGGTTGTCATAATGATTGATAATAACCTTTTAAACATTAAAATTCTTCTTTCAAAAATTAATAAAATATATTCCAATAGCTCGGTTTTGTGCGCACTAAAACATTGCTCTTGAAAACATTATTGTTTAACCCTAAACTTATAGAAAATATTTTGAATGCTTGGTGCTTTGGATA
>CADCKD010000040.1 GCA_902801985.1 uncultured bacterium | reverse complement strand
ATTGTTGTTCTTCATTTTTGCAAAGAAAAGCATTATATTATTAGTGATGGCAAAACTTACTGATGAACAAATTGACAAGCGGATTGAAGATTACAAACAAGAAACAAAGTTCCGTGAAGTCCAGAAAAAACGCAAGAATCTCAGAAAAGAACGGCTGCAGAAAGATGCAAAAAGAAAGGCCGAAAACAAAATAAAATATATTTTGGGTGGAATTATTTTAAGCATCTGGGGATATAAAAAAGTTTTCCAGTTGTTTGAAAAAACAAAAAGTCTCCGGCCGCAGGACCTGGAAGCGATCAATAAGTTCAAGGAACTATTTGCTGCAGAAATTGAAGCTCAGGATAAACTGATAGAACAAGCAAAAAAGGAGAATCAAAAAAATGCCGAAAGCAATTAAATATTACAGTGATGAAGAACTCGAACAGAAACTAAAGGAACTTGAAAATCTAAAAGCTCAGCGAGAAAAAGAAAAAAAGGAACTCCTGGACCGTGCAAAAATCGCCTACATGGATAAGCTCATCGCTGATAAAAAAAATGATTCTCAGTTCAATCAGGCAATGAATCAACGCATTGTAAAAATGATTGAAGGCCTGACTTCAAGAAAGGACAAAGAAACAAAAAAAGCCTTAGAAGAATTTCTAAAGCTTTTCCCAATTTCCAATAACTAAAAAAAATTATCTCTCGAACTTTTCTTGTTCCTCACGGATTCGAAATTTCTTTTTGGTTTCCCACGCAATTACATCATAAGAAAGCTCGTCATATTCCTTACGTTCTTCCGGAGTCAAACTTTCATGCAGAATAAAAGTCTTGTTATCAAGATCCTGAATGCGTCGTTTTTTTTCTGCAATCTCTCGTGGCGGCCGGCCGCCAAATTTTCCGTTTGCTTTTGAAGATACTGCTTTTTTGGGAGAAGCTTTTCCTCTGTTCTGATAAAGAATCTCATTTGCAGACTGCAGGGATACCATTTCTCTTGCAATAGCTTCTGCCTGATGGAAAAGCTGATCCAGTTTTTCACTATCCACATAGATCCGGCTCTTCCCTTTCGTCATATCATAAAGTGTCTCAAGTCTGGCCCTAAGCTGATCCGTTTCCTTTGCAAGATTCTCAATATGGCCGTCCATCATCTGTTTTACTGATTCCATAAATAAAATTGTAACCTATTTATATAGGTTTCTCAACATAAAAACAAATAAAGATCAGTTCAAAAAATGAACTGCAGAGTCCAAATTCTGAACTAAAACAGTTCAAAATTTGGACCCAATAATAATTTAAATAATAATATAAATAAGCTGCTGCAAAATCTAAAACATTAAATCTATATATTTAGGTTTCTCAGAAATAAAAATATGTCTGAAAATCAGACAAGGGGTGTCCGGAATTCAGACATACCCCCGTCCGAAAATCGGACCCAATAATATAGCTAATAATATATTTAAAAAGCAGCAACAGCAGCTCTTTTATTTATAACTTAAATATTTAGGTTTTTATGATGATTTTTCAGAACATGGTATAAATTTTTCATGAGGTATTTTTCTGTCATTTTGAAATCTGTTTGATATATCCTGGGGAAGTGTCCCCAGACCCCACCTGTCGCGGTGATGCTTTGCATTACTCTTGGCCTACATGATTATTTTTAGGATTTTTAAATTTCTTAGAAAACTTGAAAAGAAACTTCCATAACGTTCTTGAAGGCTCAGGTGGTGAATTAGGCAAATTCCGCTCCCTCGTACTAACTTCAAAATGACAAGTTAAGAAGCGTTCTGAGAGTTGAGAACATGCCAGAAGGATTTCATAACGTCCTCGTTAGGACAGTATGGAGCCATCAGGCGTCAATCACCTTACCCCCCTTCGTGATTGGCAGACATAACTTTATCGGCTAAGGTTTAGCCGCAATGCTCAGCGCTTTATGCCGTTCTCCGCACGCTGTTAAGAAACTAGATTGGATCCAGGTAGCGTAAGGGATACTCCTCGCCTTGTCGTTAGGATCAAATACATACTTTTAAGATTTCTGTCAGACCAGGTCCCACCCTGCCCTGCTAATTCCACCACCCATCGCATTGTTCCCCTCTGTGGATGTTCTGAAGCTCGTTTCCCCGACGGTCTGATGTGGATAAGAAACTTGCAGCTGCTTCTTATAGCGTTTTCTGCAGCCTTTCTGTCAGTCTCGTTTCGCTATTACGGATTCCCCTGGCAGAAAATCATTGCAGACATAATAGCAAACGAGTTTTTTGAAAAAATTGAAAAGTTTTGCTTAATAGGTTTTAAACGTTTTAAAGGTATTAGGAATTTTAGAAAATTCTAAATCCTTATAAGACAAGGACTTACGAGGGGTAAATTTATTTTTTGCGCATTAGGTTAGGTCCGTTTGCGCATTAGGTTGGGTCTTTTTGCGCATTAGGTTGGGTCTTTTTGCGCATTAGGTTGGCTCCTTTTTTGACTTTTTTTTCCTTCTTTGCATCGATTTTTTCTTTTCTCAATTTCATAATATCATCAGGATAATCAGCCATTTCATATTTGATGTAGCATTCCTTTAATGCTGCATAGCCATATCCCTGAATCTGCTCGTCTGTAAGCGGACTTCGTTTTTTATTACACCATTCCCAATCCTGCAGAATTTTCATGTCCTTTAAGTAATCCATTGTTTTTTCCAATGGCTCAATAATTCGGTCATAATAATGGCGGTTTGTCTGTCTTACAGTCTCAAAAGAAGGTATATCTGATACAGATTCCAGGAGCTTTTCAAGACTGATCAAACCTTTATTGGATTTCCAATAATTCTCGCTATACATTACCGACAGTTTATTTGTTACAG
Source organism: uncultured bacterium (assembly GCA_902801985.1). Classification (GTDB taxonomy): domain Bacteria; phylum Cyanobacteriota; class Vampirovibrionia; order Gastranaerophilales; family Gastranaerophilaceae; genus Zag111. The sequence continues at coordinate 4,524 of CADCKD010000040.1, read as the reverse complement.
ATAATGCATTTGGGTAACGCATTACATCAATTCCAAAGGCTCTGTTTGGGAAATATGTAATGTAGTTGCGTTCCACAAGATATTTAACCAAGTCATAGTTCAAAATAAAGAAGTAATTCTTAGATCTTTTTATAAGACTTTGCTCAGTTCCTTTTCCTGAAAATATTTCCAATGAGTATTTTTTTACAGTTTGGTCCTTCGGATTAAACTCCTCAAAATCCAATGTGATATTTTTAAGAGTCTCGTAATACTCTTTCAATCTCTGAACGGCCTTCTTACGATCAGGAACACCGAAAGAAGAAATAAAATCATCAAGATCAAGATAAACTTCCCTACTCTCTTTGTTTTCAATCTCTGAAACATTAGTTTTTACGCTAATATCCTTTGTGTATTTACATAGGATGTTGTAGAAAAATAAAATCGATTTTCCCAGGCTAGAAGAATTATCAAATTCCTTTACGGTAACTTTTACATCTTCACTTGTGAAAAGCTCTCCTTCGTTTACTTCTGGATGATAAGTAAACTGTGCAGTAATGGCCCTGCTCGATGTTGGAATCTTTGCAAGCTCATTAGTTCCTTTAGCGTTAAGCATTGCATTATAATTCTCATCTTCTTTGGTTGGAGGAATAACAATACCGTCTTGTCCTACACTAATATTTTTCTTTGACATTTATCCCCCACTTGTTTTTGCCATCTCTCTCAGGATATTTGAAATTTCCGTATTTAGTTCCATCCGGTCTCATATAAGCAAGTTGCCAATCAGGATTATCAAATAATTCAAATTCCATCAGGTTATTCAATATTACTTCGTAATTGCTGCACCAGGTCAAAATCAGAGAATCAAGATGACTCAAAATTGCAACTTTTTCAGTAAGCTTCAACATTTCAGGATCAAGCCGCCATTCGTTCAAGTCTATTTTTCTAAAACAATTGATTGTGTTTTGGGATGCCGTGTATTTTTCCAGTTTGTCTACAAGATTATTAAAATAAGCCAGTTTTTCTTGAAGCTCTGTCATATCAAACATGTAGCATTTCATAAATGGCAAATGATAGGCTTTCATCAATATAGCAATTAAACTATTTACAGCCATCAAACCTCTTACTGCCTGATGACATAAAGCATAATTACATTTTATCCCTTCAATATTTTCTGGGACATTGTAAAAATTCTTGAATGTCAGCAGATCCGTTGCATCCATATTTTTATTACGTTCTAATGTTTTTTCGGCTCTGATAATTTCCTCTAGCGACAATTCGATACCAAGAAACCAACGAAAAAAAGCATAATTATAACTTTTTGCCTGCTTTGACAGATTTGTAATAAGGTTTCCAATCTGTGTCATATAATAAAAATCATCATATTCCGGTTTTGTGAGTTCATTGCTTTTTCTTGTAATCTCTGCGGTGCTTACTCCTTTAGTTGCCTTTCCAGATTGAACGGCCGCGAGCATTTTTAATAATTTTATTCCTAATTCTTCACCGGTCATAATTCAAAAAATCCCTTAAAACGAGCTTCTGCGTCTTAGACGTAAATTACTCTATTTCTTCTGAATTCCCTCTAAAAAGGGCCTTCTAGGGCCTCTAACGGCCTATTTATCGACCTACTCTAGCCGACAAAGTTTTTCTAAAACCCGATTCCCTGATCTCAATATTTCCGTCTGCTATTTCAGACAGAATATAATCAAAAGTCATTCTTGAACCCTGAGCAAATGAATATCCGGCACCACCGAAAACTTTTTTTAGTTCTTCATACATAGACTTACTCATGTTGAAGTTTACGGCCTGTGTCTCATTATTCCGTTCTTTTTTTGTCTGAGTTTCTTTTACTTCAGTCATGTCCTGAACAACAGTAAGTGTATTCTTTAAAGCTTCTGTTGCAGCTTCATTCATTACGTCTTTATTTGATTTTATAGTTCCTTTAGCCATACATAACCTCGTTTCTTTATTTTTCAATATCAGCAACTATCTGATTCAATGCTTCCTGTGTTTCAGGCTTCATTCCCAATTCCTGCAAGGCAACACACTGTAATTCAGCTTTCTTAAAACCTTGTTCCATCGGAACCAAATATTTTTTGCTTTCCAAAGCCATGATTCCTGGCAGTAAGGCTTTCTGCACAGCTTTGCTTTTCTCATACTGATTAAAAATAATTTTGTCGCAGATAGGAGTCTCTTTTCTTCCACGCAATTCCTTTAAATCGATGTAAAAGTTTACCATTCCATCAAGTGATGACTTTGCGATCTGCAGAACCGGGAGAACTTCATCCGATGCCTTTATATATTTTTGAGTTGCTTTTGAGAGTGAGGGTGGTGTATCGAAAACAAGATAATCAAAACCTAATTTCTGAGCATCCTCAACAAGATAATCCACAACATCATTTCTTTTTTCATCAAGAACACCTGAAGTGTTCCACTCAAACAACCGGCCATTTGCAAGTCTATCCTTTGATGGGATTATGTAGAGGTTATCGTAGTTTGTTTTATAAATACAATTTTCAAGGCCAATCGAATCGTTATACAAAAAATCAGCAAGTTCATTTTCAATGGTTCGCTTATTCAAAAACTGCTTTGTAAGGTTAGCCTGAAAATCTGTATCAACCATCAAAACTTTTTTTCCCTTGATCACAAATTCTACAGAAATTGCTCCTGCCAGAGATGTTTTTCCAACACCACCTTTGTTATTGTAAATGCAGATTGTTTTCATACCCTCAGAATTTCCTTTTTTACAAAATAAAATTTAATAGTATCTTAATAGTAACATACTATTTATTTAATTGCAATTATAATATATTATTACTATCGTCTTTAATAGTGTTAATAGTATTTTAATAGTAATTTACTATTAAAATACTATTGCAAAAATACAGACGCAAATAACGGGCTTTTAAGAGGGGTTTTTAAATAAAATCGACAAATTACTCGACCGATGCATTTTGAAGCGATTCTGGGCCGTTTTTGAGTTTCCGCAGCATCTCTCCTATATACAAACACAGTCTCCTATTTTCAATGACAAAATAGGAGACTTGCCGTTTCTACTGCAGAGTTAATTCTAAAAATGCTAAAGCTTGCCGTAAAAAATAAAACTGCCAACATACCGAATGAAATATAGCCAAATCACCGAATAACCGCTTGCTTAAGGAAAATAATTTCCAAAATCTCCTATTGTTAATACCACGCTCCTACTTTTTATGCTATAATAGGAGAGATAGGAGAATAATAGGGGAATGCGAACTTTTGATTATTCAAAACTGAACTGCATCATTGATAATGAAATCATGGGCTACATTGCCAAAATACATGAATACAAAGGCAGGCAGCAGCTTTTCATCAGCCAGAAAAAAGAGAAACTAGAAAAACTGGTTGAAATAGCAAAGATTCAAAGTACAGAAAGCTCTAACAAAATTGAAGGTATTGTAACTACAAACACTCGAATCAAGCAGCTGGTCCAGGAAAAAACTGCTCCAAAAAACAGAGATGAAAAAGAGATTATGGGCTATCGTGATGTTCTTAATATAATTCACGAAAATTTTGAATACATTCCCATCACCCCTAGCTACATTCTGCAACTACATAAATATCTTTATCAGTATTCAAATCCTGATTTTGGAGGAAAGTTCAAAAATACTCAGAATTACATTGTTGCAAATCTCCCAGATGGAACTTCAAACGTTCTTTTTGAACCTCTCAGTCCAATTGAAACACCTATTGCTATGGAACAACTTTGTGACACCTTCAATAAAGCAATGAGTCTTGGCGAAATTGATTCTCTTCTATTGATTAGCAACTTTATAAAAGACTTTTTGTGCATTCATCCTTTTAATGATGGAAACGGAAGAATGTCACGATTGCTTACAACACTTCTGCTTTACAGGTCCGGCTTTGTTGTTTGTAAGTACATCAGTTTGGAAAAGAAAATCGAAAAAACAAAAGACACTTATTACGATGTTTTGGAAGAAAGCTCTGCAAACTGGCAGGACGGAACAAATGATAACACAGCTTTTGTAAAATATATCCTGGGAATCGTCCTTTCTGCATATAGGGATTTTGAAGAAAGATTGAACCTTATAGAAGATAAAATTTCAGCCTATAAAATGGTTGAAAGGGTAGTGAAGGAACGTCTTGGCAAATTCACAAAAAGTGACATTCAGGAACACTGTCCGACACTTGCACGACAGACAATTGAAAAGGCCCTTAAACAACTTTGTGATGAAAACAAAATTGAAAAACACGGACAGTCAAACAAGACTTTCTATGTGAGAAAAACAATATAGCAATATAGAAAAATCACGATGTCAGTCATTGACACCTTAGGTCTTTACAATAAAAAGAATAAATCTTGCCGAAACAGACAAAAAATGGGTAGACGATCCAGTTGATACTGTTTTAGACACAATTGTTTCCTTCCTGGAGGAATTAAATTAATAACTTGCTTGCAGGCTTTGAGTTTTAGGCGAAAAGACTACAAGGGCGCAATACACATTAGCCAAGGCTAACGTATGCGCTAGGGGGACACCTAGAACCCAAAGA
>CADCKD010000039.1 GCA_902801985.1 uncultured bacterium | reverse complement strand
AATCAATGAGGAACCAGTAGTCTTTCACTGGAAATATAATCTTGATGACATAGATGTATCCGAAGAGATTATCGTTGATACACTACCAATCAAAAAGTCTAGTTAATTATCGAACGATGTACTAGACATCATATTTTTTATAGAGTTTTTAGATTTTTTATAGTATGACACAAGACTTGACTTAAGTTAAGACGGATGGTTTGACGTTTACCTAAAAACGGAATTTACTCTTGCACATAGTTTTTGATACCCTATTAATGGTTATCTGTCTGTCAGAAAGGATAAATATGAATAAGAATAAACATATAGTTCATGACCAGAAGCATTTAACACTATCTGACAGAACATGTATTGAGCAGGAACTATGTCAAGGTTCCACTCTAAAATATATAGGTGATACTCTTCAAAAGGATCCCACAACTATTTCCAAGGAAATAAGACATGTCTGTTTTTCAAATTCATCTATCGATAGTTCCAGTGGTTTTCCTTTTTCTATACAAAAAACATCCATATCATCAACCCTCCCCATTCCATCTATTTTTCTTCTCTCTATCATATTAATTCCATTTCTTCTACAATACTTTTCCTCTCTCCATCTGTATAATCTCATCTGCTAAAATTTTCATTTCTTCTGCATCATGGCAGGCAATAATAACGATTTTATCCCTTTTCTTTAAATCATTAAGTATCTCTCTAACAAGAATCACTCCGTCTTTATCTATAGCGTTAATTGGCTCATCTAATATAACTATATCAGGATACTCCATAAATGCGCATGCTATGCCAAGCTTCTGCTTCATTCCAAGTGAATATTTTCTGTATTTTCTATTATCATCTGAATCAAGACCAACCCTTGTTAATGCTGTTCTTATTTCTTCATCACCTATATTTCCCTTAATTGATGCAAGCATTTTTAAATTTTTAAATCCAGTATAACTATCAATAAATGCCGGATTCTCTATTAACGTTCCAATGCTACTCGGAAATGTCATATCTTTCCACAATATACTTCCATTTATGTTAACTGTCCCCTCTGTTGGTCTTATAAGTCCACTTATCACTCTCATAAGCATTGTTTTACCACAACCATTTTTCCCCTGAATTCCATATACCTTACCACTATTAAATACATAGTTTATATTATCAAGTACTTTTGTACCTTTTATTGTTTTTGATATATTTTTCAATTCGATATACATATTAAAATAATCCCTCCCACTTTAGTTAATTATTCTTATTCGTCTTACATACGGACATGTTTCGGTATCTGTAAACTCATACCAAACTGTTGTTTTCTCTACATTTTCCCACAATTTTTCACTAAGATTACAACTAGCAATAGAGAACACCCTATATTCAACTATGGATTCTCCAGCTTTAAGCTCATATGTAGATTTTTCTGCACTTCTGTGCAACTCTTCTGTTAAGTCCATTTCATATCCTACTTGCCAGAACTTACTATAAATAGTCATATTTCTAATATCGTTTGGCTCGTCTATTATTTCATCGCTATACTTTTTAATTATTTCCGTTACAATAATATACTTTTTTTCATATTCATTACTGCTTTCTCCAAACATGTATTCAGCAATTCCATATTCTTTTATTAACTCATCTTTACTGTATATTTTTCCTGACACATCATAAGACATTCCAAAATTCTCTATTACAGTTCCTTTATCAAAATATCTAATATCAGGTTTTACTGCCTTATCATATTGATTATAATATATCGCAAAATATACACCCAAAAAAAATAATAGTATAATATATTTTATTTTTTTCTTCTTTGACATTACAATTACCTCACCAATTACAAAATATCTTTTCTAGTTTCACCTATCACAAATGCTACATATGTTACTATCAAAATTAGTGTTATCTCCACGAAACAAATAAAAGGATTCCCCTTTCCAAACAATGACAAAAAATTATATGGAAAGTACTTTCCATAGCTATCCGGCAAAAAGGAAGGAAGATAGAATAATATCATCATAAAAAAGAAAGGCGATAGCTGTATTGTGAAATAATTACTCGAAAACGCAGATGCCATTAATGATATTGTTGCCAAAGCGCCACCAAAACAAAACCACATTAACAAAATAATAACAAATGCAATATACGAATGTTGAATTATGAACGCATTCCAATCTGTTATTCCATTAAGAACAGTTCCTTTAATATCTTCAAAACAATCTATCGGTATTATGAGTCTAACTATCAAAAAATCAATAATTAACGGAATCACAGCAGCACATCCGCCTGAAATAAATGTTGATATAAATTTAGCTTTTAAATATTTTTTCTTCTCAACTCGGTTGCAAATATTCTTAATATAACCACTATTTTTATCACGAACATATGATATTCCAAATGGTAATGCCACTATTATCCCTATAAAATAAAAATAATAAATTGTACTTCCGTCCAAATATCCAGGTAACCACAAATTATAAAAACCACCTCTTGTAAATGATGTATATGTATTTTTGTATATATCCTTACTTTCTATTATTCGTAGTATAACAGGAATAACCTGATAAAGAATGCAGCCTATTCCCATTAATAATGCTAATAGCATACCTAAATTATGAGTTGATCTTTCGTATTCTATTTTTAGTATTCTTCTCATTCTTTCATAACATCCTTTCTTCTAGATATCTTTGTTTTTTGGCAAAATATCAACATGATTAAAATATATGCTGCCCACAAATATTGAGATAATCATAACAATAAATCCATATATCAATCCATCTGAATACACAATATTTGAAAAACATGTATACCTGCTATGTGACAGCATAGCATAATTTGAAAGTAAAATTTTTGTAGTATATATTGTGCTAAGAAATGTAATACTCTGAGATACTACAAAGCCAATTATCGGATATGTAATTAATGCAACAGTCATTTGCAAAATGCTAATCGAAACACTGATAATTACCGGCATAATAAAAAGCTCTATATACAGTAGCTTTTCATTTTGCGTTACACTGCTAAGCTTACAAACACCAACACATATTTCTTCTGTTAATTTTCCTTTACATTCTGCGCCCGATATATATCCTGTTATAAAAGTCATCAAAAACACAATGGCATACATTGATAAAACAGTAATTACATTCCATATAATCTTACTAATCCACCATTTTATTCGTGATTCAGATCTAAGAAGAATATGTTGCCCATACCTATGTAAATCTGTGATAGCATAATATCCAATAATATATGCAATCATTATTTGTACCATTAGCCACATTACAGGAATTTCATATATATCTAACATATTTTCAGGTATATACTTAGGTCCACCCAAAACATAACAAAAATAATCTAGCATACCAGGTTTTATTCCTGTACCTTTACAGAAAGCCATTATTTCATGATAAGCTATGACATTATATAAAATCATCACAATTACAAACATTACTATTTTCTTGATATTTGCAGCAAACCCACATACCAAATCATAACGTAATAATCTAATCATAATTATTTTCCCTCACTTACCTTAAATATGGCTATATCTTCTGTACTATAACTATAATCTGTAGATGTAAAATTATCTGAATTATAAACAAAATATGCTTCATCCATCAATTCTACTGGAATTATATATCCTACCTTAAATTTTATTACTTCACCTTTTCTCATGGGGCAATAATAAATAATGTCGTTACTTCCTATCGTGTCTATATCATACAAACCTAAGTCATAATAAATTGGATAACAATCTACTATATCAAGTTCTCCGTAATTACAATAATATTTATATGAACGCTTCAATGCATTTCCTTCCTCTTTTAAAAACAATAACTCAGGTACTGCAATTCTCTCAGCAACCCACTCAGAATGAGGTGTAATAGTTACATCAAACATTACAAGTTTACACTCCACATTTTCAATTTTTTCATTGGTATTAAAGTCAAGCATTGATGTTCCAGTTAATTTTCCATTTTTATCTAACTTCTCAATTAATTTATATTTATATTCTGTATAAAATTTAGAATCCAACCCAACAAAATCATCTTTAATATCCAAATTACTATATTCATACGTTGCCTTATTATACTTTATTTCAAATTTGCTGTTCCATTTAAAAATTTTGTCTTTGTTATAAATTGCGGAACCAATAAATTTAGAGGGCATTTTCTTACTAATACTTGTTTTATACTGTTCCTTATACAAATCATCAATATATACTCTTTCATCACTAGTTACACCATAAATATTATTCTTTGGAATTTTGTTTTCTGGATCATAAACCTCGACTAATGGTTTTTCTGACCATTCACTAAACCATTCATATAAATTTATTTTTCCATCCGGCATTTCAACTTCTATTTTTTTTTCAACTTCTATTTTTTTTTCAACTTCGTTAATATCTGCTTTATCTGTTACTTCTATTTTATCTTTGATAGATGTTATTTTTTCTTGAGTTTTTCCACTTATTGCCCCATACACAACTAAACCACCAATAATTAACGGAATTATATATATTATTTTTTTTACACATTTAATTCTCATATGCCCCTTGTCCCTTCTTAAATTTTGATAAAAAGCTGGTAGGAATATCTCAAACAATACCCTACCAGTTTTTAAATTACCTAATATAAATTGTAAACACTTTATTAATATGTATCATTTCCATAATTTTACAATTCTTAATATATTTACATTTTTATTCAAATAAAACTATCTATAATCAGGTCTCCATTTTCCTGAATGACTTCCTGCACTAGTTGCAACAAAATTTGCACATGTTGTACAATTGCCATAACTTTCATTAACAGTGTTTAAAACATCAATGTAATTACTTGCCCCCTTATAAGCATAGTATATAGGATGACTGTTACTATAATAAGTGCAGTCTCTCCATGAGCCATTTACCTTAGCCAAAACTGTAACCCCCATAAAACTTGAACTACCTGATGTATAATTTGCAATAACAGAACTATCAGTTTGTTTCGTACGTTCACCTGTTCTAATAGAAGAACCTGGCGTTTGTGCATATCCACTCCATGAATAATTTGTTGCACCAAAAACTGGTAACACTGAAAAAAATGTAGCTACAACAATCGCTGTAATTGAAGCCTTACTAATTATTCTCTTCTTCATAATATCTTTTCCTTCTTTCTACTTAATTAAATAATCCGATAAATAACTAAACATTACTTCTTACTTAAAATGTTTTTCTTACTTAATATGTATTTCTTAATATATCTTTCTTACTTTCTACGCTTTGAATACTCTTCAATAATCTCTTTTGGTACTTTCTTTTCACCAAATAAAGCTAATGAACCCGATTTTGAAACATAATTAACTGATGATTTTTTCAAAACATTAACTATTACTTTCTTCATTCCCTATCACTCCCTTCATCTTTTTCAAATAATTCAAACAACATGCTACAATTTCATCTATAAGTAAAAAAAGTAATGTCCAAAATATAATTCTCCTATAATATTCATTAAAAACAGAATATATACTACTAATTATTAAAATGCCTACTGTACCTTTCACTTTTATCTTTATTACATCATCTTTCCTCAACGTTGGACGAAAACTTGATTGTATTGGTGCATGTAATACCATTATCACTATGTGCATTAAAATAATTGCACTCAATATACCCCAATTTATACCTTTCAATCTTCTACCCAAAATCACAATTCCTAAGCTTGTAATAGCACTATAGAATAAACATCCTACAAAAGATTTACAATGGTTTCCACCACTATATCTTCTAACAAGAACAGCGATTACATATATCAGTATTAAACTCTTAATTTCCCCTATTAATCTAAACAAAAACAAGAGAATAATTGTCTTTTCAATTTCTGAAAGCATTGTTTCTATGTAGAACTGAATTTTAATGTAAGTAATTCTTTCCTCATTCAATCCATTAAGTAATTTTTTTGTTATTGCTTCTGATAGTATTTCATTCATCTTTCTAATCTCCACAATATTAAAAAGTTGTAATCTACAAAAACATTATTATCACAAAAATCATTTATTTCAATAGCTCTCGCCCCAACGACGTGTCACGTGCCCCAACGACAGATATTTTTTTCTAAACACTCAAATTTTATGTTAAAATATACTTGTTTTATATAACCATGTTTAAAAGAGGGAAGTTTTAGAATGAAAATACTGATTGTTGATGATATCGAAGAAACTTGTGAATACATTGCAAAAGTTATTGAAGAAAAACATAATGATTTTATTTGCCACACATCATTTTCCTATGAAAATGCATTGGAGCTACTTAATCAAAATAAATATGACATCATCATTTTAGACTATGAACTTGATAAATCAGATTCACAAAAGAATGGTTTGGCATTAGGCAAATACATTTTGCAGTCTTCCAGTCATAAAAACACTCCTGTGGTCTTTGCCACAAGTTATCCTGAGCATATTTACACTGCTGTGAATATGCTAAATTGTGCGTATTATATGATAAAGCCTTTCTACAAGGAAAATATTCTTGATATGCTAAATAAAATATTGGCTTTAAATGTAGCACCTGTAAAACTAACTTTTCATAATTCTGTTGGAATTCACACGTTGATAGATGTTTCAGACATTATTTGTATAAGCTCCATTCGTCATGATATCATTGTGGTTACTAAAAAACAGAACTACCATTTTACCAATTATAGCTTGGCAGATATTGAAAGGGATTCTAATGGACAACTCTTACGTTGCCACAAAAGTTATATTATAAATCCTAACTTTATTTCCAATATTGATCGTTCCAACAGTTATATTCATCTTGCCTATGAAGATAAAAAAGCAAACGTCCCTGTTGGCAGAAAATATTCAGAAAAAATATACAGTTATTGCACTTTATAGTTTATTTACGTTTGCAAATTAACTTTTAAAATATGCTTGATTACAAATTTAGGAGATTTCAATTATGGATAGCACCACAACAGCATTAATATGCAATATATTTGACTTTGTAATATATTTTTTACTTATACAAAATCTAATTTCATATCCACAAAAAAAGAAAGGAAGCCACCCTATTCTTCAAGGTTTGCTTCCTTTCGCTTGCTTTGTAATATGTCAGGTTGTATGTTTATATTCTACCGAGCTTGGCAAAAATCAGGTTTATATATTTCTCATTGAATTTCTGGCAGTTATTATTCTTTTATATATTTATTTTAGACCTATATTTGTTGAATTTATTGTTTCTGTATCCCTAGTATATTTTTTCTTATTCATCACTCAGATTATATTTGCTGTTGGCGTATCTTTGATTTGTTTTAGCCTTACAAACAATCTAACAAGTATCATCGCTTGCATTTTCACCCTCGTAGTTGGTGTTATACTCACGAGTTTCTATAACTTAAACAAATTGACAACTTTATTTTGCAACACTCATAAAATTGGTGCAATTGCATTGATTAGCATTTTTTCTATTGCATTAACGCTGTCATTTTATTTTAAGCTTGACACTGCTTCTTTTACAGAAGCAATTATTTTTGTACTTGTAGCTGTAATTATTATATTAATGATTATTTGCATCTCCGTAAATCAGCTTATTACCATATCCAATATGACAAAAAATCTTGATGCCTACAACCAATATATGCCTATGCTTGACGAACTAATTCTGAACGTGAGAAAAAGACAGCATAACCATGTAAATGAGATACAGTCCATCATTGGCTTAATGCACACTCATAAGGATTACGATTCCCTCACAAAGGCTATGAATCAGGCATTAACCACTTTTAAAAGTGACACAGAACCTGAATATCTTCTTAAATTAAATCTGTTATTAGTATCTGGTTTTCTATATCAAAAACAATGTTACGCACGAAAAATCGGACGTGATATCAATTTTATATTTGATACATATACTCTAAATTCTATCGTGCCTGAGTATGAACTTGTGGAAATGTTTGGAATTCTAATTGATAATAGTCTTGAAGCTGCCAGATTGAACGAAACAATCACTGTTAACGTCAATTCCTATGACAATAAAATTGAGTTTATTACCAGGAACTCTGGTCATATTTTAACTAATGAAGATTATATAAATTTCTTCACAGAAGGATATACAAACAAACCTGAAAGTGCTCCTAATAAGAAATATTCAGGACTAGGACTATTTGCTCTCCGTGAACTTGTAATAACAAAGTATAAGGGCAATATTACATTATGGAATGAGGGTAGTGACATTTTAATAAAGATTATTGTTTAATCTTATAGTACGCCAAAAAGCTCTCACAAGAACTGCAACCTTCCTGTGAGAGTTTCTCTCTAACGACATCGTTTCAATCTGTTCACATTAAACAATTCTACATTTCTACCTACTCTTCCCCTCAGCCCCTAACTCATATATCATAACATCTGTACATTCTTATTTAATATTGTACATATTTAAGTATAACTTTATATCTTTAACATTCCCTCTAATGCCTTGCCATGTCTAGCCTCATCTCTAGCCATTTCATAAGATGCTTCGCTCGCTCGCATCTTCGGAAGGCTTGATATTTCAGCATTTATCGTATTCAGATTAGGACACCCTGTGTCCCGCTCCAAAAGGATAATAGCATAGAAAAAAGTGTCCCGCAAGTGTCTTAAGGAGGAGAACATATGGCGGAACACATAAACATGGGCGTATATCAGTTGGAAAATGGAAACTGGGCATGGCGATTCACAAGAACGATTGACGGAAAGCGCGTCAACAGAAAAGGTACAAAGGACGCGGACGGCAATGTGCTGAAAAGCCAGAAGTCGGCAATCAGAGCAAGACAACTTGCCATGATAGACTTTGAAGCAAAGCTGAATGAAAAGCCAAAGCACCGCATGACCGTGCACTGTGTAGTTGTGGAACCATTGGCACCATCGGTACCACTACCGAGAGCCGCCGTGACCTTATCCGCAAGATCGCCCATCCTGGCATACATCCAGTTGCCGGGACAGCTTTTGTTTGCGAACCAGCGATGGACGGTCAGCACCATCTCGCCGGACTTCGGCTCATAGGCGAGCGTCTTATCCCTATCACTGAGCCACAGGAGCTTGTTCTTTCCGTTACGCTTGCAGATGTCCACGCACAGCTTGATGAGCGTCTGATATACAACTCCTTAATCACCTTTTTCTAACCCCTTAATTGCCGAAAGTCTGAGTAATGTTAATGCCGTAACTGCAAGTAGGATACCTGAGATA
>CADCKD010000038.1 GCA_902801985.1 uncultured bacterium | reverse complement strand
TTTATTGAATCATTTTCTTTGAATTGAACAAGTATTGTTTGTCATTCCTATGTGAAATTGTTTCCACATTTCAGCTATTCTGTTGTCAATGTACTGTATGCCAGCAAATCCAAGAATTTATAATTTGTTTTCAAGGATTACAACGCTCTATATTTCGGCGTATTAAACGTTACTAAGAAGTAACTCCCTTTCTGGCTATCTAGTGATTGTGCCTATGCACATTTTTCAATCTATTACAAACAATTTTTTATTGCAAGGTTTTTTTTTATTTTTTTGTATTTTTTGTAATGTTTCGTAATATTTGAATTTAATGATTCAATATTAATTTCTAAAGCCTATTAGATTGGGCTTATCCGTTTTATTTATTAAGAAATGTAACAACCATTTTGCGATTTTAGCAATTTTTTGTTCTTTCTATACTTTATATAAATATATAAAGCTCTCTCTTCTTATTTAAACGGATAGGCCTTGGTAAATTATACAAGGTCTTTTTTTTTATGTATATACAATAAAAACCATTCTTTAATTTAAAGAATGGTTTTTTGTTTGTATTTATTGGTATTTTACTAAACTAACTCTGCGATTTTTGAAGCATTTTTCTTTGCTATTTCAACTAAAGATGATGCTGTTGCAATCATTCCAAGTTCAGAAGTTAGTTTATTTATGCATGATCCGCATCCGATTGCACTTGCGCCCGCTGCGAAGGCAAATGGCGCAGTGGTAGGATTGATACCTGTTGCTGTCATTACAGGTATTTCAACGTTTCTTACAAGCTCAATTGTATTAGAAATTGTTAATTCTGCTCTATCCATTAGTGCTCTTGCACCTTCTAATTGGACTTCAGAAGTATAGTGGCCTTCTGTTTGAATTAAGTCAACACCGATAGACTCTAATTCGTGTGCAAGTTCAATTTGTTCAGAAATTGAGATTTCTCCCGGAATTGTAACACTAAAGAAAATATCTTCATCTGCAAGCAATGCTTTTGTTTCTTTTGCTAATGCTAAAACGTCAGATGCTGAGAAAGAAGTACCTTTTTTATACAAAACGTCAAAGTTGCCAAGTTCAATAGCATCAGCGCCAAGTTCTACAGCTCTTACCAGTTCAGACGGTTTTACAGATGATACAAAAATTGGCATATCTGTCATTGAACGAATTTCAGAAATAATTTCTTCTTTTGCACAAATATCAACCGCGCTTGCACCTGATTTTTCTGCAGAAGATACTACCTTCTTAATGTTTTCGATATCAAAATTATCAATACCTGCAATGACTTTTACTGCTCTTTTTTCTTCTAAATGTTGTTTGAATAAATCAATTCTTGACATAATTTTCTCCTTAATTAACTGTATACGGAATTTCCCTAACCATTGGATTATACATTAATATTTTAATATTTTCAAGAAGTATCTCCAAACTGCCGACAGAGAGAATGTTTTTGAGGGGGGCTACTTAGATAATTTATTAAGATAGTGAGGCTAAACATGAAAAGAATATTTATAACCATTATATTTTGTTTTTCTATATTACCTGTGTATTCTCAGTCTGCGTTTAATCAGGATGAACAGGTCGCAATACGCGTTTATGAAAGGATAAGCCCTGCAATTGTTGCAATCGAAGCTCAATTAAAAGACGGTGTTTCGGCCGGAACAGGATGTATTGTTTCTAAAAACGGTTTAATTCTTACGGGTTTGCATGTTATCGAGGGTGCAAAAGAGATAGATGTTACGACTTACAACGGTCAAACTTATAAAGCTAAATTCGTTGCCAAAATGGAAGATAAAAAGGATTTAGCTCTTTTAAAAATTGACCCTAAAGATAATATGCCGACAGTTTCTTTTGGTGATTCTGAAGATGTAAGGGTTGGTCAAAGGGTTCTCAGTATCGGTAACCCTTTCGGTTTTTCAAATACTTTGACTCAAGGGATTATTTCCAGAATTGATTATACCAAAAATCGTTTTCAAACAGATGCAGCCATAAATCCGGGCTGTTCCGGTGGACCTTTAATTAATTCAACGGGTGAAGTTATTGGTATCAGCCAATCTATTTATAATCCTGATCATAACATTTCAAATATAGGTATAGGCTTTGCCATTCCGTCAAATGAAGCCGTAAAATTTATTACTACTGTTGATAAAAGTAAAATTTTGAGCAGTAAATAAAATTTTATGGTATATTTAACTCATATACTACATTAATTAATGAGGTTATTTTGATTAGATTTTTAGGTGTATGTGTTAAAAATTTTATAGAGTGTGTAAAGTATTTGCTTGAGGGAAATGCACGGATAAAAACTGTAATAGAGCAGGCTGCCGCAATAAGTTATGATTCTTTACCTATATCGTTAGTTATTGCTTTTATTGCAGCTGCTGTTATTACTATACAAGTTTCAAAGCAGTTTTTGATGAGCGGTGCGGAAGCATACATTGGCGGAACAATTGCTGTTGTTATGATTAGAGAAATTGCTCCGGGATTTGTTGCGCTTGCCATTGGTGCTCGTGCCGGTACGGCTATTTCTGCAGAAATTGCTAATATGCAGGTTACTTCTCAAGTAGATGCGATTAAAACTCTAAAAATAAATCCTATCGGATATTATTTTACCCCAAGAATTTTAGCAGCCGCAATTACTGTACCAATGGTCGTTATGATTGCTGAAATAATCGGAATTGCCGGAGGGATGTTGGTTTCTCAAGCGACAATCGATTTACATCCGGCAAGATATTGGACTTCTGCTTTTGCTTGGATTAGTGCGAAAGATATTTATATCAGCTTGTTAAAGGCTTGCATATTCGGAGGTTTGATAGCTCTGGTTTGTGCTTCTAAAGGCTATGAAACAGTAGGGGGTGCCAAAGAAGTCGGAACTTCTACTACTCAAGCCGCGATTCTATCTACAATTTATATGCTGGTTGCCGATTTTCTTATAAATTTTGTGTTCTATATTATCTGATAAATTATTGTAATTATTGATTTAACTCCCTCTCCTTGAGTGTAGGTGAGGGATTAATGTGTCCCACCCAACCTCCCCCGTTGTGGGGGGAGTATAATACTAACCCTCACCCTAGCCCTCTCCCTCGGAGAGAGGATAAATAGTGCAATAAAAAAGAGAACCCTTTCGAGTTCTCTTTTTTATTTGTTATATTAATTTATCCCTAGTTTATTCTTTGAAACATATATCCGATTCCGCGAGCAGTAAGGATTAACTCAGGATTTGCCGGATCTGTTTCAAGTTTTGAACGAAGTCTTGAAATGTGTACGTCAACTACACGAGTATCAATTCTGTGATCTGATGGGTATGCCCATACGTGTTGAAGAATTTCATTTCTCGAAAATGCTTGACCTGAATTATTAACAAGGAGTTCAAGCAAGCTGAATTCCATACCTGTAAGTCTGATACGTTCATTCTTTCTGTATACTTGACGACGTGCAGTATCAATTTTGATATTACCTGTTGTAATAACGTTTTTAGTAACTTTTCCTGTTGCAGAAGAAACTTCTCTGTTATTTGTTCTTCTTAGTACAGCCTTAACCCTTGCTTCAAGCTCTTTAGGGCTGAATGGCTTGATAACATAATCGTCAGCGCCTAACTCCAGACCTGTAATTCTTTCTGATACATCGCCCAAAGCTGTTAATATAATAATCGGAACATCAGATGTACGTCTGATTTCTCTTGTAACGCCATAACCATCCATTTTAGGCATCATAACGTCCAATACTACTAAATCAGGGTTGTATTTATTGAACGCCGCAACGGCTTCTTCACCGTCTTGAGCTGTATATACATCATAACCTGCCATCTTAAGGCGGGTTTCTAAAATTCTTCTGATACTTGATTCATCATCAGCCAAAAGTATACGCTGACGATCTTCCTTTTCATTGGTTGCTTCAACATTCTCTGACATAGTCTTTTCCTTACTTTTCTAAAACTTACACAACATAATATTAAAAGATATAAAAAAATATTACGTTTTATTTATTTTTTTATATTTTTATAACATTATGTTACACTAAGTTACAAAAAATTGCAAGCACATTTTTTAATGTTTTTTCTCTTTTTGATGTTTTTTAACTTTGCTCCAAGGATAATCTTTGGAAATTTTCCACCCGTCGTTCATTATAAGAGCCGTGCACCAATAACCAGTTTGAGAATAGTTACTCCGTAGATCTGCGGCATCTCGACTACAAGAAGTCGAATATTTGCTATCAGTTAAAACATCTCTAACAGTATTTTCTTCATTGACATATTCCATGTAGTTCCATTGACTTGATGCTGGAGTTCCCGGGCCTCCAAATGGTTGTAGGCCAAATTGTGGAGAAAAGTAAAATAAAAATGTGTCTTTTCCTATTGTATTTGGGGCATTTATGCCATTGACATCTATTCCGACCCACCAACCATTTTCTCGTCTACCACTATTCACTAAGTTAAAAGATACCATTGAACCATTTAGTAGTAATATGTGGTATACTCCTCCATTTTTTGTTCCATATGTTGAACCATTATATTTATGACCGTTTAGGAGCTTTCTCGGAACTTGATCTTTTAGTTGTGTTGAATCAAAAGCTTGAGTATATTTTATATAATTTTTGATATATTTTTCAAAAAATTTTTTACCGGTCATTGTATTATCAAATTGCCATCTTTTAGCTTTACCGTTATGGTATTCAGACATGCGGATTGCGTTTTGCAATGTGCTATATGAATGCTTTAATTGTGCTATTGTAACAATTTTTTCGGTTTCCCCTTTAATTGTAGGTAAAACCATCATAGAAACTACACCGATAATTCCTAAAGTTATAAGTACTTCTGCTAAAGTGAAGCCAAAACGTTTTTTCATATATCCTCCGCTGTTTACTATATATATTAATATTTTAAACTATTTTTCATGTTTTGCAATTAGTGATTTGAATTTTTCCAAATCCTCTTTTGTATCAATGCCAACAGGAACAAAATCCACAACCGAAGTTTTAATTTTCATGCCATTTTCTAAGGCTCTTAACTGTTCAAGACTTTCTGTTTTTTCAAGCATTGTTTGAGGAAGTGATGTCATCACTTCAAGCGCTTTGCGTTTATATCCGTATATGCCAAGATGACCATAAAATTTTGCAACGCCGGTATTTCTCTCATACGGAATAACAGAACGTGAAAAATACAATGCAAAACCGTTATTATCTGTTACACATTTTACTAAATTCGGATTTTGAGCATCTTGAGGTGAAATTTCTCTTATTAAAGTTGAAATATCTGCTTTTTCATCTTCTTTGACATTTTTAATCACAGCATCAATGCTTTCAGGTTTGATAAGAGGTTCATCACCTTGAAGATTACAGATATAACTGATTTCAGGATGGCGAGAGGCAACTTCCATAATCCTATCAGAGCCGGATTTGTGTTCAGTTGAAGTCATTTCAACATTTCCTCCAAAAGCTTTGACAGCATTAAAAATTCTATCATCATCCGTTGCTACAATTATTATATCTGCATATTTAGATTGCTGTGCCTTTTCATAAACCCACTGTATAATCGGTTTGCCTTCAACTTCAATTAAAGGTTTACCTTCAAGTCTTGAAGAACCGTATCTTGCAGGGATTATTATTGCTGTTTTTGTCATTATTTCTCTCTCCTAACCACATATGATGTCCATTGATCCTGATGAATTTCTTCAATGATAGTTAAATCTTCTCTTGCGATGGCATCAAGTACCATTTGCTTTTTCTCATCTAAAATCCCGCTAAGTGACATCAATGCATTTTCTTTCATTATATTTTTTAAATCACCCATAATTTCTGCCAAAACAAAGTGCAAAATATTTGCTACAACAAAATCAAACTTTTCTGTAACTTTGTCAGCACTGCCAAGTTCAAATTGACAACCGTCGCTAATACCCTCCCCTTGCGGGAGGGTGAAAATCTCTGATTTTCGGGTGGGGTTGTTTATGATATTTTTTATATATTGTATTACTCCTTCAATATTACTGTATATAGAGTTGTTCCAAATTCTAATTACAGTAAAGCCACAATTTTTTAAATAGTTATCTCTTTGTTTATCATAAGTTATATTATCATTTTGGTTATGATGTCCTCCATCTAATTCAATGATAATTTTTTCTCTCGGAGCCATAAAATCAACAATATAATTACCAATTGGCTGTTGTCGGCGAAATTTTATGTTCTCTAATTGGCTCTTGCTTAAATATGACCATAAAATTTTTTCAGGTTCGGTTGCGTTATTTCTTAAATTTTTAGCCAATTTTATATTGTTTTTTACATATAAGTGTTGGGCTTTTTTACCCCACCCCGAAATCGTAGATTTCGACCCTCCCTCAAGGGGAGGGTGTGTTGTAGTTTCAAATTCTTTTAATTCCTTACTTCCTTCAATAGGGTTATTTAATACATTTACCCCATTTTTTGTAGCATTTTCTTTGGCAACGTCTATAACTGTTTCGTCCGTATCGCACCCGTAGACATAGGTTGCTCCGAGTTTTTTAGCCAGTATTGATAAAATTCCTGAACCCATACCTATATCTGCTACTGTCCCGCCTTTAAAATACTTTTCTAAAGCCTTCATACAAAGCTGAGTTGTCTGGTGGGTTCCGGTACCAAACGCACACCCCGGTTCAAGTTTAATAACAATTTCATTTTCTTTGGGCTGGTATTCAATCCAGTCAGGGACAACTGCAATCTTTTCCGTGACGTGCGTTACATCCCATTTTTCTTTCCATTTTACTGACCAGTCTTCATTTCGTTTTTCTTCAAGTGTAAATTCCCAGCTGCCAAGTTCTAACTCGCTGAGCCCTCTATCTAAAAATTCTTGTCTGCTTAAATCAAGGATATTTTCAATATCATAGAGCAAATCTTCGTAGGTATCGTTTCCTTCCAGAAAAACTCTCAAAGTCCCTTCTGTCGTATCAATCATTTCAAGGTCTTTGTAAGTTTCTTCAGCTAAAATTACTCCATCACAATCGAAGTTTTCAAAGAAGATCTCGCTAATGAAATCTTCCATAAGCGGATTAATTTTTAATTTTAATTCGTAGTACGTATTTCCCATATCCCCTCAACCAAATCTCTAAATTCGCTTTGCTCATCAAGAAATTTCGCCCTCTCTCTTCAAAAAATGCTGTGAGCGAGGGAAACTGAATTATTCTATAAATGCACCCATTGCGCGGTATTTGTCGTAGCGTTGATTGCGAAGTTCTTCGCCGGACATTCCTTCAAGTTCGCTAAGTGCAGTTTTAATAGTTTCTTTCAGGGACGCAGCCATTTCTTCATAATTTGTATGAGCGCCTCCGGTTGGTTCTTTTATCATTCCGTCAATGATACCGAATTTTAATAAATGAGGAGCTGTAATTTTCAGAGCTGTTGCTGCTTCTAAGCTCTTTGTCGCATCACGCCACAAGATAGAAGCGCAGCCTTCAGGAGAAATTACTGTGTAATATGCGTGTTCAAGCAAGTAAACTTTGTTTGCAACAGCAAGTCCCAGTGCTCCGCCTGAGCAGCCCTCGCCTGAAATGATTGCTACAACAGGAACTTTCAATTTCTGCATTTCTCTAAGATTCATTGCTATTGCTGCACCTTGAGCATGCTCTTCTGCGCTGATGCCAGGGTACGCACCCGGGGTATCAATAATCGTTACAATCGGAAGATTGAATTTATTGGCGTGGTTAAATAATCTCAACGCTTTTCTGTATCCTTCAGGTTGCGGCATCCCAAAATTGTATTCAAGGTTTTCTTTTGTAGATTTACCTTTCATTGTTCCGATAATCATTATTGGTTTGCCATCAAGTTTTGCAAGCCCGCCGACAATCGCTCTGTCATCTGTTCCGACTCTATCCCCGTGAAGCTCTACAAAATCTGTGCAGATAAGATTAACGTAGTCAAGGAATTTTGGTCTTTCTGCGTGGCGTGCAATCTGCATTTTTTGAGCAGGATTAAGGTTTTCAAAAAGTTCTTTTTTGAATTCTTCTGCTTCTTGTTCTAATGTTTTAATATCCTTATCTAAATCCATTCCGGATTCTAAACTCATTTTTTTCAATTCCTCAATTTTCCTTTGAATTTCTAATATTGGTTTTTCGAAATCTAGTGTTGTTGCCATTGTTTAAGCTACTCCTTTTCATGCATACTTAGTACGTTGGCCAACACTGATTTCAGTTCTTTTCTTGGGGAAACAATATCGACCTGTCCAAATTTCATCAAGTATTCGGCAGTTTGGAAATCTGCCGGAAGCTTTTGCCTGATTGTTTGTTCAATAACTCGTCTGCCGGCAAAGCCTACTCTTGCGCCCTGTTCTGCTATAATAATATCTCCCAGAGTTCCAAAGCTTGCGGTAACCCCGCCAAATGTCGGATCTGTGATAACATTGACGTATAACAATCCTGCTTCGTCAAGTCTTGCGCATGCACAAGACGTTTTTGCCATTTGCATTAGACTCAAAGCGCTTTCCTGCATTCTGGCGCCGCCTGAGGATGTAATTGCAACAACAGGCAATCTTAATTCTATAGCCTTTTCAATTATTCTGGTGACTTTTTCGCCTACGACGCTGCCCATAGAACCGCCCATAAAATCAAAATCCATGATTGCTACGGCTGTTTTGTGCCCGTCAATAGTGCCTATGCCTGTAATTACGGCATCATTTAAGCCTGTTTTTTCTTGAGCTTTTGCAAGCCTGTCTTTATAACTCTCAGAATCAACAAAATCCAAAGGATCAGTTGGTTTTAGGTTTGTGTCATATTCTTCAAATGAACCTTCGTCAAATAATTGTGCGACTCTTGTTCTTGCATTAACTCTAAAATGGTAATCGCATACAGGGCATACCATGTCATTATCTTCGATGTCTTTTTTTAATAATTGAGCGTTGCAGTGAACACATTGTGTCCACAAATCAGGGTTTGCTTCAATTTCCACTCTGGCCTCTAAGGCTCTGCGTTGGATTTGAGCTTCTTTACGCTTTTCAAACCAATCTTGAACTGTCATATATAATCCTTTATAAAATATCCCTATTAATATTTTTATTAACTACCCGAATATATTATAACAAAAATTTTCACTTGGCAAAAATCTTAATATTTTCTGAATATGTACATAATACATGTTATATGCACTGTATTATATTAATCGGGGGCTTATGCAGCCCCCGTATCCCCTGCAGTCTATTTTCTTGTGCCGACAAGAAAATAGACAAAAAGAAGCTCCCGACCTGAGCTTCGCTCACTAATAAATTGTACACACTCGAGTTAAAGCGGAATAACTCGGACTAAAGTCCTCAAACAAA
>CADCKD010000037.1 GCA_902801985.1 uncultured bacterium | reverse complement strand
CGATCTTATACCACGATTTTATATAGTAAACATGTACGTGAATTAGAACTCTAGCCATAATTTCAAAAATTTAAAATTTTATACACTCCCACTTTATACCTTATTATACGTCAATAGGTAAAGAAAATATATAAATATCTATGGAATAGGGCTATAATAGGTCATTCTTGGTTTTATCCTTACTTTGTGTTAGCTTTTATGAATTTTTGCGAAAGAGTCTATTGGAATATAAGGTTGTCACTGACAAAAGATTTTCTTTTTATTGACGGATATGCTGCGATTAATAAAATTTCTTATAAAAGCAAAGAAGATGTTATAAAGCATTTTTTTAGTTGCAAAGATTCAAATAATAACGGATTAAATCCTCCACGAGAACTGTTTTTCAAAGAAGGTTATCTGGCAGAATATCCCGATGTTGCAGATGTTGGAATGGACCCGTGGGTGCATTTCGTTTTATACGGTAAACTGGAAGGAAGGGATAATGGATTAAATCCTCCATGTGAACTGTTTTTTAAAGAGGGATATTTGGCTGAATATCCCGATGTTGCAGAATGTGGAATGGATCCGTGGGTTCATTTTGTATTATACGGGAAACAAGAAGGAAGGGATAATGGTCATAATCCTGGATTGAATTTATTTAACAAAGAAATTTATCTGAAACTATACAAAGATGTTTGTGATTCTGCTTCAGACCCGTGGTACCACTACATTATGTACGGAAAAAATGAGGGTAGGTATAGCGGAGTTTTTTGTAAGATGATCACTAAAATCGTATCTTCAACTTTTTCAACAAATTGATTAAAGGGTTTGATATGTTATCTCAGAAGTGCAAGCTTATCATATGTTATCACAAATCTTCTAGAATTTTTGATGACCCTCTGTATCTTCCAATTAATGCTGGAAGAGCATTGCTTGAACAAAAATACACTCAAGGCTTGGTCTCTTTCTGCGAAAAACAATGGCTGTTGCAAAATACAATTGGAGATGATACCGGTGATAATATATCTGACTTGAATTATTCTTTCTGTGAGTTAACTGCAATATACTGGGTTTGGAAAAATTATGAAAAAATAGATTCTCCAGATTATGTTGGGTTATGTCATTATAGAAGAATTTTTGATGTTGATTCTGAGACTATAGATGATTTTATAGGAACAAATCAGATTATTTGTGCAGGATTATGCGGAAATAAACAAGATATTTCAATTTACGATCAGTTCTGTGAATGTCACAAGAATGATTTAGATTTATGTATTGATTATTTTGAGAAAAATAATTCTGATTTCTATCCTTTTTTTAAGGAATATTTGTCATTACCTTTTGAAAAAAGTTCTCTTTACAATATGTTTATTGTTCAAAAAGAAATATTTTTTGAATATTGCGAACTGTTGTTTAATTTAATGTTCCATCTTAAACGTAAATTGAATCTTTCAAATTATTCTTTTTATGGTTCGAGAGTTTTTGGTTTTATTGCAGAAAGAATTACAGGAGCTTTCTTTTACTACAAATTCAGACTTGGTTTTAAAGTTAAGAAATCAATTCCGTTCTTTTTTGATGAAAAATATATAAAAATGCCTGTTAATACTTCTTTTGCTGATAAACTGGAGGTAATAGAAATCGTTGCAGGAAAAAACTGTTCATCTGCTGATAGAAGGTTTGTAAGTATCGTAATGCCTTTGGATACAGATGATTTGGAAATGACAGTCATGACCTTCAGATCTTGCGTAAAAAACAGCTCCGAAAAATATTTTTATCATATTTCTATATTATGCAATATTGATTGTAATAGGGATCGTAACCTTTATGCAGGGTTAAAGAATATAATTAATGAAATAGTGTGTGGGAAAAATAATTTCTCTGTCTCTCTTGTTATAATGGCAGAGACTTTGGTATGTGATTTCGATAATATTAGTGATGGATTGATTGAAAAAATTAAAAATAACAGAGCTTTGTGGTTTCTGCTGCTGAATAATTCAATCTGCAATGGTAATGTTATTTGGGTTAATAGCGGTTATCTGTTTGGGTATGAGTTTTGTAACTTACCTTTTCTGTTTGAAAGGTTTGATAAATTATTGGGATGTGAGAGTTACTGTTATTATCTTGCGGAAAATATACAGAATAGATTGCCGGATAATCAGGTTGAATTTCTAAAGCAGAACAATCGAATGCAGACAAATTTCCTATGCTTTGAGTTATCATGGCTTGAGTCCCATAGAAACTCAATATCAGAGAGTATAGTTAATATAGATGGAATATTCGCGATAAATTGCGAGAAGATTGAGGAATATATTCAGTTTTTAGATTATTTCTGGTCTGTTGAAACTAATGTCTCTTTTGACTATGATTTATTAGATAGAAGATTGTCATTTGATAAATACATGAAGTTTTCAGCCTATGCCAATAATTGGAAGGGGGCCGTAGTCAAAGAAACTAATCGTTCCATATTAAAAAAACTTGGCGTGATAGATTGTAGTTGCATCTGAATTGCCGAATTATGTTAGGTTAATTTGGCCGTAAAATTGATGCAATTGTTGTATGAGAATTTAATACTTATCCTAGTGAAATGAGATGATAAAATTTAGTGCTGTCAGCGTATTCTTTTCTGTTTTAGTTTCTTTTTTTATAACACAGCTGTTTGTGTCTGTATTTAATATATGTGCATATTCAAGTAATAAGTATTCCCGTTCTTATTTGGATATTTCGGATTTTGCTCACCACAATTTGCAGGCAAATTTATTAGGGAATGTCAAAAATGAGACAGATCCTCAATTGGTCTATGATTTCGGTAAGGAAATCTTTTTATCCAGTTTGTTGTTGGATTTAAGAGGAATTTCAAGTGATGAAATTCAAATTCAGGTATATTACTCTAATTCTAAACAAGGGTATGATGAGTTTAAATCCTTCAGAAAAGTTTTATCATCAAAAAATACTATAGCGATGCTTCACCTCGGTGTATTGGCATCGAATGTAAGAATTGATATCGGTGTTAATGATGAATCATATAAGCTGAAGCGCGTGGTGATAAATCCACATGTGTCGGATGTTATCAAAGCTGCATTTTCTGACATTGGCTTTTCCAAGTGGTTTGTTGTTTTCTTATTTTCATTTGCATTGTTGCATTTGTATTCTCAAATATTTGCGTTTATTCAGAATATGTTTGCAAAATTATGGGGCTTAATGTTCAAGGATTTTGCTCTTCGGGTATCGATTAAAGCCAAAGATAAACTTCTTCTTGCATATAATACGCTGTTCCTTGTTTTCTTGTATATTTATCTGTGTAAATATTACATATGCATTGGCTCTATGATTGGTACAAGAATAACCTGGATATATGGCTTTAATGATTTGTTTTTGTACTGTAGCTGTTTGTTTGCCTTGGTTGCAGTCGTTAGGATGATACTAGATAAAAGGTGGTTGTATTTAATTCTTGCCTTGAGTTTGTTATCTTGCTTCTATCTTTCCTACTTAATTGCTAATAATGATATATATGTTTTTATAAATATATGTATTGCTGTGGCTTGTTATTCCGTGTCATATAAGCATATACTGAGGGTGTTTATTCTGTCAGTTGGTTTGGTTGTTATAACGGAAGTTGGATTGGCTTTATATGAGTTGATTCCTAACTTGAAGTACTCTAACTCAAGGGGAATTAGATATGCATTAGGGGCAAACTATCCAACAGATTTCGCAGCTGCTGTATTGTATTTGCTTCTTGCTGTTTGGGCGTTAATGAAAAAGAATACTTTTGTATTGTTGGTAATTTTGGCTGTTTTTGTTTATATACAGTATATGTACACAGCTACCCGTAATTCGATTATTTGTTCTATTTTGTTTGCTTTGTTTATTGTGTTTGATCTGCTGAATAGCAGATATTTATCATCAAAGTTTATTTGTTTTGTTAATAAAAAAATTATTCACAATTTTGCATTGTGGGCTTTTGTGTTATTTACGGTCATAACAGTTGGATTATCATATTATTACGACGAATCTAGTAAGGTTTTGTCTTATGTTAATCGTTTGTTATCAGGAAGGTTTAGGATTACTCAAATGAGTATGGCTGATGTTGGATTTTCATTATTTGGTAAGTATTTTGTGATGCTAGGCCTTGGTAGTACAACAGTATATCCAAAATTTTATAATTTTATAGACATTTCATACTGCAATATTTTGCTTAGATTTGGCGTTTTGCCTCTAATGTTTTTAGTTGTGTCATATATGTTTCTCATAAGACGTTTTATAAAATTAGAAGAGTATAGATTGATTTATATTATGGTTGTTATTGCGTTGCATTGTATGGTAGAACATCATTATTTGGATGCATGTTACAATATCTTTTTGTTGCTTATGTTTGCTGGTTTTAATCATGTTGGTAACGTTACACCGACTAGAAGAGTAGAGACTTAAATGTATCTTGTATTTTATATATGTTTGTAGTGTTGTTCATTTGTTTTTGCAGGTTTGATTTGCATGCATTATGATTATTTAGTTGTTGGTGCAGGATTATTTGGGGCAACCTTTGCTAATCTTGCTAGAAGTAACGGAAAATCTGTACTTGTTGTTGATAAACGCTCTCATGTTGCAGGAAATATTTATACTGAACGGATTGAAAATATAAACGTACACATATATGGTGCACATATTTTTCATACCAATAATAAAGCTGTTTGGGATTATTTAAATCAGTTTACGACTTTTAATAGGTATACGAATTCTCCGATTGCTGACTATAAAGGTGAGATATATTCACTTCCATTTAATATGTATACATTTAATAAAATGTGGGGAGTAAAAACACCAAAAGAGGCTTTTGAAATAATAGATGGACAAAGAAAGGGTTTAGGAATTGAAAAACCTCAAAATTTAGAACAGCAGGCAATATCATTGGTTGGAACTGATATATATGAGAAATTGATTAAGGGTTATACAGAAAAACAATGGGGAAGGGAATGTAGCCAGTTACCTGCGTCAATTATAAAGAGATTGCCGGTTAGGTTTACTTACGATAATAATTACTTTAATGCTCTTTATCAGGGAATTCCTATTGGCGGATACACCCAAATGGTAGAGAATATGCTTGATGGAGTAGAGGTAAAGCTTAATAGTGATTATTTGAAAAATAAATCTTATTATGACGAAATTGCCGATAGAATAATTTATACAGGACCTATTGATGCCTACTTTGGATATAAATTGGGTTATCTTGAATATAGAACATTAAAGTTTGAACAAGAGATACTGGATATACCAAATTTTCAAGGGAATGCTGTGGTGAATTATACTGATAGTGAAACACAGTTTACTCGCATAATCGAACATAAATGGTTTGAATTTGGGAAAGATGACGATGGGCATGAATTACCTCGAACAGTAATTACAAGGGAGTATCCTTGCGAGTGGGTTAGTGGTGAAGAACCATATTATCCGGTTAATGATCGCAAAAATTCAGAATTGTATGAGAAATATGTAAATTTGTCTAGAAAACAAGATAAGGTTATCTTCGGCGGTAGATTGGGTACGTATAGGTATTACGATATGGATTTAGTTGTTTCTGAAGCTATGTCTTTATTTGATTGTGTTGGTGCGATATAATCTGCTAGCATTTAAACTTGCAATTTTTTTGAAGAACGGTGGTTGTTATTGTATGGAACCCATTCCGTTGATAATAAGTAAATGACGTTAGTGCATAGAAAAAATGATTGACTTTTTTGATGCTTAATGAGGTAAAGAAGTTTTTGTTATCTTTATAATAGGCCAAAATGAACCTTTGGGGTGTTGTTGATGTAGTGATCAATCATAACTGTATTGACGTTGATTGCATTTGTTTTGTTGCTTTTGCAAAGTACAGATGAAGATTAGTAATACTTATATGCATTTTAATTGTAAGTGATCAGATGATTTTAAAAATTGGATGAGGATTATGGAAAATAACGAAGATTTAGAAATAGATTTATTGAGACTTGGTAGATTTGTTCTTTCCAAATGGATAATTATTATTTTTTCTGGCGTAGTGTTTGCTTTGCTTGCTTTCTCTTATAAATATTTCGCTTTTAAATATTCGTCTGTTCCATTGGCAGAACTAGATAAGCAATTTGAAATTGAGATTGTTGAAGAACAACTTGATGGCAGAAAACAGAAAGTTAAGAAGAAGGTTAATTATAATATTTACAAGGCTGACTATGACGCAAAGATGGCTGATTATAATGCTGAATATTCAGCGTATGAAATTAACAAAAAAGTAGCTGCTGATAAAGTTGGACAGGCTAAATTAAATTTAGATTTGCAAAAAGAATATTTAGAAAATTCTAAATTGTATAATATCAGTGATGATGACAAACTGTATGAAACGATTGTTTTCTATGCAATTCATGATTTAAGTAATAGTAATAGTAATAGTAATAGTAATAGTAATAGTAATAGACAACATCCTGCAGTTACTATGGCAGTAGGTTTATTGACTTCCAATGAGTTTATCACAAAACTCCGAGGCAAATTAGATATGGACAATCTTACTAACGATAAGTTGGTTAAAGAATTAGTCAATGTTAGAGTAAAAGATCTTGATTCATTTGAGGTTGTATTTAGAGCCGATAGCAAGGAATTACTTGAATTACTATTGAGCGAGACGGAATTCATTAATGGTACTCTTAAGGAGTTCTGTAGATCCTACTGTGATTTTTCTAAAATTAAGTTATCATCGGGTAGTGGTAATCCTAATGTATTAAAGCTACTAAAATTAAAAGAAAAAGAATCGATGTATGAACTTGAAAAACTGTTTGCTGTTGCTTTAAAAAATGAAAAAAATGTAATTGAACCAATTAAGTTTGAAGATTTTGGAAAATTAAAAGATTTGGAAATGTTTAAAATCTTTAAGTATATTAAATTTATTCTTATTGGTTTTGTCTTTGGTGTGTTTCTCCCAATTTGTTTTTATGTTCTTAGGTACCTTCTAGACAACCGTTTAAAAGATGAAAATTACATAACAAATGTATTTGGTATTAATAAGATATCATGCATTCACAGTCGTGATGGTGTTAAGGCAGATGATAGAGCTATAAAAACTATTGAATCAAATCTTGATTATATAATATGTAAAGGAGTAAAATCAGTTTCTTTTGTTTCTTCCTTATGTGGAGTGAATGAGCAAAAATTAATTGAATTTTCATCGTTAGTAGATAAGTTCAATGCCAAAGGTGTATCAGTCAAATTAGTATCACCGAGTGCAATTAAGGAAATTGATGCTTCAGATGTTGTAATTATTGTTGAAAAACTGGATGTATCTGATTTAAATGATGTTGTGGATGAGGTTAAAAATATTCAGACTGTTAAAGAAAAAATTTACGGCATTGTTTATGCGTAAAGAAATTTGTTGATTAGCGAGCATGTCAAGCGAAATGTCTAAGTTCCTCTTTTTTAACAGAAAAATATAACTTTGGTGGAACTTCGGATATGGTAGTGGGGAAAAATCCTCACATCACTAGTCTTTATGCGGATCTATGGTATCGTTTACATCTAGAGCTGAATACATGTGAGTTTTTAGATATTTTGATTTAAAATTAGTTGAGGATTTGGCGCTTTTATGAGATTTTTTCGTGGTGCAAATTCTCATATATTTGTATTATTGATTTTATAAACATAAAAAGGGTTGCAATGTATCTTAATTCGAGCAGGGAAAGAATATTAAAGTGTATTCTGCTTGTTGTGGGATTTGTTTCAGTTTCTGTTTCATTATATTTATCTCACGGTATATATTTCTCTAATTGGAGTACTGTTTTTTCTCAACGTACATTCAAGTTGTACCATTTTGTACTGCTCATAGGATATCTTTTTTTGACCTTTTTTACAGGTTTGAACAAAAGTTTTTTTAGACGAAAAATATTCGGTGAGACAGTAGTCGTTTTATATTATGTTTCAGCTTTGATTACATGGTTGATACTGTTGCTGTTTTGGTTTCATCAACTTCTGGATTCGAAACGTTTGATTCTAGTCTATTTTGTTGCGTTTTTTGTTCCTTTGGAGACGCTATTTAGGATTTGTATCAAGTTTGTTTTATTACGAGTTTATTACAACAGTAAATTTTCGAGCAAACTCTTTGTTGTTTGTGATCAATTTAATTATGCATCTGTTGTAGAATCATTAAAGAATAATCTTGATTGGAGTCGTCGTATTTGTGGATTGTGTATTGTTGATTACGAACAAAATGGTGATTTGAAACTATCAGATATAATTACAGGCAAGATTAATGCCCAGATGAATTTTGTAAAGAAAGATGATTTGCAGACATTTTTGACGTCAAACAATGTTGATGAACTTTTCGTTTATACTGATTATGCTCATACTGAAGAACAATTAAAGAGGGTTATATCAGATTCTGAAAAAATGGGGATTAGAGTTAATGTTCGCATAAATTTGGATCTGTTTGACTTCCTTCCCAAATCTTATACCAAAGTTGACAGAATTGGAAAATATTACTGTGTTTCTATAAGTAGGAATTTTGTCTCATACAGAAGCCGTGTAATGAAAAGTTTGCTTGACTATTTAGGAGGTTTTATCGGTTTTCTTATTTTTTTTGTAGCGTTTATCATACTTGGACCAGTAATCAAATTGGATTCGAAGGGACCTATTATTTTTTCTCAGAATCGAGTTGGCAGAAATGGAAGAATTTTTAAGTGCTATAAATTTAGATCTATGAGGTTGGATGCAGAAGAATTGAAAAGATCGTTGATGACTAAGAATGAAATGAACGGTTTGATGTTTAAAATGGATAATGATCCTCGGGTTACACGGATTGGTAAATTCTTGCGTAAAACAAGTCTTGATGAATTACCTCAGTTTATTAATGTGTTAAAAGGTGATATGAGCTTGGTTGGAACTAGACCTCCAACAGTTGATGAATATGAAAAGTATCAACCCGAGCACAAAGCTAGAGTTTCTATGATGCCTGGCCTTACTGGATTGTGGCAGGTCAGTGGCCGTAGTGATATAAAAGATTTTAATGAAGTTGTAAAACTTGATATGCAGTATATAGATAATTCTTCATTTTGGCTTGATGTTAAAATTATTCTTATGACTGTAAAAGTTGTTCTATTTGTAAAAGGTGCTAAGTAGTTTATATATCTTATTTAATTCGGAAACAGTATGGCATTGTAGATGCAATTACAAAAAGAGTTGGAAGAAGCGTAAGCAATTCCAACTATTATAGTAAACCTAGGATTTGATCAAAAGTAACACTATAGTTGTAAATATAGATAGAATAAGACTTTCATAACACTATATGGTGTTATTATATTCATAAAGGAGCCTATCTGTGTCGTTTATAAGAACTCAGAAGCTGGT
>CADCKD010000036.1 GCA_902801985.1 uncultured bacterium | reverse complement strand
CATGGTACACCATGTAAAATTAAAACGCACCACAGTGCAGATTTTTTCGCTGATTTCCTCCGCCAGCTGGGCCGCCCGGCCGCCGCCTTCCATGGAACCACGAAAGCCGTGGGCCATGACCAGCACGTTGCGTCGTCTTTCCGGAATTTCGCACTCATGGATCACACCCTGCAGTTCACCGAAAGGCCCTGCAATTGAAAAATTTTGTTTCATACAATATCTCTCCAAATGATATCCTCAAAAAGTTAAGTCAAGAAAAATCATTTTTCTGTGATTTTTTCCGACTTAACTTTATGAATTGGTTGTATAACGCGTTCTGTAAGTTACTAACTTACGAGTTGGTAACTTATGAGTTACTTACTTACGAGTTACTAACTTATAAGTAGTCAGCCCTCTCTTTTAACAAAATCCTCGTACTCTTTTTCATCAAAAACATCTTTAAATTTTATACATTCCCCGCCGGGATTGTCCTGGAGACAGTTTGCAATCATAAAACGAATTTCATCCGAAGTTTCCGTGACAATAATACAGTCTTTAGAATCAAACCAAATTTCTGTCAGCGACTCATCCGCT
Organism: uncultured bacterium; assembly: GCA_902801985.1. Classification (GTDB taxonomy): domain Bacteria; phylum Cyanobacteriota; class Vampirovibrionia; order Gastranaerophilales; family Gastranaerophilaceae; genus Zag111. Next base: position 9,581 of record CADCKD010000036.1, on the reverse strand, counting down.
GCAAGATCCTTCCTCCGGATAAATCTGATCTTACAAACATTGACCATAACTTCCCGGTCTTTTATGCTTTTATATTTTTTGTCTTTAGGATAGTGAAGTTTGATTAACATCTGCTGTTTTCACCTCCGTTGGATATTCCCTCTCAAAATCTTCCAGCACTCTTAAAAGCAAAACATCAAGAAACTTTGTTGCCTTTTTACGAATGTTATCCGGCACTCCATAATAAGCTTCCGCAATGCCGCCGGTTATAGCCGCAATAGTATCGCTATCTCCACCAATCGAAATAGCATTCCGAATTGCGTCTTCAAAGGAAGTAGATTCAAAAAATGCTTCCAGCGCCTGGGGAACGCTTCCCTGGCAGGAGACATCAAAAGCATATTCAGCCCGAATGGAATCCAGAGTGAAATCCAAAGGGTAATAATATTCGGTAATATAATCCCGGATTTCCGAAATCGATTTTCCTGTACGGGCCAGATATACTGAAACTGCCGTTGCTTCTGCCCCTTTAATACCCTCCGGATGATTGTGGGTTATTTCTGTAACCAGGCGGCTGAACATTTTAACTTCTTCCAAAGAAGAAGCAGCGAACCCACAACCGCTTATTCGCATAGCAGCCCCATTGCCCCAGCTGTTGTATGGTTTTGGATCGTACTCGAACAACCATTGCCTGAATCTGCCGCCAAATCCGCGGTGCGGATATACCCGTCCAATACTCTGCATGCTTCGAACTGCCTGCGCACTTAAAGCAGAAATATTTCCCTTGGAGCGAAGCAACGCATCGCAGACAGCCAAAGACATAACTGTATCATCTAAAATGACAACGATTCGTAAACAAATCAAACTCTTTTGTCTGAATATTGTGCCATTCAAACCGGGATCCCGCAATATCACCTATAATCGCGCCAATCATTTTTGCCCCCTGATCTAATTTCACAAGTTATATCAATAAACATTGTTTGGTCAAGCCCTCGAAAAATGTGCAATACCGTTTGATAAAACGTTTACACCTTTCAGAATCATCGCGAAACCTAAAATAATCTTTTAAAAAATCTTCATTTAGTAAGATCCGACACTGCCTTAACCAGAAAAACAACTTCTATTTGCTTAAGTTTATTCGTCATTTATTTGTTATTGACATTATTTATAGCTCCTCAAGAATAACTTAAAATGTTTATTTTACTCTTCTCTTTCTTTTGCTAAAATCTGTTCTGTCAATCGTTGAGAAACACAACTTGGACAACATAATTTCCATGGTTCACCATATTTTTCCTCTATATGATAATTATTCAAATGTTTGATGATTGGTGTACCACACTTATCATGGTTTTTTACCCAAAACGATTTACAATTTTTACAAGTCATATAAAATTTATAATAGCCACCAGCTGTAAACAATTCTTCCACTTCAACAGAGTTAGAACCACAATTCCAACAGGTATTCCATGCTCCCATAAAGTATTCAAAAATCATAGCAAAATATGTATTGAGATTATCTTCAGACTGATTAAATTGATTTTTTACATGCGGCATTAAATAAAACGAACCAATTTGACACTTTTCTCCATCTTTACCTTGAATTAGCGGCAAGTTAATCTTTTTATTAGCAAAAGCATTAAAAGTCACGTACCTTCCCTGATATCTGTTTGTATTATTCTCTAAATTACCAGGGGTCATGTCCGTATGAACTATGAATGCAGTTGCAATCGTATCTATATCTAAATCATTAAGTGGTCTCTCTATGTATTTATATGCACAAACGTTCTTTAAATCTTCTTTTATCCAATAATCTCTTTTCATCTGAGCATAATCCCGATATTTAGCATCTAAAATAAAGATTTTTTCAATAGCAGTGCTTTCATTTTTAATTCTAAACAAAAAATCTGGTCGCAATGCTTCAGCATTATTTTTGCAACTCTTTATCAAATCAGACAGGGAAGTATCCAGTTTCGTATCGTAATACAAATCCATAGTCAAACTATCATGTTTTTCGTCTCCAAAATGCTTTAAGCATACTTTTTGCGAGTTTGTTTTTCTCTTTCTATCAAAAACTAAATTAAACAATTTTATTATGTCGCTACTATTGTTAGCAGCCACCCATTTTTGCTTTATCACCAAACTCTCTATTATTTTTAACAAAACCCAATATTCATATAGTTTATCAACTTTATCATGAAGAATTTTTTCTCCATTCGAAGAAAATGAAAAATCACTTATTTTATCTAGTAAAGCTAACTTTTTATAAACGTAATGATAGTTATAATCGTTTGTAAATATTTGTGTCATTCTCCAAGGTTGCTGCACTTTTTCATTAATATTTTCAAACAACGGCAATTTCAAATAATCTTTAATCATTTTTATAACAAAATCATAGTAATATTGCATTTCTTGAGATAATATTTTTGTATTATTTATTAGCCGCATTTCTAATGCGTTTAATGCAGAAACAAATTCTTTTTCTTCACCAGCTTTGACTTTACGTTTTATTCTTTTAGCATATTCAATCCATTTCTCATTAATGTCTTTATACTTCATATCTTCACTGAATTTACTATCTTTGTTAATTAATTGTACCATTTTATTAACAACAGAATTCTCTTCTTCATTAATATTCTGAATATTTTGAGCATGCTGTTCTTGAACAAAAAGCAATAATTCATATAATTTGTTTTTTAATAAACGGTGTTCGTATATGTCAAGAGAACTCGAATCATTTTCTACTAAGTATTTGTGTCTGCTATTATCTTTAACATGCTGCTCAATTATTGAAGGAGTTATTTTTTTTACTTGATAATATGATTGCAACTTTTTGTATTTTATTAAATTTTTTCTCGGCATCGCATTTATCTTCTTTAGGTATGGTTCAATTTGAACTAAACAGCTCTTAATCCACTTTAACTGAAGTTCCCAATTAAAATTATCCGTGTCATCATTTTCTAAACCAAAATAAGTTTTTGCTTTTTTAATATATTTATTATTTAAAAACACCAATTCGCGCCGTATGAACAATATTTCCTTAATCATTTTTTCCAATTGTTCAAGTCGCATTGACGATGGCAACACCAAAATGTCACGTTCTTTATCATATAATTGTCCATTTTTTTTAATCAAGATTTTTGCATAACCAGGTTGCACTACACCAAGTGTTCCTGTTGTAGCATCACTACTATAATCAAATATCCAGTTACCATTCCATTGTTTGCTAGTATCATAGACTTGTTTATATTTTCCCTTAGGGAAATCAAAAAACAAATTAGTATTTTTATCTTTTGTTAGTGGATAAACTTTTGTATTTCCTTCATCAGCGCAGAATTCTATTGAAAAATCTTCTAAATTTTCATCTTTCTCAGGAGTTAATTCAAATGCCGGAATACAAAAATGACCATTTATTCTAAAATGGGTTTTGGTAATAAACGGACGCCCCTCATTTGACAAATCTTTACCATTAAAAAAATCTCTATTATTTGAACGCCGTAGCATTTCATCTGTAACAATATCTATTCTTTTAATTTGCAGTTCATCTGGTTTCAAAGAATATGGCGATAATTCTTTTTCAATTAACAAAACAAGTTTCATTTGTACAAGCATAACTAGCTTCTCCAATAATCCAATTCTTGTTCGTCAGGATCGTCAATTTCATTAAAAATATCATTTACAATATCAAAATGATAAATATTCTTTAGATTATTTATTATAGTAACTTTATTTTCATAATCATCAGAAGAAATTTTAACGTGTGGAATAATTGAAGTCGCCAAAAGCAAATCAATTGCATCTTTTTGCCCCAATACTTTACACCAAGAATCAAAAGAACCATTTTCAAATGTTTGCTTTAGAACACGATTACTGATATAAACAATTTTACTAACCATTGAAACTATTTCACTTATCTCTATGCTTTCATTAAAACCTTTGTCATTTGCATTGTATTTTTCTATCGGCTTATATACTATCTTCTCAAGATAGTTTTCACCATCTTTCAATTCAATATTATCTTTATTTTTACTATTCATTCTGATAATAAAGGCTCGATCTAAAACTTTCGGACTTAAATCCAAGGTAGTTGCGTCCTGATTTAATGTTCCTATAAATTTTATTCTTTCAGAAATCTCTATTTCATCAGGAATGTTTACAATCATGTCAGCCATCCGACAAAGGCTTAAATAGTACTGTTTTTCCGAAATGGATAGCTTACTAGTACTTAATTTTCCGGCAATTTGTTCTTCATGAAGATTATCTATAAGTTCATCAGAAAAGCCATTATATTTTAGTTCAAGCAATATATTTTCTTTTATCTTTTTACCGTATAGCCTTAACTTTTTATCATTGCTTTGCAAAACACTTAAGAATTCTGCAAAGTAATATTCAATATGGGCTAAATTCATTTCATCTAAGCAAATAAAATATAACTTGTCCTTATTTTCTTCCTTCACAGCCTCTCTGTTAAACTTTAACAAATTCTCCAAAAAAGGCGTTGTTATATAACTCTTTTCAAGAGGATTATAATAACCGAGCAAATCACCTTTATCACTCCAATTAGATTGAACGGGTATTATTGCTGCCTCATCAAATCCAAACATTTCTGCAACTTTTCTTACAAGACTAGTTTTTCCAGTACCAGGTTTACCCATCAACATTATTAACTGATTTGTTTGTAATCCTAAATAAAAGCTCCTCAATATGTCCTTAGAATACGATAATTTTTCTTTATCATTTTTTAGATATTTTTGCGCATAGTCTATCATGTCTTGAAAATAATCGAAAGATTTAGGTGTTTTTGTATCAATGTTTTTACACTGTAATTTTTCTGTCGTTAAACAAATATTATAACGTTTCAAAAACTCTTTTTTTTCTTTAAATTCCTTCTCTAAACACTCCAGTTCATTTCTAACATCTTTTAGTTGATCTTCTAAATCAAGCTTTTCTTTACGGGTTTCTTCTATTTGCTGCAAATACAATTTTTGATTATTAGTAATTCTTTTTATGCTTTCCTCTACTTCTTGTTTGTGTTTTTGTATTTTATCCTCAAGTTCTGCTTTATATAAAGCTTCTTTTTTTTCGTTAATTATTTTCAAATGCTCCTCAAAGGCTTTTTTTATATTTTCTTCACAAGCAAAAAGAAATTTATTATTAGTGATTTCTTTATCATTTAACAAACGATAAAGAATATTATTTTCATTAACTTCATAACCATCTTTTTCGAAAAATTGTTGCAAACCAATATTGTCGCCAACACATACCATCGTTTCTACCATAAAAGAAAATCTCTCATCTTTTTCAAAACTAACTAGATTTTCTTCCAGCAAATTTATTCTCAACTTATAATATTTGTTTTTATTGGTTAATGGATTGTATTTTGAAGATGCTATTAAGGGTATTGAAGAAATTATTTTTCTTTCTTCCTCTGTTAAAATTTTAACAATATCTTTATCATCTGGTTCCAAAAAATTATTAATTAAGTCATAAGTAAACGCTGTCATATCTGTTATATCATTATGCAGAATATATACCGGCCTTATTTTCAAGACATAGTTATTAGACTTTGGTCGCCTATTAAAACACACTATTTGAGCTAATATCCAATATTCATGGCCTCCAAACAGCTGTAACAATAGCTTTTCCTCTTGCTGTTTATCCCTTGTACTGTTGATTTCTTTTGTTAATTTTATCCAATTGTCCATAACATAAACCGCCTTTCTTCGAGAGGCACCGAAATGATATGAAAAATGGTGCCATCGCCTAATAAATTGCTATACTATTTCAATTAAGTTGTTCTTCCATCTTTTCTGTAATATTTCCGAAAAAAACTTCGTACCACGAATCCTCTATAAACAGCACATTGGTTTTTTATTATATGAATCTTTTCTTATTCCTTTTTCCCTTATTTTTCTCCAAGTGTGCAATAATTCAGCTGAACAAAGCAATAAAATATTTATGTCATCATGGTTCGGATGGTGATACATTACGTTCTTATGTTCTTCAATAAATTCTTTGATATGAGCGCCCTCGTTTCCAAATATACGAATAATATGCCAATATGAATTTATCCATTTAGGTATAGAATATTGTTGACATACCTTGTCAATATTATTTACCAATATACCATTTGTTTGAAGGCCACTCATCATTAACAAATCTTTAGCAACTAATTCTGCTAGTCTACGACATTTAAACGCCACAATGTACCTTGGATCTGATTCTATGCTTTCAAAGGAATTAATAACATCATTAAATTCAACATCATCCTTATTTATATTATTTCTCAGACCTTTTAAAGCTAAAAAGTCTTTCTGCATTTGCAATACTTTCATTTTGGTTGTTTCATATAAATCTTCTGCAACAATATCTGATTTGGTACGGCCTAAAATTTTATTAAATGCATCATTTAATTTTTTAAAATGATCACGATTTCTAACAACAATTTTAAAGCAAGAAAAGTCAGGAATGAGTTCAAGTGCACGATAGCCTTCTGTTAGAATAAGCTCAACCATCTTTCCAGCATCATACTTCTGACTATTTGCGCCAATAATCGACATAACAACATTTTTAACTGAAACACCTGAATACTGCGCAGCCGCTAACATCCCGAATAGCGCTGCTATTCTCTTTTTAACAATATCTATATCTAAAAGCGTTCCAATGTAAGGACTTAATTCAATACATGCAATACGTTTATAGGGAACTGTTTCCTTTTCTAAAGCCTTGCTCAGCCATACATGCTGCATAGCTCTCATATCAATATCCGGTTCTTTGGCTAACCATTCTACACTCACACCTTTTGTATATAGCCCACCTATCAAAGTATCTGGAACTGGAAGATAATCATTTTGAAATGCAGAAACGACTAAAATATCTATAGTTTCCTGAATTTCTAAAATATCTGCACAGCAGATTTCAATACGTTTTAATCCATTAGGCAATTCAAAATCAATAATATTTTTACCAAACATAATTTATACCCTAAACAAATTTACTAATATTGTACTGCACTCTATCACACAAATAGCAGCATTTATAAAATTGGTATCTTTTTAGCCGTTAACAACAGTTTCTGCCATTTCTCTTCTTTTCCTCTTTTTTTGTCTGTCAATAATTCATCCCAACCCTCAAAACAATCTTTCATCGTCTGCGGAATATTGCTTTCCATCAATTTTTTATATCTGACTTTCAACAACTCCAACTGTTTTTCCGTTCCTTGCAAATTACCACAGTATTCCACTTGTATCGCTAGCCCTGCTGCATAAACAGTTGGCACGTTGATATCCTTCAGCGCTTCATCCGTTGCCAATTTATAATAAATATCAGCTTTTACGTCTGCCCCCAAATTGCATCTTGTAGTTGCAACACGCCACTGAATGACGTACTTCGGGTAATTTTCTTCCAGATTATTCACCAATTCCATCGGGTTTTCCTGATTCCAGGCCTCATACATTTCTTTTCCCAACTGCAGCCCATCTGATGTTGCCAGAGCCATGCAATTGGCATAATGCATTAAGCCAAAAATATTCCTTTGTTCTTTAAGCCGCCGTACCAAAATCATTAATTTTTCGTCCGTTGTTCCTGCAGATTTCCGCAATGCGGAAACCGCAGCTTCATAATTTCCCAAATAGTATTCAGCCATTGCTCTCGTCTGATACTGTCTTGCGACATCCGGCCAGTCTGTAAACTGCGCAATCGCCTTATCCGAGTCGTTTAAAATATGTTCTTTTAATTCTGTCACTTCTCTTAACAAATAGCATTCCACGGCAACTTTTGATCCGATAACCTTTCCCAGCATTTGCGACTTAATGCCTTTGGAAAAATCGCCTAAATCATCTACTAATGAAATTACATTCAATGAATCGTCCAACAGCTTTTCCATGCCGTTCAATGTTTTTAAGGCGCCTTTGAAGTCAAAAGAATTTTTTTGCTGTTCCACTTTACGCAACTTATAGGAAAGCAGATATTCCAAATCTTCATGGTTCCAGACCACCTTTTTCATCAGTTCATCACAAGTTTCCATTTCCTGTTTGCCCAAAGAAACATCACCCTGATGCGTGCAGGTAGTAAGCCTATAAAAATGTATATCAAAAAGCGGCCGGGATATTTCAATGCCTGCATTTTCAAGCAATGGAAAGAAATCTTTTATCAGAGAATCCATAACTTTATTTGCAGCAACAAAGTTTCGATTCCTAACCAGCGCCCCTATGATCTCTGATAAAATTTTAAACTGAGACCGAATGTAATATGGCGAGCTGGTTTTAAATTTTTCTACAATTTTTTCCTTAAAAGTTTCTTCATGTTCTTTTAAAGCTTTATCATCGCCGTACCTTATGTACCAATGATAAACAACATCAGCAAGACGGTCTTCAATAAAAAATGCTTCTATGTTTTGCCAAGCCTTATTTTCTAAAACATAATAACGTATTCCTTTGGGTTTATTCTTCAAAGCACTTATAATCTCTTTTTCTTCTTTGATGAAGAAACTCGTAAAGCCTCTTAATGCTCCGCATACGGCGTCTGCCAGCATTAAGACATACTCTCGTTTTGCGCTTTTACAATTTAACGTATATTTAAATCGTTTTCTGACATGCTGCGGAAATGCGGCAAGTTGCAAAATCAAGCGTTCTTCTAATCGCTCAGTATATTGATTTTCTTTTATGCCGTTCCGTTCTGCATATAAAATATCCAGTTGAACATCATCCTGATTTTTTGCCAACAATTCCTTAATTAACTGTATGAGTCCTTCTGTTAACACATTCAAATACGTTATATTGGAGTTGACAATATCAAACCCCTTCATGTTTTTAAACTCAACCAGACGAATTGTATTTTTATTACACATTTTTTGAATCACAGCCGTAATAAAAGCCGATAAATTATTTTTGTCTGCTGTTTCCATTCCGTGAAAAGGTTCAATGTCAATTTTCGCAAAACGCTGATCAGACTTTTTTACTTCTTTAAAAATGTTTTTCGCCCATGCTTCATTGCAATTGCGTTCCTCTGCAAGGTATCCTGCAACTATACTGGGTTTGTTAACGCTTTTTCCATTTTTATTTTTTTCATCAAAACCGCCGCTTTCATCCAAAAACAACTGATACTTCGTCATGGTCGGCACCTCGCATAAAATTAAGATTGAAAAATTTTATTTATACTTATCCATTTAATATTATACCGCATTTTTAGTTCTTAGTACATTGAACTTTTCAGCAATTCTATTTCTCTTCTCCGCCAAATACTTTCAATCTTATTTTGATTTTTCAAAATTTAAATAATTTTTTTCAGTGCTTAAGTGTTTCTAAAATTTCCGGCATGCGTTTTTCTCTACCCTATTGCTTCGCATGATATTTTATAAAGCGACTTTCATCTTTCAACCAGAGAATTCCCTTTTTGAATTCACATCGTTTGATGACCAATCATTGATTCTTGCTGAAAACGCTCAACCTAACTTTCGTAACCATAATCCCAGCATGATACAGTATGCCCACTTCTGTCTGTGCCGGAGCGTATCCGTTATAAGCCGATCTTACAAACCATTCTATGGCCTTTTTGATGTCCTGCTTGGTTCCCTTTCCCCAGTCATACAGCCATGCAAGCTGATATTG
>CADCKD010000035.1 GCA_902801985.1 uncultured bacterium | reverse complement strand
GTCTTCGACGACACGACCGCAACACAGTCGTAATCATTCATTTTCAGGATCTTCTCGTCCGCCTCCGTACGCTTCTCGACCGTCAGACGGCGGAGTGTCGTCAGGATCCGCACTCCCAGAACATTTTCAATATAGTCATAGACCGAGTTCTCCGCGATCTCCTTCGTCAGTCCCTGTACAGAATCTGCCAGGAACCAGTTATTATCGATGATCATCGGAATATTGTCGATGATCCTGATCCTCTGGAGATAGACGACCTTCTCCCCGACCGGAAAACCTGTCCTTCTGGCAATTCGGCTGTCGACCTCTGTCTCGAGAAACACGCGCACTTTCGTCTCATAGCTCAGATTGTTTCTGGCCGCTGCTTCCCGCAGAGTCTCGACATCGCTGAACGCGAATTCCGACTGGACCGGCCGGACCCATATGACGATCACGCCCTTTCCGCGCATACTCTGGACGAATCCCTCATCTGCAAGCTGACTGATTGCCCTCCTCACTGTGTTCCTTGAGCAGGAAAATTCTTCTATCAACATATGCTCGGAGGGAATATATGCTCCGTTCGGATACTCTCCGCTCAGAATCCTGTCCTTCAGTACTTTATATATGTTTGTGAATTTTTTCTCCTTGTTTTCTGATAAAGTTATATACATCTTGTCTTGTCATTTCTTTGCCGGAATCTCTTAACAAAAGGTGCTTACTGTCTTTTATATTGTTCTTTAATAATATGAGATCTCGTGCTTTTAAGTATTTTGTAATTGCTTGCTGAGCATTTTTACCAAATGGCACTATACGTTCTTTTGAACCTTTGCCATAACATTGAATATATTTTGCTTTTATATCTATGTTATTTAACTGTAAATTTACTAATTCAGAAACTCTTAAACCGCAATCATATAAAAGTTCTACAATCAGTGCTTCTGTCGGATTTAGATCAGAATGGATAATAGTTTTTATTTCTTCCAGAGTCATTACTTTTGGTAGTCTTTTGGGAAGTTTTGGCTGCTCTATCATTTGTGCGGGGTTTTGTGTTATAAACTCATTTGCGCTTAACCATTTGAAAAAACCTCGTAGTGACGCAATTTTCCTGACCACACTTCTGGAATTAAATTGTTTATCATGCAGCTGCATAATATATGAATTCATCTGATTTCTTTGAATTTGTGAAAATTTATTTATCCCCTTTGCACTGCAAAAATCAAGAAAATCAGTTAAATCTCTGCGATATGCATCAATTGTGTTTGATGATAAACCCTTTTCAATTTCTATATATTCAAGATATTCAGATAAAAATTGTACATCCATATATAAATATTATTCCTCAGCCATATTTGCAAGTTTGAATAAAAAGTCATCTTTTGTACTGTTGTGAAATCCTTCCGGAATAAAGTGACGTTTATATCTTTCTATTGCATATCGATCTGTCATTCCTGAAATATAATCAGTTACTATTCTTACTGCTTTATCAGGCGGGCAAATTTCTTTAACTTTATCAAGATATAAGTAAAATAATTCTCGGATTACGTTTCTTGCTTTATTTTCTTCAAGTTTTGCCGGAGAATCAATATATACATTCTCAAACATCCATTTTCTCAATTCTGTCGTATATCCCCAGGCTTCTTCACTCATAGAAATTTCTTCTTTTCCTATGGAATTATTGACGATTTCTTCTATCATTTTGCTGAGTCTTTTACTTTGATTTGAAGAAAAATAATTAATACATTCTTTCGGTAAATCATTCTCTGAGATTACTCCGGCACGGATTGAATCTTCAATATCGTGATTTATGTATGCTATTTTATCTGCAAGCTGAACAGCTTTTGCTTCAGGTGTAAGAGGTTTATAACCCCAAGAATGCGTCTTTATACCGTCAATCGTTTCTTGACACAAATTCAAATGTTCTAAAACTTCTACAACGCGAACACTTTGCAGATTGTGGTAAAAACCGCCATCAATAATTTCATTCAAAACCCCTTCGCCACAGTGACCGAATGGTGTATGTCCCAAGTCGTGTCCAAGAGCAATAGCTTCTGTTAAATCTTCATTTAAGTCAAGCGCTCTTGATATTGTTCTTGCAATTTGCGAAACTTCAAGTGTGTGAGTTAATCTTGTTCTAAAATGGTCATCAAATGGTGATAAAAATACTTGAGTTTTATGCTTTAATCTCCTAAATGCTTTCGAATGTAGTATTCTGTCTCTGTCTCTTTGAAAATCTGTTCTCAAATCGCTTTGTTCTTCCGGCTCTTTTCGACCTTTTGAGTTCGCGGATTTTGTTGCGTATTCACTTAAATATTCAAATTCTCTTTTTTCAAGTTTCTCTCTTATTGTTTCAGTCATATTTTCCCCTTTTACATCTATTTTATAAAAATAAAACCCACTTGTTATCCTGTCTTTAGGGGAATTTTATTTAAATTTTATAATTATATTATGCATTTTTCTGTTTGGAGTAATAATTTTCAAGTAATTTGTTCGCAATATCACCAAGTCTGTTGGTGATAAACATTGTAATTAAACCCAGTGATAATGATTTTGTTCCTGCAAGTAATTTTGCATTACCGTAAAGCATAGACGCAATACCTGTTATTGCAGGCAAACCGTATTTTAAGCCGATTTCATTCCGTTCTCTGGCGTTATCTGATTGCATCAAGTAATATCCTAATGTTCCAAGGCCGGCAGCTACTGATAGTACATCAGTCGGGGCACTGCCAAGGGTTAAATCCCTTAATTTATTAAGGTAGTCTTCTGTTTCTAAGTGTATTGATTTGTCAAGAGCTACAACGTTTCCTTTATATGCATTTTCAAGTTTTGAATATTCTTCAGGTGAGAGTATTCTTTTGTATATAGAAAGCATATTTTCAAGTTTTCCGGGTTTGTAATTTTTTAATTTGTCACTCAGTGATTGAGCATAATTGTACAATTTGTCGCCAGTTTCAGTTTTAATTTTGTTAGATGTTATTACATCGGTTATAAATTCGTCTATTTGATTTTCAATATTATTCAATATTTGTGCTCTTTCAGCTTCTTCTTTAATGTGTGATAATTTTTGGAAATTTTGGTTTAAATTTCTTAGGCGTTTAATGTTGTCGACATCTGAGACTTTTAGTAGTTTGGTCATTTCTAAAATAGTGTCATCTGCTTCTTTTGATATATCTTTCATAGAATATGAGAAAAATTTTCTTAAAGTCCACGTTTTTTGCTGAAGTTCTTTTCTTGCATTTGCAACAATTGAATCAGCAACAAATCCTTTCAAAGTATCTTTTGATAAAAACCAGAACGGGCCGTTTTTCTTAAACTGTTCTTTTAAGTCTATTAGTGTTTTACCGTATTTTTTATATCTTAGAATTTGTGCATTTTGACCGAAGTTTTTTTCATATTCTTTGAATATGTCACTTTCAATAGTTGAGAGCTCTTTTAGCCATTCTTTTCTTGTTTTTTCTACACCTTTGATATTAATAATTTCGTCATTATTTGCGGAGGACAAATTTTGAAGCATTTTTTTGCTTAACTTTGTGCTATTCTTTATTTTTTCCAATGTTTCCGAATAGCTGTTTTTGACGGCTCTTCTTGCAACTTTGGCAAATACTTTGGTGATATATGAATGAATTTTACCCGTGATTTTTCCGGTTAATCTGTTATTCATGAACTTTTCAAATAATAAATCTTTAATTGTTGTTATGTTATTTAAGGTGTCAATTTTACTTTGCAGCCAGTCTGTTACCTTTATTGAGGACTGTAAGAATTTGTTGTAAAAAGAATTATCCTCTAAATCTAGTTTTGATTGTTGTAATTTATTTTCTAAGTTTTTTCTTAAAATATTTATATTTTTTACAAAACCTTTAGGCCCCCCGCGCATAAGATAAAAAACGCCGGCTGCAGCCAGTAAAGTTGCACTCGCAATAGAAATACCTATTGTTTTTGTGTTATGTGTTTTTCTCGCTTCTTCAGGGGAAAGTATTTCAGGCAGAGATGTTTTTATTTGAGTATTATTTTTTTGATTATACCAATAAGAGTATTCCGATGGATTTATATTAAAATCGGAAAAAGAATTGTTTGTTATACTTACGTTTCCGCTTGTATTAATCATGCGACTTCACTGCCTTCATTATATATAAAGCATGTATCTATAAAAAGTTGCTATTTTAATATGGATATTTAAAGTAATATTACGGGAACAATTCTCTATCAATCGCTTTTGCAACTTCAAATGAAGACTTTTTGTCAGACAGCTTCTCTTTAATTTGTGAAAGCCCGTAAATCATTTCTTCTCTAGCGTTTCTGTTGTATAGCAGAACTTCAATATGCTGAGCAATATTTTCTGCGCTCACATCATCTTGAATAAGCTCAGGTACAAAAGATTTATCTGCAATAATATTTGGAAGGCATACCCTTTTTATGCATCTTACAAGTAAATAAACCCAGTATAATATTTTAGGCCCTCTATATGCGATAATCATTGGGGTTTTGTATAAGCAAGCTTCAAGTGCAACTGTGCCTGATGCCAGAATTAATGCATCTGAAACACTTAAAAGAGCTTGATTTTCACCTTTAATAACTTTCACATCACAATTTCCCAAAAATTCTTGGTATACACTATCCGATAAATTCGGAGCTTGTGATAGGCAAAACTGAATTTCAGGGTGCTTCTCTTTCAAAATCTTAACCGCATCTTTAAATACTGACATTAAATATTTAAGCTCAAATACCCTTGAACCCGGAAAAACAGAAACAAGTTTCTTTTCCCTATCTAAATTGTGTTTTTTGAAAAACGCAATTTTAGATGCAGGTTGAGGAAGTTGCGATATTAAAGGATGCCCGCAATATACTACATCAATTCCATAACTTTGGTATAGCGGCACTTCAAACGGGAATATGCAAAGAACTTTATCGACATATTTTTTTATCCTTTTTATTCTGTATTTTCTGCTTGCCCATACTTGAGGTGGAATATAATAAAAGACTTTTATTCCCGCTTGTTTTAAATATTTCGATATTGAAAGATTAAAACCGCCATAGTCAATAAGCAGCACTAAATCAGGTTTGTAATCATTTTTCAGATAATCAACTAATCGTTTTCCAAGTTTTATATGATTTATAATTATTTGTGGGGAAATCCCGACAGCAGAAAGGTTCTTTATGTGTTCAAATAATTTAACCCCGGCTTCAGATAAATTATCTCCGCCAATACCTTCAAACTCGTAGTCAGAACTGATTTTTTTAAGTTCTTTAACTACATTTGAAGCATGGATTTCTCCGGAGTATTCACCTGTAATAATAAAAATCTTTTTCATCTATACTGCCATTATAACTATATTATTTTCGTCTGCATATTCAATAACTTTTTCTTGGTCAACAATAATTGTTTCGTTTGCTTCAACAGCAATCAAACTTGCTTGTTTCCTGTGCATTGTTTTTAATGTGCGCATACCAATAGCCGGAATATCAAAACGTTTGTCTTGTTTTGGCTTTGCCACTTTTACAACAACTGCATCTTTTTTGGCAAGTTTGGCCCCTCTTTTTATGCAGGCATCTGTTCCTTCGATCGCTTCAACTGCCATAATCATTTTATCCTTGATAACAACAGATTGACCTACATCTAATTTGCCCATTTCTTTTGCAAGCCAAAAACCGTAATTTACATCTTCCATTTGTTCTTTTGTTGGCTTATGTTTACCTAAAACACCCGCAGGAATCATAAGATTTTTTATAAAAATGGTTTGATCAAGAACTTCTATACCGATTTTTTTAAGCTCGTTAACTATGATAAGCATTACTTTATCATCATTCAATCTTGCGGCTTCTTTTACTAAATCTACAGCTCTTTTATCAAATTTGTGCAGCTGCAATAAAACTTTCTTATGAACTTTTCCGAGAAAAGTCAGTTGTTTTATTTCTTCATCTTTTAGTATTTTCTCCATTTTATTTACTTCGCCCGGATGGCAAGAATATACTTTTGAACAATATTTTTTTAATTCTTTAACATTATCTTTTGCCAAAGATATACAAACAACTTCAAATCCGTTATCTTTTGCATACTGTGCCATTCTTATAGGTAATATGCCATCTCCGGCAATTAATGCTTGTTTATTCTCTAATGTAATACCCACTTATATTTCCTCTTTTATCTTTTTAATGAATAAATTTTTTCGACTTCGCTTTCAGGTAATATTTTAGCACCACCAAGTAATTTTGAAAACAATAATGTTTTTGCATATGTTTCGCAAAGTTCTAATGTCATGTATGCATCTTTCATGGTTTTACCTCCGACAATAACGCCATGATTTTTCATAAGTATGACATTATATTCTTTAAAAAATTTCGAGGTGTTTTCAACCAAATCCATTGAACCCGGAATGGCATATTCTGCCAAAGGTATTTGTCTGAAAGAGAATACTATCTCAGGAAGAATATTTTCGTCTAAAGCAACTCCTGCAGCCGCGAAAGCAGTTAAATATGGTGAGTGCACATGAATAATTGCATTTATATCTTCACGTTGTTTGTAATACTCAATATGCAAAAATTTTTCGCTCGACGGCTTTTTATTCCCTGAACATATATTTCCGTCAAAATCAATTTCTATCAAGTCTTCAGGACTTAAATAGCCATTTGTAGTGTTTGTTGCAGTTATAATAATTTTATCACCATAACGACAAGATATATTACCGGAATTACCTGAAGTAAGCCCTTTTTCCCCTGCTAATTTACCATATTCAATTATTTCACATATTTTTTCATTTAACATTAATCTATTCTTTCTTTATCAGGATCTTCAATTTCGATAACTTGTGCGTATTGAAGTACTTGTGGTGCGGATGATTTGTTAAACATTTTGCGCTCAGGTTGTTCAATATTTTGTCTTGGAGCCGCATATGCTACTTGGTGCTCATTTTCATCACTATTCTTGCCTAAGCGTTCAGGATTTTTGATAACCATTTTGTCATACGTGATTTCTGTGCCCTTAGGATTGAAAGCAACATTAAATCCAAAATATGTTCTTTGTCTTACAAAGTCATAGCCCAGAATTATTTTAAAATCATCCGGTCCCATTGAGAATAAGAATGCATTTTCTTGGAACATTTTTCCGTTCGGCGTGTCATCAGATAAACTTATATAACCGGACCAACCGACTGAAAGATATTTTGTCAATCTGAAAGCTTCTGTTATTCTAACGCTCTGACGACCATAACGGTATGAATCGTATCTTGGCATTGGTGATGCGTCATCATATCCTGTTAAGAAATAACTTATATCCTGCATCCAATTTTTATATTGCATTTTTATGTGCGGACCGATACGTGCAACAAATTGTGTATCACCTGTACCATATAAAGCAGCAGAACCTTGCATCAATATTCCCGCTTCAAAACGAGTTCTTTTTTCTTCGTTCAAATATTTAAATAACTTTTGATTAATTTCTGCCATATAGCGTGTTCTGGTTGTAGACATATTTGTGGCGTTACTAAATTTTTCACCATAGTAACTTCTATCATCGTCTTCCATCAAACCAAAACCCGCACGATGTCTGAATGTTAAATCAAGACCTTCTGCCAGAAAGTTTTTATTGACATAAGATTTATCATAATAAATTTCTGCCATATATTTTGCCATTCTGGCACCCATAAACCATTCGTCAGTGTACGAATTTGCACCGTAATGCAAATATAAATTGTCATCAAATTTTTGTTTACCTCTTAAAAAGAAAATCTCATTAGCTGAACCATACCCGAGTTCTGTTCTGTTATGTGTATTTATATATTTCAACATGCCGCCGATGCCAAAATCATCCTTATAGTTTACAAAAGGTATAACCTTAACAACAGAACCTAACGGGCCTCCGAAAACAAATCCGGGACCTGCAAACATACCAAGTTTACGCCTTGAACCAAATTCCGGATAGTTAGCTTCAAAGTAATCTCTTTGTTTATTTGTATAAATTGTTAAATGCGGCCATCTGAAGAATGGACGGTCTTTATGATAAAAAGTAATATTTTTTGTCTTTATTACGTCGTGATTTTTTTGTGCATCAATGCTTATATCTTTGAAATGTATATGTAAATCATTTCCTTCAGGATTTCCAAAGAATAATGCTTGAGAGTCTTCATCTACCATCATTTCGTGAAAACGAGGGCCTATCATTCTTGATGCAATTCTTGTAATGGATTCGCTTTCTGAGTTCATGCTTCCTTTGGTTAGGATTAGCATTCCGTCTTTTTGGATTGCAGATTCTGCTTTTGTATTCATATTTGGTGTTTTAGCAGTCATGTTATTCATCTGCATAGTTTCTTCATTCATATCGATTTCAAGATAATCAGAAAAAATAGGTTTGCCGTCTTTTGTTACAACTATATCCCCTTCGCCTTTGATAATATTTGAATCTTCATTATAAGTCATAACATTTGCAACAACTTTTGTATTTTGTGGAGGTAGAACTAAGATTGGCCTTCCGTTAGCAATCATATCGCCTGTTTCATCATCAAAAGTAATATTATCAGCATCAAGCATTAATTGTTTATCTGTAACTTCGGTGTTTATACCACCTTCTAAAGACAATTCTTCATCTGAAAGGCTTTTGGTAATTTCATTATTTATTGAATCAATTATATCGTTTGTTGTTTCAGCTTGAGTTTGTGCATTTTCCGCATCTGAAACAGCTTGTTGTTCTGTTTTATCCCAGAATTTCCAGTGAATTGGCTTTCTTGTTTTGTTGTCACGTTTTGTAGTATATTCAAGATATTTATTAGTTAATTTCAGCCTCATTTGTTTGAAAAAAGGCATAGAGTTCGGATCTATATCCTGAAATTCTAAATCATCAGAATACTCATCAGACTGGTTTTGCACCTCATGTACAATATCAGTCAATGAAGATCTGAAAATAGTTTCCTGCGGGTCTGCAACAAGTGGATCCACCGGTTCTGCAACAAGTGTTTCCTGCGGTTCTGCAACAAGTGGATCCACCGGTTCTAATGCATTTGCGCATCCTGTGAAAGCTAATGATAATATTAATACTGCTAAATATTTTTTCAAAGTTCTCTTCCTTTTCTTATTTTTAAATGTAATTTAATGGATTTGTCGGTTTACCGTTTACACGAACCTCAAAGTGACAATGCGGTCCTGTACTATATCCGGTTGAACCTTCTCTGCCGACAGTTTGACCTTTTTTGACAAATTGGCCGTTGCTTACGGATATTGATGACATATGCGCATACAATGTTGTGATAGGTTTGCCATCTATAACCCCGTGATCAAGTATAACAACCTTTCCGTATCCTCCGTACCAACCTGTATATATAACTTTACCGTCGTTAGAAGCTCTGATTGCACCTCCATTCGGTCCACCTATATCAATTCCGGAATGGAATATTCTACTTTTAAATATCGGGTGAATTCTGTATCCGAAAGGAGATGTTATTGACCCTGAAATAGGCTTAATAAATGTTTTTGATGAAACCTGAACTTGATTAGAATTTGATGAGTTGCTTTTACTTGTCATGCTGGCAATCATATTTTGCAAACTCTCTGATTGTCTTGCTAATTCTCGTTCGGTTTTTTCATAATAGTTTTTATCTTTATTAAGTTTTTCTATCATAACTTTATTGGCTGCGATAGAATTTTGTATTGCTACTCTTTGATTTTTAATATCTCGAATAGATACTTCAATCATTCTCTTTTGGTTTTCAACTTGAGCTTTTAGTCTTGCAATATGGTCTGCACGTTCTTTCATTGCTTTCATTCTCTTGTAATCTTGTTGAATTACAAGTTTTTCAAAATAAAGAGTATCTAAAAGAGAATTTACGTCGTGTGCAGATAATATTAATTCAAACATGCCGGTTCTTTGATGTTTGTACACATCACGAACCCTTGATTTCATTTCGGCATCCGTCTTTTGGTATTCGGCAACCGCATTACTCAAATTTATTTGCATAGTCGCTAAATTTGCAACCAGATTGTTGTATCTTACAGTATTGTCTTGAAGTTTTTGGTGCGCCTTTTCTAATTTTTGCTGGTTTGTGCTTAATTTGTTTTTTTCGTATTTAAGCTTTAAATCCGCTTGGCGTTTTTTCTGCTGTATGTAGTTTCTTTGTTTATTTGTCTGATTAAGCTTTTGGTTTAATGTAGCGGTATTTGTAGAAGCGTACGAAGCCTCGAGCTCAGCCAGATGGCAAAACCCAAAAACAATTGCAAATATAAATATATATTTTAAAATGTTTTTAATCTTCATATCCCCTATTCTTAATAGCTTTTAGCTTACATCCCCATTAATACCGGCAATAATACAGGTAAAAACATAAAAGCTAAAAATGATACAGATATTATAATCATTATTATTTTTCTATGTAAACTGAAAAATTCCATATATTCCTCCCCGAC
>CADCKD010000034.1 GCA_902801985.1 uncultured bacterium | reverse complement strand
TTATTTTTATATATATCAATATACTTAAGAACGTGAAAATACAATATTTTTTACGTCAATATACTTTTCCACTTCAAGTGACAAAACATTTTCGCAAATTCGACATAAGCTTTGGAATATGTATTCAAATATTTCACTCAAGAGTGGTAAAAAAGCTGTTTTACTTGATTTACCTATAAATTTTGATGAAAAAACTACTCTTACAAAATCAATATCCTTAGGTGAAAAAGTTTTTTTGCTAAAGTACAATCGTACTTCACATGAGGTCAGAAATATTGTAGAAATACTTATTTCTGAATCAAAATGCTTATCATACAACATATTAAAGTTAAATGAATATTCCTTTTTTGATATGAATGGGGTTTATTTAGTATTAAAATCATTAAATTTGATAAACCATTTGGATTTAAATTATGATAAAATCTTCAGCCAAATAACAAAACTCGCAAAACATGATTATAAAGTGAAAGTAGAAATTGCTGATATGATGTTTAAGACTTTTGGGGAAATATCTGCAAAAACGGTTTCGCTTTCAACTCGATCCGGTAATGCAATACTTGTTTCCGGTAACAATTTTTTTGATTTAAAGGAAATTCTCGAATTGACAAAAGATAAAAATATTGATGTTTATACTCATTCAAATTTACTTGTAGCACACTCTCTGAGAGGTTTTCAAGAATATAAAAATCTTGTTGGTCATTTTGGGCTTACGGAAAATAATATTGTTGATTTTGCGTCTTTCCCTGGGAGTATATTACTTGCCGGGACTCATAAAAATAGTAGTGATTATTTGTATAGGGGTAGAATATTTTCAAGAGATTATATTATTCATTCAGGAATAACCCCCATAATAAATGATGATTATTCCCCTTTAATTTCCTCCTCTCTTAGTGCAAAAGGGTTCAAAAAAAATAATCAAAGAGGTGAAATATTGCTTGGCTTTGACAAAGAGGTAATATTTCCAAAATTGAGAGAACTTTCTAAAAAACTAAAATCCGGAGAAATAAGTCATTTATATATAATTGGAATAAATTCATATTCTGAAATTCAAAAAAATTATTTTAATCAGTTTTTTGGTTTATTAAATGATGATGAATTTGTTATAACTTTTTCTCATACAAGTACAAGGAAAAATATTTTAAATATAAATGTAGCGAATTTTATACCATTGGTAACTTATATTTTGTCTGAATTTATAAAAAATTATACTCTTGATGAAAAAATAACGTTTATATTAACTACGTGTGATGTTATGACTATATCAAGTCTTGTTATGCTCAAAGCAATGGAAGCACAAAGTATTTATATGTGTCCTTGTCCTCCATATATTATGAATCCGTCTGTTTTTGAACTATTAAAGGATAAATTCGGAGTAAAGGAAACTTCTTCTCCAAAACAAGATATAGCACGTATTCGTAATATAAAAAAATAACACCCATAAACTGTGTTATGAGTGTTATTTTTTATTATATTAACTATACTAGTATCTGTAGTGAGCGAATGCTTTGTTTGCTTCAGCCATTTTGTGGGTATCTTCACGTTTTTTGCAAGATGCACCTTGGCCGTTTGAAGCATCAATAATTTCATTCACTAATTTGTCTACATAAGACTTTCCGCTTCTTTTCTTAGCAAAATCGATAATCCAAGAAGATGAAAGTGCAAAACCTCTGTCTGCTTTTACTTCCAAAGGTACTTGATATGTAGAACCACCGATACGACGAGCCTTAACTTCCAATAGAGGAGTTGCATTAGTTAACGCCTTTTGGAATACTTCTATTGGATCTTCGCCGGTTCTTTCTTTAATTTTTTCCATTGCAGAGTAGAAAATTCTTTCTGCTAATGATTTTTTACCACGTCTCATAATTCTATTAATGAATTTAGAAACATCAACACTATTATATACCGGATCTGCTAAAGGAATTCTTTTTGCAGGTTTAGAACGTCTTGACATTACTTCTTACCTCCTTTTTTATCTCTTTTAGCACCGTATTTTGATCTAGATTGAGCTCTGTTAGCAACACCTGCGGTATCTAAAGTGCCGCGAACGATGTGATAACGAACACCAGGTAAATCCTTAACACGACCACCACGAATAAGAACTACAGAGTGTTCTTGTAAGTTGTGACCAATACCCGGAATGTATGAAGTAACTTCAAATCCGTTTGTTAATCTTACTCTGGCAACTTTTCTAAGTGCTGAGTTTGGTTTTTTAGGGGTTGTTGTATAAACCCTTGTACATACTCCACGTCTTTGAGGACAATTCATCAAAGCAGGAGATTTAGTTTTTGATTTTAGCATTTTACGTTCTGAACGTACTAGCTGATTAATAGTTGGCATAATTTCTCCTTTTACCAATTTGCCCATACTATAAGCCAATATTGAAATACGCTTGGGCGTCACGTTTTCGGCTACGTTTCGGGATATCATCCCTTATAATCGATAAATCCAGCACGAAAATTTCGATTATACATTACTATAAAACAACAAGGACAATTAAAAGTCAATATTTTGTTATCTTTTTGTATTGTAATCAATAATATTTGAAACCCAATATATTCTTGGATATTTACCCATAAGTGAATATATTGTAGTATAAAGCATTATTGAAATTGTAATTATTTGAGTTAGTGAGTATTGAAATATTATTGGTCTGAAGAGTATTAGCTGAATCCAAGATACAATTATTTGAATAAACGGAATCATAGATAATAATTTGAAAATTAGTCCAAATACTGCGCACAATACAAAAAATAACAAAGCTAAGAATATTGATTGAAAAACATTAAATCTCAGGAAGTGGGATATTCTTTTTTTATTGAGTATTAAGAAAATACAGTACAAAAAACCAACCCATCCCACTGTCAGATATGACAGTGCCGAAAAGATTTTATCAATATTTTCTATGCGTTCAGCCATTTAGCCCTCGTTATGAACGGAAGCAACATAATCTTCAACGACTTGACTATATATAAGCCTATACTCATCATTTGTAGGTGCAAGTCCGATAGATGCTTTATATGATAGTATAGCTTGATCAATGTCATTATCAAGAAAATGTGCATTCCCAAGCAAAGAGTATGTTTCTGCGTTATTAGGATCAACTCTTAGAGCTTGTTTGTATAAATCAATTGCTTCTTTAATTTTGTTTTGATTTGAATACAGATTAGCAAGTAGTACATACGCATTTGGTTTATTTGGTGCAAAATCAATAGCTTTTCTGTACATTCCTTCTGCAACGTCATATTCCTTAAATTCAGTAAGCGATATAGCGTAGCAAATATAAATACCATATTTGTCATCTGTCATAGACAACGCTTTTTCATAGTATGAATATGCTTGTTCTCTGTCTTTAGTTAATGTAAGTGCATTTGCGATGCATACTGCAACCAACTCGTTGTCAGGCGCAAGAACAAACACTTTTTTAAATAATTTAAGAGCCGTTTCATAATCATACAATTTGAAACATACATTCCCTAAATCAATAAGTGCGTTTATATTGTCAGGTTGGAGTGACAATGCTTTTTCATAATATGCTTTAGCCTCAACATATTCTTCGTTATCTGTATATAAAAGTGCAATGGCATTATAAATTTCCGGGTTTGTAGAATGAAAATCAAGTGCTCTATTGTAGTAGAATAAAGCTTTATCAAAGTTTTTCCATTCCGCAAAAACATTACCCATATTATAATAAATCAGGTAATTTTTAGGATTGATTTCCAGAGCTTTGTTGTAGTATGAAAGGGATTTTCTGAAATCTCTCTCATAAAACCACATTGTCCCCATGCCAACAAGTGCTTGTACATCATCAGGTTTGATTGCAAGCAAGCTGTCAAGAACTGACATAACTTTGTCATAGTCTTCTTGCTGCAAATACAATTCTGATAATTGATGATAATTTTCTACATTTTCAGGCTCTTTTGCCATTTTTAAGGTAAGAGCATTAATTTGTTCATTTAATTCTTTATTTTCCATAATGTAGATATGATAACTTATTTTTTTAGGTTTGTAAATTAGATTAAGAAAGTTAATATTTCTCATAAATTAAACTATCGGATGTTTTTAGAATTGTTTACTAATAGTTCACTTTTCTTTTTGATTGTGATGCAAAAAGAAAAGTGAACCGAAAAGAAAAACACACTATTATCTACGCTGCCTTCGGCATCGTTTCGCTCACACAATATAAGTAAAATTTGTTAATACGTTTTTGCCTTACAGGCAAAAATCAAGGGCGAACCTAAATAACGGTTCGCATGCCTCACCCCTGCCCCTCTCTTACACTTTAGAAGAGGGAGAATTTCTCCATCATACACTATTCTAAGGCATACTTAAGCAACCATTAATCAACATACATTTACCCCTCCGACCTTTACGCAGCGAGCAATAAATGTTTTGTTCTGCAAGGTCAAAGCGGGCATTGTTTGAACGAAGTGAGTTTGACCGCTTGGGGCAGAACAATTACAATTTATTAGCAAGCGAAGTTCAGGTCGGGGAGTTTCTTTGCGCCCCGTTTCTTTGCGGTCAAAGAAATGGGGCATAAGGAATATTTGGGGATTTAACCACAAAACTTCCGATAGTTTAATTTATGAACAATTACATCAAAAAATCCCTTGAGATACTCCCAAGGGATTTATAAAATCTGTTATATTTCTTATTGGCCGCCGCCCGTGTAATCCGGTTTGAGCATTTTGGCGCCATCTTGTTCCATTTGCTTGCAAGATTCGTAATCCTGTTTTGCGATTGCCAGTTGCGATTCTAATGAATCTTTTTCGCTTTGGAGTAATTCTTCCTCATCTTTCAGCGGTTCAAGCATACAATCTTTAAGGTTTTGTACATAATCTTCAATTTGTTGTTGGTTATATGCAGTAGTAGCTGATAATGTTGCTTGCGCTTGTGTCATACCTTGTTGATATGCTGTTGAAGCATCTGTATATGCTTTTCGTTGATCTTCTGTCATATTTTGCAAATCAACGCTGCCATTCATGTAGTCGATAAGATGTGTATTCTGCATCAAACTTTGGGACATTGCTTGTTGAGCCATTTGACTTTGCATTGTCAGATAATTTTTGTAGGACTTAGCTTGACGATCAATCATGTCATTCATGCGTTGAACGTCACGGGTAGCTTTGCGAGCCCTAGATTGAATTTTCATGAGCTTGGCTTGAAGGGATCTGTAATTCGATCCTGCCATTTGTTTTCCGAATGCTCCTAATAAGAAACCCATTGTCCTTTTATCCTTGTGTTAGTGTCCTCGTAATTATATAAAGTATTTGTTTTCGCATGAATTGCCTTTTTTGTTCTTTTTTGTTAAGAAATGTTAACAAACTATTAAATAATATAGTATATAAAAAGTATATACTTTTTAACAAGTGTTATATATTGCGGGTTTGAGAGGGGCAAATTTTAAAAAATTTAAAAAAAAATTTTTTTAGGGAATTAATAATTTAAGAGTTTTTTGCATTCATTTATTAAAAATTCTTTACCGGGATTAATATTAATTATGTCCCATGGCAGTGGTGAATAATAGTCGAAATCCGCTTGTGCATAGTAATTTGTGTCAATATTGTGCATTTTGGCAGCTTTTTTAAATGCTCCGAGTTTACCGCCAAGTTTGTATACATCAATTAAATAATCTGTTAGGTTCGCGTCTCCACGAGACAATACTGCTTGATAATAATCCCATTTAGGGCTGGATATAGATGCTTGCATACCTAATTTATGTAATTCTTTTTTTAGATAATTAGATTTATTCTCAAGTATTTTTTCATCTTGTCTGCCTATCCATTGGAACGGGGTATTGGGTTTTGGTACAAAAGTAGAGAACCCAAACGAGAATGACATACCTTTATATTTTGTTTTTATTTTAGATGCCAATGCTATTATTACTTTA
This sequence comes from uncultured bacterium, assembly GCA_902801985.1. Classification (GTDB taxonomy): domain Bacteria; phylum Cyanobacteriota; class Vampirovibrionia; order Gastranaerophilales; family Gastranaerophilaceae; genus Zag111. The sequence continues at coordinate 4,870 of CADCKD010000034.1, read as the reverse complement.
ATATCTTCTTCTGTTTCTGTCGGAATACCAATCATCCCGTAGAATTTTATTCCTTTTAGACCACAATTTTTCGCAACATCAATAGCTTTAAAAATTTGGCTTTCTGTTAAGTTTTTATTTATAACATTGCGTAGTCTTTCGCTTCCTGCTTCAATTGCAAGTGTTAAATTTTTTTGTCCTGCGTCTACAAGAGTTTGTACAATATCTTGTTTAAAAGAGTCAACGCGAAGCGATGAAACCCCCATTTCAATATGTTCGCCGTTTTTAATTTTATTATGTATATAACGGCAAATTTCTTCAAAATCCGGATGAGCTGTGACTTGTGCGCCTAAAAGTGCGATTTTATTTGTATGTTTAAGCCCAAGTTCAATAGCAGAGATAATTTCTTCTTTTGGTACAAATCTTATGGGTAAATTAATATATGATGCAAGGCAAAATCCGCATCTGTTTGCACATCCTCGTTCAACTTCTATAATAAATGTGTTTTTGAAGTAAGCGTTTTCACTGATTATAGGTGTGTATATGCACTTGGGAATTTTTTTTGTGATTTTGTTTATAGATTTTTGTTTTAGAGATGGTACATAAATGCCTTCAATATTCGCCAATAAGGTCAATTTCTCTTTTTTTGTTTTATTTTTGCAATTTTTCAAGATATTTGCAATCTCAATATTAATGTCTTCGCCATCTCCAATTACCATAAAATCAAAAATCTTATCATATAATCTTGGGTTTGCCGTAATTACAGGGCCTCCTGCGTACATAAGAGGGATCGAGTCATCTCTTTGCTCAGATTTATACGGATATTGATACTTTTCCATAAATCTGAATATTTCAATAAAATCCATATCAAATGAAAGAGAGAATGCGATTAAATCAATACTTTCTTTATGGAGCACTGTACTTGTTGTATCAGAATAAACTCTTTCTATATTAATATTATGTGTTTCATCAATCTGCTTATATAGCCATAGATATCCAAGCGATGAAAGCGCAAATGATTCTGGGCCCGGGAACACAAACCACATGTTCAAATCTGCCCTTTTGTCCTGTTGTCTGTTATATAAAAAGATATCATTACAACTTTGGTTCAATTTCATTCCCATTTTCTTTTTCATTGATTGGAGCAAGATACAATTCATCAAACAGTACGCATACTGTTGCGGCTATTGCAGGGGAAAGGATTACTCCCCAAATACCAAGAAATTCTTGTGCAATCATTAACGCTACTATTATTGTAATCGGATGTAATTTCATGAATTTGCCAAATAAAAATGGCCTTATTACATAGTTTGAAATTTGCTGTGCCGCCAAGAATAGAACTATTGCAAGAACTATCTTAACAATTCCTAACGGGTATGCAATCATTATTATTAATGCAAGTGCAATTGTCGGTCCAAGAATTGGTATAATGTCACAAATACCGGCAATTAAACCTAACAGTATAGGATAGTCTATTCCTAAAATGGCAACAGATATTGCAATCATTACGCCAACTGCAACCATGGATAAAATTTGTGCACGAATATAATTTCCTACTTTTGAGGTTATGTCATGCAGTATATAATCAGCTTTTTCTTTAAAATGTGGAGGGAAAAATTCTAAGAATTTAGCTTTTAAATATGTTCTGTCTACAATTATATAGAATATAAACATTGTGAGTATAATCAATAAGAAACACATCTGGAATATTGCAACTGTAAAGTTGCTTATGTGGTTAAAGAGGTTTTGTGCAACGTCTGATGACGCTCCAATAATATTTTCTGTCGGTACGATATCAGAAAGTGAATGACCATATACGCTGAAATTAACAGCTGTTTCATATAATTTTACAACTTTTTCGGGAAGTATATTAATTAATAGTTCGATTTCTTTTACCCCCATTATTATGATAGGAAGTATAAGTGCAAATATAACAATAAATACTACGAGTAGTGTGATTAGTGCTGCAACAGGTCTATTTTTAACTTTTGCTTCCAGTTTATTAACAAAAGGGTTTAATGCCGCTGCAAGTACGAACGATGCAAAAAGTAACAGTAATAATCCCATAATTTTGGGAGCTATAAATAAAAATGCTATGGCAAGAATTATAAATATAATTGTCTTTATATTAAAAAATCTTTTAAACATGCAATTAATCTCCTATTTGTGTTCATTATATCATAATAATTTATATATTTGCCCAAATTGGCGTTTTATGCTATCATTGCTAAAAACGTTAAGAGGAGGGTCTTGTAAATGAAAGCTAAAAGAATTTTTAAAAATTATAGAAGAGAAAGTGGTTTTTCACCTGCATTTACGCTTGCGGAAGTGTTAATCACTATAACAATTGTCGGAGTTGTTGCGGCAATGACTCTTCCGACTTTAATAAAAAAAATCGATAAGGTCAGATATAAAAATGCCTATCAAAGAACTCGTTCTGTACTGTTGCAATCTATGCGCAGTATGAAAGCTGCAGATGAAATCACCGGCTACAAAACAACTGAGGAATTTATGGAGAATTATAAAAAACACGCAAAAGTTGTACATGAGTGCCCTGCAGGTAATTTAAAAGGTTGCTTTCCGGAAGAATTTCAAGCCGGTAATTTAGAATATAATATTGGAGCTATAAAAACTGCAAAAAACCTTGGCAGAGATTGGGATGTTGATACAAATGTTGTCGGTTTTGTTCTTTTAGACGGTACAAGCGTTATTATGGCGTACGACACATCTTGTAATGATTCTAAACCTGATTATTGCGCTGCATTTGCATTTGACATGAATGGCATTAATTCGACTAACAGATTTACTGCAAATGGAGAATCAGATATTGGAACATTGAATGCTTCATTCTTTGAGTTATGCGGTTTGCCGTTAAAATTTGATAAAGATGGTAATCTTACAAACAAACAAGAAATTCAACAACTTGCAATGAAAGATCCGAATATTCTTGCGTGTATTCAAGATAATCAGGATAAGTTAGATACTTTAGCGAGCTCAGGTACCGGCGGCGGTGGCGGTGGCGGCGGTGGAAGATGTTTGGCTGCAGGTACTAAAATTGTCTTGGCTGATGGTTCTTCAAAGTTTATAGAAGATGTAGACTACAATGATGAATTGTTAGTATGGAATTTTGATGAGGGTAAATATGATTTTGCTAAACCGATTTGGATAAAAGTTGAAGAAGAAATCAATCAATACAATTTGTTGACTTTCTCTGATGGTACTCAATTAAAAACAATTAACCAGCATAGAATATTTAATAAAGAAGCAGGTAAGTTCACATATCCAATGACAGATGAGACACCAATTGGTACAACAACACTAATGTCTGATGGCAGAGAAGTTCAACTTGTTTCAAAAGAGGTTGTTCACGAAAATGTAAAATTTTATAATTTAATTACATCAAATCATTTCAATTGCTTTGCAAATGGTGTGTGCACTTCGAATAGATTTAATAATTTGTACCCGATTAAAGATTACAAATTTGTTAAAGATAATAGAGAGTTGGTCTCTTATGATAAGTACTCAAACATTATATCAAAAGAGTGGTATGAGGATTTGCGTTTAGCTGAGATGCCTGCGGATTTGGTCGATAGTGATTACTTAGAAAATATGAAACGTTTAGATAAAAAATCTTTACTTATTAATATATAGTTTATTATTAATATGTTTTGTATATAAAAAATCCCTCTTATTAAAGAGGGATTTTTCATTATTAGTTTATATACTAATTATTATTTTAATAATGCGCCAACTGCTTTGTATACATCCATACGTGTAGCAGCGTCTTTTTGAGCTTGAGCATACAAGTCTTCAGCAGCTTCAGGATTTGTTTTAAGTAATGACTTATAACGCCCTTCTGATCTGATGAATTCTTGATAATCACCTTTTGGCTCTTTAGCATCCCAAGTGAATGGTACTTCTGCTTCAGGATTATATCTGTATAGTGGGAAGTATCCTGCTTCAACCGCACGTTTTTGCTCAGTTTGAGTCTTAGACATATCAATGCCGTGTGCAATACATGGAGCATATGCAAATATGATAGATGGTCCGTTGTATGCTTCAGCTTCTTGGAATGCTTTAAGAGTTTGTGCTCTGTCTGCACCCAATGCAACTGATGCTACATAAACATAGCCATAAGACATACTCATTAAGCCCATGTTTTTCTTATATGTTTTCTTTCCGCCTGTTGCGAATTTTGCAACAGCACCGGTTGGAGTTGACTTAGAAGCTTGACCGCCTGTGTTAGAGTATACTTCTGTATCAAGAACCAAGATATTAACATTCTGTCCTTGAGCAAGAACATGGTCAATACCGCCGTATCCTATATCATTTGCCCATCCGTCACCACCGATAATCCATACTGATTTATCTGTAAAGTAGTCTTGAAGTTCTCTAACTTTTGCTAAATCAGGGCAAGGACTATCAGCATATTTAGCAATTGCTTCTTTTGCTTTATTTTGAGCGGCAACAGCTTCTTCAGATTTTTCAGCAAAATGAGCCATTGCCTCTTCTAATGCGGATTTTAAATCTGCAGGAGTTTTTTCATTTTCAAGAACTTTGCCAACGTAAGTTTTTAAAGTATCTCTGTTTTGGTCAACTGCAAGTCTCATACCAAAACCGAACTCAGCATTGTCTTCAAACAATGAGTTAGCCCAAGCCGGACCTCTGCCTTCTTTAGTTTTAGTATAAGGAATTGTTGGGAATGTACCTGAGTATATTGATGAACAACCTGTTGCGTTTGCAACGATCGCATTTTCGCCGAATAATTGTGAAACCAATTTAACATAAGGTGTTTCACCGCAGCCTGCACATGCGCCGGAGAATTCAAACAGTGGTTTTCTAAGCATTGCACCTTTAATTGTCTTAGTAGTATTTTTGCCCATTACGTTAT
>CADCKD010000033.1 GCA_902801985.1 uncultured bacterium | reverse complement strand
CCGACCTGAACTTCGCTTGCTAATAAATTGTAATTGTTCTGCCCCAAGCGGGCAAACTCACTTCGTTCAAACAATGCCCGCTTTGACCTTGCAGAACAAAACATTTATTGCTCGCTACGTAAAGGTCGGGGGGGGGGGTAAATGTTGTTTACATTTTTTGCGTGTCTGTTTCTCTGTCATTGCGAGCGGGGGTAAATATTTTTGTGAATGGGTGATAATATTTCCTCCCCGACGGGGGAGGTTAGGTGGGAGAATATAAAAAAATTACCCTCGTCCCTTTGGGGAGAGGGCGGGGTGAGGGGCTATGCGAACCGTTATTTAGGCCGAAGGCAGCGTAGATAATAGTGTGTTTTTCTTTTCGGTTCACTTTTCTTTTTGCATCACAATCAAAAAGAAAAGTGAATAAAATAAACGTACGTTTTTATTACGTTCAATAAAAAAGCTTATACATTACGTATAAGCTGACTTAAAGTTTACAACTATCCTATTATAACTCTCTTCTTAAAGTTTTTGCTTTAACTCCCTAAATAAACTAGATATATAATATAAAGCTTTACTATTCTTATTTAAAAAATATCCCTAATCTTCTCACTTACTTATTGTTCAACTTCCCTTTTTTAAAAATTTTAAACCATCACCTCTGTTTCTTTTATACTTCCCAATATATCCCTTAACCAACGAGCTAAATTTTGCTCCTTATTTCATTCCTTCCGTAAATCCGGTAACCCCTTCTTTGATTTCCTTTCGTTTGTATACATACTCTATTCCTAAATTCTGAGCATGGCAAGAGAAAAAAAATTATCATTTTTTTACAATTGACCATGCCCCTTGAATGAGTAAACAAAATTCGTGTTATAAAATCTTAATGAAGAAAATTTAATGAAATCATGTAAAAATTTGAGCATTTTTTATTTGACAATATAAAATTACATACCTTTAAGAATAAGGCATGGCATGATTAGGAAAATGCATGAATTCATGCTAAACTAACCATAAGGAGCCTGTATGAAAGAATTCTTAAAAACAAATAGAATAACCCATAATCTTATGTCCTTTACAGGGTTTAAGTCTATTTATATTTTTTCATTATTGTTAGAAAGCCCTAAAAGCTACAAACAAATTCAAAAAGCAATCGAAGAACACGAATATTTGCGTGAATCTATTTCAATTGATGCAGTGAGAATTTATATTAATTCTCTAAAAAAAATTGGCTGCAAAATTGAATGCAAAAAAATAAACAGAGTTAATTATTACTATATTGATTCACATCCGTTTGAACTCAAAATCGACGATAAACAAGCAAAAAGTATTCTTAAATTATACAGAGCAATTTTAAAAACAATAGATTTAGCAGATTTTATCATTTTACAAAAATTTGTGAATAATTTTTCAAAATATATTGCAAATGATGAGATTAAAAATAAACTTATTACCTCATCACCTGTTAATAATATAGACCCGCAACTTATAAAAGATTTAATAAAGTACACTAAAAATAAATCTGAAATAACCGTATTTTACAATTCCCCAAATTCAGGCAAAAAAAATATTACCATTTTAGCAGACAAATTGTATATCAATAACGGAAAACTTTATCTTGGAGGAATAAATTCAGAATACAAAAATTACTCAGGATTTTTGGTAAATAATATCATTAATATTGTAAGTATAAACTTGACTTCAAATACTTTAAAAGTACCGATTTACAACGTTGTTTATGAATTATACAAAACGGATAACACTGTATTTGAAGCACTTGAAACAGAAAAAATAATTGAAGATACGCCGCAAAAAATTATAATAGAAATTACATCAAAAAATAAATTTGATATAATTCAAAGAATTTTATTCCATGCCGGCAAATGCAAAGAAGGCTATATTGACTGATTCTAAAAACGAAAAAATAAATATAGGATGTCTGAAAATATTCAAATTGCTTTATCTGTTATATCAAGACAAAGCATATTATAAAGACGTTGTTGAAATATTCAAAGATGAAATAGAAGAAAAATCCCCAAATAATATTCAAGTCATACTGAATAAAAATATGAATGCATTAAAAGTTTTTGGATTAAAAATTCAAAAAGAAAATAATAAATATAAGTTATGCAATAGTATATATTCAATGAAATTAACGGATGAAGATATTAAATCTATCAGCATACTCGAAAATTCGATAAAAGAATTTCCTACTAAAGAAATCAAAGATAGTGCAAGTGCATTTATAAAAGACATTGTTCTCAGAATGGATAGTGAAAATAAAATAAAGCTTAGCAATCTGAACAACAAATATGATTTCTCTTTTTATTACAAAGATTTAAAAGAACAGATAAATAGAGCCGAAGAACTTGTCAAAAAAAATGCTCACGTTGATATTGTGTATTTAAAAAATAATAAAAATTATGAATGCGGCGGAGAAATAAAGGAAGTATTGTATGATTCGAAAAATGTATCAATCATCGTAACAGATATAATAAAAAATGAACGATACATTATTCCGCTATCAAACATTATACAAATGCTTGAATCTCCATCTTTAGCCACAGGCAAAGAACCCACAACAACCGTTGTATACAAACTTAAAAACAGATTAGCTAAAACGTACAAAATTAAAGACAACGAATACTCTCAAGGATTTAATGAAAACGGAGAACAAACAATTGTTTGTAAAAATGAACCTTTTGACAGACTTCTAAATCGGCTTATGAGATATTCTTATAATTGCGAAATCATCAGCCCTAAATTTTTGAGAGAACAAATGAAAGAACTAATAAACGAAGCCCTCAAGCGATATGACAAATAAATTTATTTCTTTTCTTTACGTTCCCTAACAGACAATCTTATCGGAGTACCATAAAACCCAAAAGCCTCTCTTAATTTATTTTCAAGATACCTTTTATAATTGTCTTTCATAAGTTCTTCATTATTTACAAAGAACACAAAAGACGGAGGCTGTACCCCAACTTGTGTTGTATAATATATTTTTAATCTTTTACCTTTAAAACTTGTTGGAGGATTTAGAGCATAAGCTTCATTTATAACCTTATTCAAAAGACCGGTTGAAATACGTTTTTTACTCTCGTTATATATTTTCAAGCTTTCATCAAAAATTTGCCCTAAACGTTGTTTTGTAACAGCACTAATAAATATTTTCGGAGCATAACTTAAAAACGGGATAATTGTTTCTAATTTTTTAGAATATTGATTTATAGTATTAGCTTTTTTATCTTCAATCAAATCCCATTTGTTTATTGCAACAATAATACCTTTACCTGATTCTGTTATTATTGAAGAAATTCGTTTATCCTGCTCTGCAAGTTCACCGCTGCCATCAATTACAAGCAATGCTACATCGCAATCTCTTATTGAACGAATTGCTCTGTCTACTGCAAATTTTTCTACACCATAATCAACTTTTGATTTTTTTCTTATTCCTGCCGTATCGACAAGAGTATAATCAACATCATTATACTTGATATGACTATCAATACTATCTCTTGTTGTCCCTGAAATGTCAGAAACTATTACACGTTTTGTATCAAGCAGGGCATTTACAATAGAAGACTTTCCGGCATTTGGTCTTCCTACTATTGCAATACGAATTTTATCATCTTTTTCTTCTTGCTCAGAATATTCAAAATCTTCTGTTACTAAATCCAATAAATCACCCACACCACCGGAACCGTGAAGCGCAGAAATAGCAATTGGTTCTCCGAGAGATAAAGAATAGAAATCATTTATCATAGCCAATGATTCCGGATTATCACATTTATTTACCGCTATAAATACTTTTTTACCGCTGCGACGCAAAATATTTGCAATATCATCATCTATCGGATTTAAACCGTCTTTCCCGTCAACAATAAATATAATCTTGTCAGCTTCCTCACAAGCTAACTGAGCCTGAGAAAATATTGAAACCATAATATCATCTTCGTCACCGGGAATAATTCCGCCTGTATCAATAACTGTAAAACCCTTATTTTGCCATTCAACATCAAAATAAATTCTATCTCTTGTAACACCGGGCGCATCGTCTACAATCGAATTTCTTGAACCCACAAGACGATTTACAAATGTCGATTTACCGACATTTGGCCTTCCAACTATTGCAACTACAGGTTTTCTTTCCATAAAAGAAATATTAGCATGAACCAAAAGTGAAATAAAGTTAAAACTAATTAATTCTTTAGTATGTTGACATTAATGTTTATATAATTCTAAAATTATAAAAGATTTTTAAATGCCTTTAATTTAATAATTATATATATAGGAGTTAAGTAAATGTTAACAAAAGAGGTCAATGACTGGATTAAAAAAGTTAAAAAAGGCACTTATTCATCCTGGGACATTATGGAAGAATTTACTCAATTTTCCAAGTATTTAACCAAAGCAGAAATGGTCCAAATCAGTAAAAAATTAAATGAAAATACAAGAAGTTATCAATTTAAATAAATTGAATTAATTATTTCTTTCGGGTAAACTGACCTTGTATGAAAGGGCAAATTTTTAAAATATTTTCAGATTTATATTACGTCAAAAATGCAGACGGAAATATTTTTCAATGCAAAATCAGAGAAGTTTTAAAAAAACAAAAAGCATCCGTTGTCACAGGAGATTTTGTTGAATTTGAAAATAATGTCATTTTGAATATATTACCCCGTAAAAGTTTTATTAAACGCCCCGCAGTTGCAAATGTAGATCAAATTATAATAGTTTCCGCATTAAAAGAACCGAATCTTGATTTTAACCAATTAGACAGATACATCGCTCTTGCAAAATACTATAACATTCCAATTATTCTGTGTTTTAACAAAGAAGATTTAGGCTTGGAAAACGATATGCAAGACAGGATTATATCTATATATGAAGATTTAGGATACAAAACATTATTTACATCTGCACTTGAAAAAAAAGGGATAAAAGATTTATACAAAGTACTAAAAGGAAAGACATCCGCTCTGTGCGGGAATTCAGGGGTAGGCAAATCAAGTCTTGTAAATGCTCTAAACCCTAATGTACACCTAAAAACAAAATCTGTGAGTGATAAAATAAGTCGAGGGACACACACAACCCGCCATTGCGAAATTGTAGCATTAGATGAAAATAGCGGAATTATTGATACTCCCGGATTTAGCAACGTAAAATTTGATTTTATATTGCCCGCGCAGGTCGATTCGCTATTTGATGACATTTCAAAATACAACAAAGAATGCAAATATTCAGACTGCCTTCACATAAATGAAACAGGCTGTGAAGTATTGGCAAATATTGAAAATATCCCTCAAAGCAGATATGAAAGCTATTTGTCTTTTGTAAAAGAAGCATTCGAATACAAAGAAAAGGTGAAATATAACGGAAGAAAGACAGAATCTCACCAAAAACTTCACAATAACAAATCCATTGTCAAAATAAGTGAAAAGAAAAGACAAGGCTCAAGAAACACACGAAAACAAATGATATACAAGGGACTTGAAAACAATGAAAATGAATAATTATATCAAACTTATTGATGATAAATTAGATGAATATATTCAAATAGAAGAACCGCAAAATCTTTTCAAATCAATGAAATACACCGTAACACTTCCGGGTAAAAGATTAAGACCTATTATGTGTATGGAAACGTGTTCTATGCTTGGCGGAGATTTTGAAGATGCAGTACCGACAGCCTGTGCAATCGAAATAGCACATGCCATGACTCTTATCCACGATGATTTGCCTTGTATGGACAATGATGATTACAGACGAGGAAAACCCTCTAATCACAAAGTTTTTGGAGAAGCTATCGCAACCCTTGCAGGAGATGCTCTTATCACGTTTGCTCCGCAAATAATAACTAAATATTCAACAAACCTATCCCCCATCACAATTTTAAGAGTCTTAAATGAATATTTTAACTATATCGGAGCAAGAGGAGTAATAGGCGGACAAGTTGCAGACATTGAATCGGAAGGTAACAACAATATCCAAAATAAAAAGGAAGTACTGGATTATATACATACTCACAAAACATCAGATCTGTTTCAATTGTCAATAAGAACCGGAGCTATCATCGCAAATGCAAGTGACGAGCAATTAAAACTTCTAACAGATTTTGCCAAAAAACTCGGAATTGCATTTCAAATAGCCGACGATATATTAGATGAAATTTCAACATTTGAAAAGATGGGAAAAACTCTCGGCAAAGACAAACAAAGCGGCAAACTCACGTATGTATCATTATACGGGCTTGATGAGTCAAAATGTAAATTATCTTGCATGTTAAAAGAATGCCGTGATATAATGAGAACGCAGAATATAAAATCCGAAATATTCGAACAGATTATACTAAATATTGAAAAGGGAGCAGAGATTTAATGTTTTTAGAAACCTTTAAACAAGTTATTGCAAATAACGGATATGAAGTACTTGCTTGTGGTCTTTTAGCCGCACTAACAGGGCAAATTATAAAATTCATTTTATTTACCGCAAAAACAAAAAAAATAAATTTTAAAATATTTACAACTACAGGCGGAATGCCAAGCACTCACTCTGCGGGTGTAATGGCACTATCCACAATCATTGGTATTCTTAGCGGCTTTGATTCTATTGAATTTGCAATAGCATTTGGTTATGCTCTTGTCATTATGTATGATGCCGCAGGTCTTCGCAGAGCTGCCGGCAAAACAGCCGCAAGCTTAAACAAAATGATGGAAGAATTTTATAATCATGACTTAAGAGCTGTTGGCGGGAAATTGAAAGAACTTCTCGGGCATACTCCTTTTGAGGTTTTTGTAGGAGCCATATATGGTATAACTTTTGCTTATATTTTCCACTCTTATATTGTAGGGTAAGCAATATTTTTGTTAGGCATTAAGCATTTCTCTGCTTAATGTTTTTTCCCAATCATAAGCTTTCTCAATACTATAATTTAAACTTTTTTCAGGTACCCAATTTAACACTTCTTTCGCTTTTCTGTTATCAGCAACCAAACTTGCAGGATCCCCCTCACGTCTTGAACAAATCTCTACATCAATATCTTTTCCTGTCACCATTTCACAAGCACTAAATACTTCCTTAACAGTGCTGCCGTCACTTGTACCCAAATTAAAATAATTTGTTCTACCACCATTATTTAAATACTCAAGAGCTAAAATATGAGCTTTAGCAAGATCTTCAACATTTATATAATCCCTTACACAAGTACCATCTTTTGTATTGTAATCAGTACCATACATTTGGAATTTTTGGCCGCCTGAAAAAGTTGATTTTAAAATATTAGGGATTAAATGAGTTTCAGGGTCATGCCATTCTCCGACTCTATTTTGAGAATCTGCACCTGCAACATTGAAGTAGCGTAATCTTACAGATCTCAAACCATAAGCCCTGTCATAATCATCCATAATTTTTTCTATCATTAATTTTGATTGCCCGTATGGATTAATTGGATTTTGCGGATGATTTTCATCAATAGGAATATACTCAGGCTCACCATAAGTAGCAGCAGTCGATGAAAATACAATCTTTTTAATATCATATTTTAACATTGAAGAAAGCAAATTCATTGTTCCTCCAACATTATTCATATAATATTTTTGAGGATTTTTAACAGACTCTGCAACTTGAGAAAACGCCGCAAAATGTATGACGGCATCAATAGAATACTTCTCAAAAACAGAATTTATATCAGATAAATTATTTAAATCGCCTTTCACAAATTCTACACGACCATATTTCTTCAGATTTTCAACGATCTCTATATGCCCTGTACATAAATTATCAAAAATAACAACATCATGCCCGCCCTCTAATAAAGCTAAAACACAATGGCTGCCTATATATCCTGCGCCACCTGTGACAAGTATCATTTGCAAACCTCCTCAAAAACTTCAATTGCTCTTTCTATTGCTCTATCCATATTATAATATTTGTAATCTCCAAGACGGCCTAAAAAATACACATTTGCGTCTTTTTTTGATTCTTCTAAATATTTATTATACAATGCGTCATTTTCTTCTTTAGGAATAGGATAATACCTTTCATTTTTACCCAATTCAAAGAACTCAGAATACTCTTTTGCAATAACTGTTTTATCGGATTTATCATCAAGATAATATTTATATTCATGAATTCGTGTAAAATCATAATTACAAGGATAATTAACGCATGCACTTGATTGATAATATTCTTTGTCATATGTTTCAAATTTGAAATTTACACTTCTGTAAGGCAATTGACCAAATTTGTAATCATAAAATTCATCAATCGGTCCGGTGTAAAATATTCTCTTAAAACCCTTATCCTTTAAATCTTTATAATCTGTGCCGAGTTTTAGGGTAATATTTTTATTATCAAGCATTCTTTCAACAACTTTAGTATATCCCTCTAACGGAATACCTTGATATTTATCTTGAAAATATCTGTTATCTTTGCTCAAATATACCGGGACTCTCGCTGTCACGGCATCATCAACATCCTGAGGAGAAACACCCCACTGTTTTGTTGTATAGTGCAAAAATATTTTTTCATATACATAATTTGCCAAGAATTTTAAATCATCATCATCCTGTTTTTGGAATTCCAATATCGGAACTTTTGTATTTATTTCAAAAACATCAAGTAATTTCTCTTCCAATCTGCGGGCAAAAGATTCCGGAAAAACATCATAAAGAGTATTAAAATTAAAAGGTATATGGGTTTCAATACCATCTAAATACCCCACCACTTTGTGCATATACGTATTAAAATCAGTAAACTTTTTCATATATGCCCAAACTTTTTCAGAGTTTGTATGAAAAATATGAGAACCGTATTTGTGTATCATAATACCGTTCTTATCCCTAAAATCATAACAATTTCCCGCTATATGATTTTTTTTATCAATAACAAGAACACTTTCACCGAGTTCACCCGCGATTAAATTCGCAATTACAGCACCTGAAAAGCCTGCCCCTACTACAAGATTTGTCGATTTAATATCCATTTATATCCCCTTTACATTTTTATAATACCATAAATTTGATATTTTGTTTAGGTTTGCTATTTTTGATGATTTTAGTATAATTAAGGTAATTAGAGGGATATTTATATGGGACAAATTATAAACAGAACACATATTGCGGATTTTGTACAAAAAATACACGAAAGTGGTAAAACTGTCGTTGCAACTAATGGTTGTTTTGATATTTTGCATGTCGGGCATGTCAGATACTTACAAAAAACAAAATCTTTTGCGGATTATAGTATTGTTCTTCTAAATTCCGATAGCTCAGTAAAAAGTATTAAAGGGCCTGACCGCCCAATAAATAACGAACGTGACAGAGCAGAAGTTTTGTGTGCACTGTCTTGTGTAGATTATGTTGTAATATTCGATGAAAATTCTCCGGGCAGCTTGCTGGATGAAATTAAACCAGACGTATACACAAAAGGCGGAGATTATACTATGGAAACTTTGCCCGAAGCGGATATTATGAGAAAAAATAACACAAAAGTTGAATTTATAACCTTTGTTGAGGGAAAATCTACAACAGAAACTATAAATAAAATTAACAAATTGCAAAAATAATAACGCTTGAAGAAAAAGTTATGCTATAATAAAAACAAAGTTAGGGGATATATAAGGAGAGGATTTATGAAATCATTTACAGTAGAAGAAATTACACAAATTGTCGGCGGTATGCTTACTAAAGCTCAAAGTCCGTCAATTACGAGGATTGCTCCGCCTTTATTGTGCGAAGAAGATACTTTAGCCCTTGCTCTTGGAGAAGAAGAAATTGCAAATCTTGCAAAATCAAAAGCTAAAGCAGCATTAGTACCTTTAGGAGTACAAATAGATGGTTTTACAACAATCGAAGTCGAAAGACCAAGACTTGCAATGATGAAATTATTAAATTTATTCTACGTTCCTCCTGTTGTAAATAAAGATGTTCACCCGACAGCAGTAGTTGATCCTAGTGCAAAACTGGGTGCAAATGTTTGCGTTGGGCCAAACGTTGTTATCGGACCAAATGTAGTTGTAGGTGACAATACAAAATTACTTGCTAATGTTTATATCGGAAGCGGAGCAAAAATAGGAAATAACTGCTTCTTCCATGCCGGTGTAAATATTGGTGACAGAGTCCAAGTCGGGAATGACGTAATTCTTCATCACGGAGTATCCCTGGGAGCTGACGGTTTCAGCTTTGTAACAGAAAACCCTAACAATATTGAAAACGCAAGACAAGACGGAGAAATCAAAAAAGATAATTCCGATCAAGTAATTTTCAAAATTCCTTCAATCGGTTCCGTTATAATAGGTAATAACGTTGAAATCGGTGCAAACACAGCAATAGACAGAGGTACTATTGAAAATACTATAATTGGCGACAATACAAAAATTGACGACCTTGTAATGATAGGGCACAACTGCCGCGTAGGTCAAGGTTGTTTAATTGTTTCTCAAGTCGGCATTGCAGGAAGCTGTGTAATCGGTGACAGAGTTGTTATTGCGGGGCAAGCAGGACTTGCTGATCACATTTCTATAGGCAACGACACTATCGTCGCAGCAAAAGCAGGGGTTTCTAAATCATTCCCTGAAAAATCAATCGTTGTTGGTTCACCTGCTATGCCGAGAAAAGATTTCATAAAACAACTAAAAGTTATGAAAGATGCACAAGAAATCTTTGCGAAGTTCCGCAAATTCGAACCATTACTAAAAGAATTTGAAGAAAATTCTGCAGCAAAGGTATAACAAATAATATTTATGGCCACATTAAAAAGAGAACTAAAAATAACCGGCAACGGTCTAATGAAAAATAAACCGTGCGAAGTTATTATAAAACCATCAAATTCAGGGCAGATAAGATACTTTGTCAAAGACAATGAACCTTTTACTGCAACTGTTGAAAATGTTTTGGCAACTGATCATTGTGTTGTTTTGGGTAACAAAAAGACTAAAGCAATGCTAACAGAGCATCTTTCTGCAGCTTTAGCATTCTGCCATATAGATTCTGTAGATATTTATATGAGCGAAGAAGAAGTTCCTATACTTGACGGGAGTTCAAAAGAATGGGTCAAAGCATTTAAAGATACAGGGATTGATAAGCCTTTATTTAGCAAAAACAAGCAATATACTGTATCAGAACCGGTTTATTATCTTAACGGTAAAACCAGTTTGGTAGTTTTGCCTGATAAAGATTTATTTATTTCTTATGCCGTGAATTATGATCACCCAAAAGAAAACAGACGCTTTGTCAATTATGATCCAAAAAATCAAAATGAAATAATTGAAGCCAGAACTTTTGGTTTTTACAGGGATTTGAAAAAATATCAAATGCTCGGCTTTGCACAAGGTGCAAATATAGATAACACTTTAGGTTTTATGGACGACGGGGGATATTCAACAGAGTTGCGATCTGAACTTGAACCTGTAAAACACAAAATGCTTGATTTAGTTGGTGACTTTTATTTGACCGGAATAAATCCTCTCGATTTGAAATGCCAAATACTTGCCAAAGAAGCAGGACACGCCGTTCATGTGAAATTAGCAAAAATATTAAAAGAAAAAATTATTGAAATATAAAGGAGAAAACAATGACAGAAGAAATGACTCAAGAAGCATTCAGCATGGACATTATGGAAATAATGAAAATGCTTCCTCACAGATATCCGTTTCTACTTGTAGATAGGATTACTGAATGTGTTCCGGGCAAATACTGCAAAGGATACAAAAATTTAACCATGAATGAAGAATTTTTCCAAGGGCATTTCCCGGGAAATCCTGTAATGCCAGGGGTTCTTCAATTAGAAGCAATGGCTCAATGCTCTGCACCGATTTTGTTAAAATTACCTCAATTCCAAGGTAAATTAGCTTTATATGCAGGAGTTGAAAATGCAAGATTTAAAAATATTGTAAGACCGGGCGACAAATTTGAAATGTCAATTGAACTAACTAAGTTAAAAGGCCCTATCTGCAAAGCTCACGGTGTAGGTACAGTTGATGGCAAAGTTTGTGTTGAAGCAGACATGACTTTTGCACTAACATAATAAAATTTTGCACAAATAAAAACGGTTGACACAACAGTCAACCGTTTTTTATTAGTTATAATTCTTAAATTAAAAATCTTTATCAACATTACCTATACGGTACATACTAACAAAATTGTCATAAGACATATCTAATGCATCATCCAAATCAACACCGGCATCTATCCAGTATTTCAAATCTCTATCAAATGACTTGTACTTGTCAGGATTTAAACGAGCCATTGCAGTTTTGCCTTCAAAAATATTCACTACATCCGCTTTTGGACGTTTAATAAGACCTGCCACAACTGATTTTATTGTATCAATAATACTATCTGCAGCTTTTCTTATTGCTTCTTCTGATGAACGAGTTGATAATTTTTGTTTAATTATATGACGGTCATTTGAACGAATAAAATTACCGCTGTACGGATCCATAACACGTACATCTATTTGAGAATCATTTTTACCCGGCAACACATAAACGTCAATATCTTGATCTTCTAAAGTTTGATATGTATCATCGTATTTTAAAGAATCACAAAATTTATCAGATAAGTCCATTTGTTTGTTATTCATTTTTGATGTGGCAACTTGTAAACTGCCAAATGATGGAGAAACACTATTAATATTCATTAATTACCTCTTTTCCCGGCTTTCACTTTTATATTTACTTTTAACGATTCTGCTAAATAATCGCATAAATCAGCAAGAACTTTTTTTTGTTTTTTAACAAAACTTTCTTTTGTATCTGTTAATCTAAACGTTGTTTTTAGCATAGTGTGATTTTTATTAGCATAAGAATCATGAAAAATATCATGAAATGCAACAATAATAGAATTGTCTTTACCCGGCATAGCCGTCAAATCAACCATACATTCATCTGCTTTTTTGAATATATCTGATTTTTCAACACTATGAAAAACTTTTTCAGCAAGTTCAATTTGTTTTCTGTTCATTATGCAAGGTATATAATCAAAACCTTGGAATGAGGGGGATGTACTATTTAAAATTTGCATTGAATAACCTTTCTTTTTACAACGGTAGGACATTTACATGAAAAATAAACAAAGAAAAATTTGACAATTTATATGGTAATATTAATTTTTGTAAACAAAATATTAGATTATGAAATTATATAATTTTTATATACTTATTATATAT
>CADCKD010000032.1 GCA_902801985.1 uncultured bacterium | reverse complement strand
GACGGCAACAATTTCTTTATCCAAGCTAACTTTAAGCCGGAAGCTAAAGATAGAGCCATTGAACTTGTTAAGCAAGAGCTTAACGGGCTTTTAGAAAATCAAATAAGCGAAGAAGAAATTTTAAAAGCAAAAAAAAGAATTAAATCAAGATTTGCGAATGATGCTGAAACAGTGTCAGAAATCGGAGAAAATATAGGTTATTATATGACTGTTTGTAATAATTTGAAACTTATAGAAGAATACCTCTCTGATTTAGAAAATATTACAATTACTGATATTGAAAATACTATTAAGAAATATTTGTCAGTTGAAAATGCTGTTATTTCTGTTTTAACACCGGAAGAATAATATGACTACAGAATTTGATGAGAAACTTAACGCAATACGGGAGAAATGTTTAAATTGCAATAAATGTCCACTGGGTGCAACAAAAACAAAATCCGTGTTTTCTGCGGGGATTCCAAATTCTAAAATTATGTTGATAGGTGAAGCTCCCGGATATTATGAAGATCAAAAGGGGGAGCCGTTTGTTGGAAAAGCCGGCCAACTTTTAGATAAAATTCTTGCGAGTGTTGGTTTTTCGAGGGAGAGGGATATTTATATCTGTAATACACTCAAATGCAGACCTCCAGAGAATAGAGACCCCCTGCCCGAAGAAAAGGCTGCATGTCGCGAATATTTGGATGCACAATTAGAAATTCTCCAACCAAGAATAATTTTATTATGCGGAAGAATAGCCGCAACATCTTTTATTGATACGAATTTGGGTATAACTAAATTAAGAGGTAAATGGTATGAAGGACCATATTTTTCAAAGATGATGCCAATTTTTCACCCTTCATATCTTTTACGAAATGACTCCAGAGAAAAAGGTTCTCCTAAGTGGCTTATGTGGCAGGATATAAAAGAAATCCGCAGGGTTTATGACATGTTGGAATAAAAATTTAATATGCTTTACCGACAACAGAGTTATGAGCAGAATACTCAAATGAATCATCTAACGGTTCTAATTCTACTTTATGCCCATAGCGTTTTTCCAGAGCCAAAGAAATTAAATAATCCGCAAAGTGAGGGTTTTTAGGAAGTAGCGAACCATGCAAATATGTACCAAAAACGTTTTTATATCTTGCGCCCTCAAAACCGTCTTTACCATTATTTCCATTACCCACGGATATTACGCCCAACGGCTTTGTTTCCCCTTGCAAATATGTTAATCCGCTATGATTTTCAAAACCAACCAAAGTATTTGGAGATAAAAAATTAGTTTTTACGGTCACATTACCGATAAATCTGGTATCACCGGCAATAGTGTATGCATCCATTAAAGATATCCCTTCCAACTTGTCTTTTCCATGAGGTTGATAATAATGGCCAAACAGCTGATACCCGCCGCATATACCTAAGAAAACAGAACCATCGTTCATTTGGGCTTGCAATTCACTTTTTTGCGAAAATAACTCAGCTTGAACTTCTTCTTGCTGCTTATCTTGCCCGCCACCAATAAAATACAAATCATGTTCTTTTATTTTATCTCCGGAATTAATTTGTTCAAATTCAACCTCAATACCACGCCAAATGCAACGCTGCCTTAAAGTAATGACATTGCCCATATCTCCGTATAAATTTAATAACTTTGGGTACAAATGAGCGATTGAAATTTTTAATCCCTTATTCTCCATACAAGTATTATAACACGGAGTACAAAATAATAATTAATAAAATCTATAATAATTTATAATAAAGCTTTCATATTTTTTATGATAAAATTTCTTTATGAATATAAGCATTATAAACACGCATTCACATATAAATATGCTAAAAGAAACCCCTATTGAAGATGCAATAAAGGAGCTTGAGGAGAATAATATTATTGCTCTTGTACCATCTTCAAGCACGACGGACATTTTTGATGTAGATAAAGTGATAAAAAAATCTGATAATTTATATGGCTATGTCGGAGTTTTCCCCGAAGAAGTAAAAGATTTCTGCGATAAAACACTATACGATATGGAAGAGATTATCAAAAATAATAATAAAATTGTTGGTATCGGGGAAGTTGGCCTTGACTATTATTGGGATAAAAGTTTTAAAGATCTGCAAAAAGAAGTATTTATTAAACAAATTGAATTCGCAAATCAAATGAATTTGCCTTTGAATATACATTCAAGAGAAGCACATTTTGATACTTTGGATATATTAAAAAAATACAACAAAAATTCAAAAGCTATATTACATTGTTTTTCCGGAAGTTTGGAATTTGCCAAAGAATGCATAAAAGAGGGGATTTATATTTCTTTAGGCGGAGTTGTAACGTTTAAAAATGCAAAATCAGCAAAAGAAGTTGCAAAAGGAATTCCTCTAGAATACTTGTTGTTGGAAACAGATGACCCGTATCTTGCGCCTGTACCTTTCAGGGGAAAAGAGAATAGGCCATACTATGTCAAATACGTAGCAGAAGAAATAGCAAACTTACGTGATATTTCAGTAGAAGAAGTTACTCAATTAACAACAGAAAACGCGCTAAAGATATTTCCTCAATTATCTGCTTGATTTTGGGTAAAAGTCATACTTTCAGGCTTATTTTTTAGATTGAGATCAATATATTTGAAAATGTTTAAATATATACCCGGCTGAAAATAATAATTATTATCTGCAGGAGTAATTTTTAACATTGCCTGATTTGTATTTACATTTGTTATTGTTGCTAAAAACTTCTTATTAACCGCCGTAAACAAAATATAACCGTAATGAGATTGAATTTCATCAATAGTGAACCTATTTGCATTAATTGATGAGATTGTAAGATAAAAAAGACTTACATTATCAATATTAAAAACTTTTGTACAATCTTGATATTTTATATTTTGGGCAGTAATCAGAGTACTCAAACTTTGATTCTCTTGAGCAAAAGCAGGACTGAAACTAATTCCAAATATAATTAAAAATAATAATACTATGACTCTTTCCACGATTCACCTGAATTTATATCCACAAGCAAAGGAACCCGTAAAGGCTGCCCAAGCTCCATAGACTCTTGTACTAACTTTTTAACTTTATCATATTCTGACTTTTCGACCTCTAAGACTAATTCGTCATGGACTTGCATAATCATTTTAGTCTTAAGATTATTATCTTTTAATTTCTTCCAAAAATCAATCATTGCAATCTTTATTAAATCGGAAGCTGAACCTTGAATAGGTTGATTTATGGCAGCGCGCTTTGCGAATTCTCTTATCATTGCATTCGGACTATTAATTTCTTTATCAAGATAGCGCTTTCTGCCAAAAACAGTTTCTACATAACCCTCTTGTTCAACTTTTGCAATCATATTTGACATATATAATTTAATATTAGGATAAGTTTGGAAGTACTTCTCTATAAAATTCTCAGCTTCTTGAGGAGTTATTTTTAATGATTTGGCAAGACCGTACTTACTTTGCCCATATACAATACCAAAATTTACAGCCTTTGCCTTATAGCGCATCTCCTTTGTAACTTCGGCAACAGGGACATCAAAAACTTTTGACGCAGTCAAGGTATGCACATCAATACCTGAATTGAAAGCATCTATTAAATTTTTATCTTCACTTACATGGGCAAGAATACGCAATTCTACCTGCGAATAATCTGCAGATAATATTAAATAATTATTTCTGTCTTTTGGAACAAAAGCCTGACGAATTTTGTTACCTTCTGCTGTTCTTATAGGTATATTTTGTAAATTCGGATTAGACGAAGACAAACGCCCTGTTGTTGTGACAGTCTGATTATAAGAAGTATGAATTCTATTATCAATCGGTTCAACTAAAGACGGAAGAGCATCAGTATATGTTGACTTAAGCTTGGAAGACTGCCTGTAATCCAATATAAGCTGGGCTATTTCATGATCATAGGCAAGATATGATAATACTTCTGCACTAGTTGAATTCTTTGATTTCCCGCGTTTTTTAGGAGATTCAATTTTCAATTTTTCAAATAAAATTTCTCCGACCTGCTTTGGTGAATTTATATTAAATTTCTCTCCTGCTAAATCGTAAATCCTCCCCTCTACATTCGATAAATTCTCATTAAGTTCGATAGTTAATTTATTCAAATAATCTTTATCAATGGAAACGCCAAGACATTCCATATCAGATAAAACATACGCCAGAGGAATTTCAATATCATTTAAAATTTTTAATTCTTTTTCATCAAGGCTATTTAGCCAATATTTTGAAAGTTCAAACATACTTGAAATATAGTCTGCACAATAATTTTTACAAACATCTAAAGATAAATCAGAAAATTTTGCTTTTTTATTATCAGAGACCATAGTTGTTAATATATGATTAATACGTTCCATACACTGGACATCGAAAGCATTTGAAGCATTTGAATCTTTAATATAACTGGCCAGCATTGTATCAAAAATAATGCCGCCTAATCGCACACCGTATGCTCTTAAGACATTTGATTGTGATTTTGTATCGTGGGTAATTTTTTGAATTGAATCATCTTCAAATACTTCTTTTAAAATATTTAAAATATAATCCGCACCAAGTTGTGCTTCTAATGATGTCACCAATGGAATATAATAAACCTCAGATTTATCAGTCTTTGCATTTACTTTCAACCCATTTTCATCAGACAGAAAAGAATTATTCAAACCCAGCGCAAGTCCATATAAATCGAAATTAACAGCATTATTAATATCTGCAAAAAGTTTAAATGAAAATATTTTCTTTGATTTTAGTTTTTGCACCAAATCAGCCAAATCCGTAGAATCAGTTATTAGTTTAACATCATAACTCAACTCGACTTTATTAACTTCAGCCTGCACTGCCTGCGCAAATAAACCTAATTGACCGTTTTCTGAAGCCGGAACAATAGGTTCCGCAGAAGCCTCGGTTATTTGTGCGCATTCACTTCTTTTATCAAAAGTCTTTAAAATATATTCAATATTTTTTAAAAAGCTATAAAACTGCATTGAGCGTAAAAAATCAGTAACTTTTGATATCTCAGGAAGCTCGATATGAGTTTTTTCGAAATCAAAATCAATATCAACATCCCTAACAATAGTCGCAAGATATTTACTCATTTTAGCATCTTCTATACCGCTTTTAATTTTTTCTCTTATGGAATTCCCTTGTATAGAATCGGCATTTGCTAAAACATTATCAACAGTTTTAAATTCTTCAAGAAGTTTTACTGCCGTTTTTTCGCCTATTCCTTTAATCCCAGGAATATTATCTGAAGTATCACCGCGCAAAGCCTTATAATCTATTACCTGATTTGGGTAAACACCTAATTTTTCGTGCACCGCATCCCAATTATACTCTTTTAATTCACCCTTAGAAGGAATTATAACCTTAACAAACCCTTCCTTATCTATAAGTTGAAATGAATCTTGGTCTCCCGTCAAAATCAAAACTTTATGCCCAAGTTCGCTAGCTTTTTTTGAAATAGTGCCTATAACATCATCTGCTTCAAAGCCCTCTTTAGTGTATATTGGAATATTAAACGCCTTTAATCCTGCGTATATAAGTTCCATTTGAATACGCATTGGATCAGGCATAGCCTCGCGGTTAGCTTTGTAATCTTCATAGGTATCAGTTCTAAAAGTATGATGAGAGACATCAAAAGCAACACCTATTGCATCTGCACATAAGTCCTTATTCTTTAATAAATCAAAAACCGCTTTAAAAAAGCCATAAACTGCCCAAGTAGGAGTGCCATCAGATGTACTCATACCCGTGCGTTCAAGAGCATAATACTCTCTAAACGCTAATGCGTGCCCATCAATTAAAATTAAAGTTTTTGAAGCTCCCACAATACAATACTCCCTTTGGGCATATTTTTGCATAAAAAAACAATCAATGCAATAAAAAAGCTAAGATTAAAAATCTTAGCTTTTCATTATATTATTAGCTACTATGCACTAATTTCTTGATCTTTATTTGTCGGCAGCTTGACTACCTCTGCATTTTTGCGGTTCTTGACCATGTCAGCAGTAACGACAAAACTTGTTATATCCTCTTTTGTCGGAACATCATACATAACATCCAACATAATTTCTTCAACAATTGACCTTAATGCACGAGCTCCGGTTTTACGTTTAATAGCTTCTTTTGCAATTAAATCAATAGCTTCAGGCTCAAATTCTAAATCAACATTATCCATTTTGAGCAAAGCTTTATACTGTTTTAAAATCGCATCCTTTGGTTCTGTCAAAATCATTTTTAATGTCTTTTCATTTAACTGATCTAATACTGCATACACAGGAATACGACCAATAAATTCAGGAATCAAACCGAATTTTAACAAATCTTCAGGCTGCAATTTTTTTAACAGCTTTAAAGCGTTAGCATCTTTTTCAGCCTGAGATAAAGATGCTGTTCCAAAACCGACAGAATTACCCACTCCTGCTCTGGCATCAACAATCTTTTCCAAACCTACAAAAGCGCCACCACATATAAATAAGATATTTTTGGTATTAATTTCGATAAATTCCTGATGAGGATGTTTTCTGCCTCCTTGAGGCGGAACATGGGCAACAGTACCTTCTATCATCTTCAACAAAGCCTGCTGAACCCCTTCACCAGAAACATCACGAGTAATTGATGTACTCTCGGATTTTCTTGAAATTTTATCGATTTCATCAATATAAATAATGCCGCGTTCGGCTTTTGATGAATCAAATTCAGCATTCTGATATAATCTTAACAATATATTTTCAACATCATCACCGACGTAACCTGCCTCTGTTAATGTAGTCGCATCAGCAACCGCAAACGGAACATCTAACATTTTTGCCAATGTTTGAGCAAGTAACGTTTTTCCCGAACCTGTCGGACCGACAAGCAAGATATTTGATTTTTGAATTTCTACACCGTCATTATCGCCATTATTGTGTTTTAAGCGTTTATAATGGTTATATACAGAAACGGCAAGAACCTTTTTGGCATCTTCCTGACCAACAATATATTGATCTAAATATGCTTTAATCTCATGAGGTTTTGGTATTTTCTTTTCATCTTTTGGAGTCTCAATTGAGGAATCATCGCCATCCTTTGATTTAGCTTCAAAAAATTCTTCATCCAAAATCTCATTACATAGTTCTACGCATTCATCACAAATATATACTTCAGGACCTGCAATAAGTTTTTTTACTTGTTCCTGAGTTTTACCGCAAAATGAGCATTTTAATTTGTCATCGTCATGCTTTGGCATTATTTTCTCCAATTAACTATTACTATTTAATCTCATCACGGGAAATGACTTTATCAATCATACCGTATTCTAAAGCTTCTTGAGGAGTCATGATATAATCTCTATCAGTATCTTTTTCAATTTTCTTGATTGATTGACCTGTATTTGAAGCTAATATTTCATTCAAAGATTTCTTAATTCTTATGATTTCAGCAGCCTGAATTTCAATATCAGTAGCCTGACCTTGAGCACCACCTAAAGGTTGGTGAATTAAAACTCTTGAATGAGGCAGAGCAAGTCTTTTTCCTTTTGTACCGGATGATAGCAAAAATGCACCCATAGATGCTGCTTGACCTAAACATATAGTAGATACATCCGCTCTGATATGCTGCATTGTATCATAGATAGCAAATCCGGCAGTTACACTACCACCAGGGCTATTGATATACAACATAATATCTTTTTCAGGATTTTCACTATCTAATAACAATAATTGAGCCACAACCAAGTTCGCTACCATATCATCGATTTGAGTTCCCAAGAATATTATTCTTTCTCTTAATAATCTTGAAAAGATATCGAAGGATCTTTCACCTCTGCTTGATTGTTCAATTACTACAGGTACAAAACTCATGATTTAATTCCCTTTCTTATTTAATAATAATATTATTATACTCTTTTACTTGTTATGCTTCAACCTTTTCTTTCTTAGGTTTTACTTCAACATATTCAAACTTGTTATGTTCAACCAAGAAATCTCTTACCTTGTCACTGATTATTTGTTGAGACAAAGTATTCAAGAATGAAGGGTTGTGACCGAATTGTTTAGCCATTTGTTCCGGAGTAATACCGTATGCTGCACTGATTTGAGCAAGTCTTGTACTAAAATCAGACTGCTCAACAGTAATATTTTCTTCTTTAGAAATCTTATCAATAATCAAAGAATTTTTAATTCTTACTTGAGCTTCTTTTTCAAGAGAAGAATTGAATGCACTTTCTCCACCCTGAGATTCTAAGAATTTTGCCCAATCCATACCCTGGTATGACAATCTTTGTTGATATTCGGCAGTCAATGATGAAACTTCACGATTAATCATTGATTGAGGGATATCAATTTTTGTAGAATCAACAATTGATTTGAAAACAGCATCTTCTGCGCTTGTTTTTTTCATGCTTTCTCTTTGGTGAGAAATATAATCATTTATATCAGCTTTCAATTCATCAACCGTTGAAAATCTTGAAGCTTTTTTAACCAATTCATCTGTAAGTTCAGGCAAAACTCTTTGTTTGATTTCATTCAATTTGATAGCAAATGTTGCATCCTGACCTTTAAGTTTTTCATCATGATAATCTTGCGGGAATTTAACCTGAATATCAAATTCATCTTTAATATTGTGTCCAACAAGCTGTTCCGCAAAACCAGGAATAAAGTTTGAATGAGCCAAATCAAGAGAATAACCTTTTGCCGAGCCCCCTTGAATTTTTTCGCCGTTGCATGTTCCGTCAAAATCAAATACAACAATATCTGTATTGTTTGAAGGTCTATCTAAAACAAGTTCTAAAGATGCGTTTTGGCTTAAAAATCCTTCCAAAGCATTATCAAAAGCCTTTTTATCTTCAGGAGCAATCTCCGCTTTAAGATTTAAGTCTTTATACGCACCAAGTTTAAATTCCGGTCTTGTTTCAACTTCCAATGTTACACTCAAATCTTTACCATTTTCAAATTTATAATCTGTTAATGCAGGTTGAGTAATAAGATCCAACTTATTATCATATACTGCTTGATTTAAAAATTTTGGTAATACAATATCCAATGCTTCTTGTTGAATTCTGTCAACACCAACGTGTCTTTCTACAACAGCTTTAGGAGCTTTACCGGCTCTGAAGCCCGGAATATTCAAATGCTGAGAAATTCTTGAAACTGCAGTATTATATGCACTTTCTGCATCTTTTGCAGGAATAGTAATTTCCATACGAACTATATTGTCTTTTTCCTTAGTTAATTTTGTTGCCATGTTTAATATCCTCATTTTTCTACTAATTATACTAAAATTCTATACCAAAAAAGAATAAAAGCAAGAATCTTAACACTTAGACGCTTGTATAAACAACAAAAAACAAATAATGTTGCACAAAAAAAATGTTTATGATTAAATTTGAGTACAGCCGAAGTAATTCCTCTTTACAACGGTTCAGGTAATTGGGCAAGCGGCGGCTCAAAAACCGAAGTAACGTTAGAAAGATAAAATATAAGGAAGTACAAATGTTAAAAATCAGATTAAAAAGATTAGGTGCAAAAAAGCAACCATCTTACAGAATTATCGTTATAAATTCAACAACAAAAAGAGAAGGTAAACCTGTTCAAGAATTAGGTCACTACAATCCTAAGACTAAAGAAATGAAATTTGATAAAGCAGCAGCATTAGACTGGATTAAAAAAGGCGCACAGCCAACAGAACGTGTTCAATATTTAATCAGACACTGCAAAGAAGACGGAACACTTGATTATCAAAAGAAAGAAACAGTTAAACTTTCTAAAAAAGCATTAGCTAAAAAACAAGCTGAAGAAGAAGCAAAAGCAGCAGCAGAAGCTGAAGCTAAAGCAGCAAAAGAAGCTGAAGCTGCAGCACCGGCAGAAGAACCGGCTGCTGAAGCTCCTGCAGAAGAAACACCTGCAGCAGAAGAAGCTCCTGAAGCATAGATATAAATTCACACTTAAAAAAATAACCAACTTGAAAAAGTTGGTTATTTTTTTTTATTCTCTACATATTTATTGCCATCTTGAGAGTTTTTTACTTCTACTTCTTTTCATTGCGGAAAACGCATCTTTTCTGGCTTTTAACAAAATCCTTCGTCCCTCATAATTCCTTGTATATACTATTTCACAAGGTCCGATATTTTTATTCCACAATAATTGAAACGTTTTTACACTTGATTTGTTAGTCGACAAAAGACTTGGTAATGAAAAATAATCAACCTGCTTATATAAACCTAATATAGAATTTTTACGAACAAATATATACCTTGGATTTTCTATCGGATCTAAAAATTCTTGCAAACATTTCATAAAGATATTATTTTCTTTAATAGGCATATTTGAGCAAGATACAAATATTTCGTCATTCTTTTCAATTACTATATCCGCAGAAGTTGATTGAGTCTTTATAATACCTTCTGAATACAACGAATCTATTATAACTTTTGCAATTTGCTTCATTATTCCGGCTGCTGTACCTGTACGAAGATATTTATACAGAAAGAATAAAAGAATACATATAAATACTAAAATCCAAAGAAGCAACAATTGAAGCATAAAAGAATTCATTGTAAAAAGCCTTACATCAAAAACAAAGAATGGAGCTACGAACCAACTAAATACCGTAGCAATAAAAGATTTATAAGAAAAATATCGTAATGTTCTTGTAGTTTTTTGAGGTGCTTCTACTCCGGATTTTAAATGCATATTTGAAGATTTATCTTTTTGATACAGAGCATTTTTCCACCATTGTAATGTTTGAGTTCTGTTTTTTGCAACAGAAGATGTGAATGAATTTGCATATTTTATGGTCGTTTCTCCGTCTTGTGAATACTGTTTTAAGAATGTTTTCACAGATAGTACTCGAGAAATACCGTTTTCAATTTTATGAGCTCCAAAATATGACGGTGCTTCATACCCTTGAAACCTTTTCTCCAGTTGTTTCAGATCATAATATATAGAATCATCTTCTGTTTCTTCTTCACTCGTATTAATATCCTCAAATACCGAATCAAACATACCCTCCTTAGGCAAAATGACGGATGCTAAATGCCATATATTTGAAACTTTATTTGGGTTATTTTTATCAACACGAATTGCACGGCCTCTCATCTGGTTTGAAAGCATATATGAACTTACTGTACTTGATAGGATTAATGAATTTATCGCAGGTGCATCCCAACCTTCACCAAGTAATGCTTGAGTCCCGACAAGAATATTAATTTCGCCATTATTAAACATTTTTGTAATAATAGATACAATTTTGTTTTTGGCACTTTCTTTAGGAGTAATCTGTACAAAATTTAATTCGTCTTTATAATCTGAAATTGAAACGGCATCATTAGAAATATTTTCTTCTGACAACATTGAATTAAATGAATCCACCTTTGATTTTGGGATAACAATAAGCGTTCCGCATAATATACCCAAAAGAACATTCTTTTTAGCATATTCTTCTTTTAAAATCCTCCAAATCGGCACAACCCCCAAAGATGAATTGCCAATATCATCTGATTTTATAAAATCAGCAAGTATCACCATCCTTAAGTTATTGCCAAGCTGAGTTAGTTCAAGCTCTACAATTTCCTTTATAGAATCTAATTTTCCTAAGCTATGAGCAATTTGGCGTTGGATTTTTATATTATCAGATAAATATACTTTTTTATTGTGAATTAAACCATTATCACGCAATAATTCAGTGTAATATTTAATTACTTCCTTTAATTCAGGGAATTTTTCTGATTTATCGAATATAAACCCATTAAAAAAAGCCCTCGCTTGTTTAACATCAAAATGCGGGATTTCAAATTCTGAAGCATCAAATAATTTCAAGAAGTCTTTAGATAATTTATAATGTTTATGTTTTAACAAAGAAACAATAGCAATATAAAAATCCGGAGCGTCATATATTTCTTCAACGTATTCTTTAGGATTTTTAAATATATCTAACTTTGAAAAATAATTACATATCGAATCATCAGATACTAATTTTGAAATAACATTGTTAACTTTTCGATTATGTTCTTTTACAATCGCTTTTTCATCATTTCTTAAACCTGAGAGATATATGAAATCTTGGTGAGGACACAAGTCACCATTTTTCACAAGCTCCGGTATAGAAATAACTTCATCTATTTCGCCACATAATTCTTCATATCTTTCCCACTCGGGATTGTCAACATCATACGGAGGAGTTGCGGTTAATGCGAGAGTCTGATTTGGGTTTAAATTCTCATTTAAAAACATAAGTGCTTTCCACCACTCTTTTCTTAAATGATGAGCTTCATCAAAGCATAATAGAGTAATTTTAGCTTTCTTTAAGCTGCTGATAAACTCCTCTGCTTTTTGTGGATTAAACCGCCTTGAAGACACTATAGATTCCTCATCAGTTTCTTCTTCTTTTGTTGTTTGATCATCTTCATCATCTTTTAAACCGCATAACGCAGCAAGCAAAGCTTGATATGTTGTAACCGTTATATATGCAGGAGTATGGATATCAACAGAAACTATACCCCAATCTTTTTCATCTAAAAATGCGCTCTTTATCCTTTGCGCCCATTGATACTTAATTGTATTTGTAGGTACAAGAATAAGAGTTGATTGATTTAACCTTGATATAACTTCTATCCCGAGAGTTGTTTTACCTGCACCGGGAGCTGCAACTATATGTAATTTTTTATCACGCAAATGATAATTTAGATTATCCAAAATCCTCTTTTGATAACTTCTCCAACTCCCCTTAAAATTTAATAAACTTGCCAAATATTCATCTCCTATATATTTAGCTTATATCCACCGCCATAAATTGTTTCTATATACTTTTTCCCATTCGAAATTTTATCAATTTTACTTCTTAAATGTCTGATATGCACTCTTATAGTTTCAACATCATCATCAGGTGCATAGCCCCACACTTCCTTTAAAATTTGAGCTGAAGAAACCATATTGCCATGATTTTGAAATAACAAATTAAAAATATCGTACTCAATAGGAGTTAATTTGGCCTGATTATCACCAATTCTTACACTGTATTGTTCCGGCAAAAGAGTAATCTCGCCCAAAGTTTGCAAATCTCTTACAGAAGCTGATTTCGGAATTTGCCCTGTTCGTTTTAGCAATGCTCGCACACGGACTTTTAATTCTTCAATCTCAAAAGGTTTTACAAGATAATCATCTACACCGATATTAAATCCTGTGACTTTATCATTCAACTGCGATAAAGCTGTAAGCATAATTATCGGAATATCTTTAGTTTCTGAGTTTTCTCGGATTCTTTTTGCAACTGTATAACCGTCAACTTCCGGCATCATTACATCCAATATTATAAGAGCCGGTATTTCTTGTTTTGCAAGAGCAAAACCTTTTATTCCGTCATAAGCCTGAATAACACTATATCCTCCAAGCTCAAGATTAACCTTTATTAACTCGTTTATTGCAACATCATCATCTACAACTAAAATTTTATTACTCATAAACTAATTTTACTATAAAATAAAATTCATGACTGTTTATCTCAGAAATTTAATATCGTTCATAAAACTTAATATTAAAAAAATCCTAAAAATGACATATAATGTCAAATATCGGTAATTACTGATTAATACCTAAAAAAAATACTAACAAAAATTTTTTTTTATTATATTATTTATAGGTGTAAAATATA
>CADCKD010000031.1 GCA_902801985.1 uncultured bacterium | reverse complement strand
TAGGGATAAAATCAGTTTTTGCAAAACCGTATAATGCAAGAGCAAAGGTTATTGAAAGATTTTTCAAAGAGTTTCAGGAAGAATTTGAAAAAATGATGATATCTTATTGCGGTTCAAGTATTGAAAATAAACCTGCTTGGATGAAACGTGGCGAGAAATTACACAGGAAACTCCACCGCAAAATGACAGGAAATTATATCCCGACAGTTCAGGAAGTTCTTAAATATATTGACTGTTGGATTGATTATCATAATTCCAAAATTTGCCCGAATAATGAAAATAAAACAATAAAAGAAATGCTTCAACAAGTTGAAAAACAGGATATTGATAAAAATATCCTGAATGATTTAATGATGAAAACCGAAGTCAGGACAATAAATAGAGGTGAAATTACATTTTTAGGACTTCATTACAGAAACGATTTTTTAATAGATTTAAGGGAAAAAGTTTTTATTCGGTATTCGCTTTTTGATTTAACGAAAGTGTGCGTGTATTCGGTTAAGGGGGAATTTTTATGCATCGCCAGACAAGTCGAAAAGGTGCATCCTATGGCAAATCATCTTGGAACAGTTAAAGATATGGAAGAATTTAAGCAGCAAATTCAAAAACAAAAACGGCAGGGAATTTCTAAAATATTTTCCTGCTGAAAAAACAGAAGTTTTAGAAATAGAACCTGAAGAAAAAGTTATTGAAATTGAACCACATAAAACGGAGAAAAACGGCATTTGACTGAGCGTGAAACACAGATGAATATACCGATATTTTCATCAAATTATGAAAAATATGAATGGTTAATGCAGCACGGTTGCACTTATCCCGAACAAAGAAAGTGGCTTGCTGATTATATCAGAAGTGATGAATACATAAATTTATATGAGGAGTAATTTATGAACAAAAAATTTGTAAAAACAAAAAATGTCAAAGAATTTGTGGGGTTTATGGAAGAATTGAAATCGCTTCCGCCAAATATCCCTAAAATCGCACTTGTATATGGGGATTATGGTTTAGGAAAATCTGAAACAATAAAATGGTGGACATTTAAAAACGACTGTGTGTATGTAAGAGCAACAAAAGGAATGTCTGTTCGGTGGCTGTTATCTGAAATCTCTGAGGAACTTGGAGAAGAACCTTATTGGCATTCGCAGGAAACCTTTAATATGATTGAAAATAAATTGAAGCAACAGCCAAAAACCATAATCATTGATGAGGTTGATTATCTAGTAAATAATCATGTGATTGAGATTTTAAGGGACTTACATGACAGAACAGGCTGCCCGATGGTACTTGTCGGAATGGCAAATATAGATAAGAAATTATCCAAATATCCACACCTGAAAGACAGGATTTATAAGGCATATAAATTTGAAAGTTATGATTTACAAGATATAAAGCAGATTATATCTGAGCTATCGGAAATCCCAATTACACCTGACGGACTTGAATATCTTGCGACAAGGCATAACCAATTCCGGCAGATAGTAAAACTAATTAACAAAATCGAAAAAATGGCTAAAACGAATGAAATTAAGGAACTCAACGAAGAAATTTTAAGGAGCATACTCGGTGAAAGACAGAATATTACAGCTTTGCAAACGGCTAAACAAATTTACGCTTGATGAAATAGTAACAATCTCGGAAATCCCTGCAGATAATTTGTTACCTGTTTTGAATGAATTGATTTGTGAGAATAAATTATCGCTTGATGATAATGTTTATTCTTACCAAAAGAAACAAAAAGTTACTGATAAATATTCCATTTTTAAATATTATCCAAAAGCAACAATTGATGTGATTTTAAAGTGTTTTTGTGAATCAATTATTACAACTAAAGTTTCGCATATTTTATCTATCGGAGAACCGCAGGTGCAAAAATTTTATACGATATTTCGTATTTTAATTTATGATAAGCAGAAAAAGTTGTTGGATAATTATTATTCCAAAGAGCCTCAAAACGCAAGACACAGAACATTTTTCAATAAAGAAGTTTATCTATATTTTTACGATGGGCAGGTTTTTATTTCAAAAGATCTGCTAAAAAGCAAAAACGATAAACCTTTAACCACAAAGGATAAAGCAGATTTTACAACAATTTATTGCTATTTATCAAGAAATTTAACTCATAACAAAAATGTTTACAATTTGGAATATAAAATTGCTGAGACACTTTGGCGCAGTGGTAAGGATTTTAAAAGTTTGTATGCTGATTTATACAATCTGATAAATTGAATTTATTAAAACACCAATAAAACGGCATTAAAAACCAATTTGAAAATTACTTATCATTCAGACACAAATACTTGAGATTTCCCTAAATGCAATCGATTAATGTTAATGACCGAAAGGAGCATAATATGGTTGAAAAAGATTATAAGTTGTATGGAACAAAGATTTTGAATTTAAAAACACAAGAAATTGGATTGTTAATTTGCTTATGGGAGAACAAATTTGCTGATAAAACAGTTGATTTTGCGACTTGCGTAGATAAGAATGGCAAATGCTACAACATTGAACTTGATAATATCAGAGGATTTGAAGATGATTTTGAAAAATAAATTGACGAAAGAAATACTAGATATTCCGTATTCTGAATTCAGGATAAAATTTGCCAAAGAAATTCAAGATGCATTTGAAAGTTACCGTAAAACACAACTAAATAAATATTCTTGGAACTTCAAAGATGACAACTCTTTGGAGTTTAATTTTTATTTTGAACTTCATTGGAACTTTAACCATTTTGGTAATAGTAACTGGTATATAGAAAGATTTTAGTTAGATATAGATGCTTATGATAAAATCTAATTATGAAAAAGAAAATAAAAAATTCCTCTAAAAACGATTATGATTATATTAATGCTATTCGTATTTCTTTTTCCAATAAAACAAAGTCCTGTGAGATATATTTAGTTTAAGTCCGATTTCTTCTAGCGGAATTTTGTCATAAATATACATCTTTTCAACTTGTTTGTAATCTTTCATTTCTCCTATATCATGAGTTAAATTATATATTGAGAGATTTCTAAAAGTCAAAAACCATAGGAATTACAGGAATTGTAAAGTTTTATAAAATTAATAAAAATTTTTGAATAATATAATTTATTTAATTTGTTTTTGATAAATTTTTAGTCTTTTTTATATATTTTGAAAATTTTGACAAATATTTATGAAATTTCTGCAATTTTTTTGCGGTTTTAAAACCTAACCCTGAATCTGCACCTGTTATAATAACTGTTTTCATATATTTATTCTACTATAATTTAATCTTATACATTTATTTTTTTTATTTTCTCAGAAATTTCTATCTCACTTATTCCCTTATAATTAATATGCGAAGATGTAATCGGTTGCTTATAGTCATATTTATTAATTGAGTGTGAATCAACTATTACAGATGGCGGTAAAATAGACCATTTATAAAGAGCTTTTGACATTCTCTTGTAAAATTTATCAAGCCATTTTACTTTTTGTGTGTAGGAGATTTTGTTGTACTTCTCATATAAAAATTCAGAATTAAGCATATCCCAGTAATGTTCTTTTTTGTTTTCAATTCGCCAAATTATTTCGTCTAAAAATTCGTAAGGCATCAATGCATCTTCAGCTGTTAACGGTTCTCCTGTTTCACTGTTTATTGCCAGTTCTGCCCCCGGTTTTTTATTAATAACACTTTGTGGGATTGTATTTTTCTGTGCTCTGTTTTCATTTAACCATTTTGCAAGAGCGAACAGTTTTGTTTTCGGAACATCAGCGATAGGTGCGAAGCCACCTGACATATCACCGTTTATTGTTGCATAGCCCATATATAATTCTGATTTATCAGATGTTGCAATGGGGAGTGTTTTTGAAAATTCGTTGCTTATTCCCCATAAAAATACCGCTCTTGACCTTGCTTGAATATTATCCATAGTGAATGATTCTTCAAGCCTATTATTCCACTTGATTTCAACTTTTGTAAATATATCTTTTAAAGAATTATTGATACTATCAACCACATTTTTAATGGATGCTTCAAGAAAATTTATTCCTAAATTCTGTGCCAAATTTCGTGCATCATTTTTACTTTCTTTTGATGTAATAACAGACGGCATACTTATACCAAAAACATTATCTTTACCAAGAGCATCCGCCAATAAAACAGCACACACGCTTGAATCAAGTCCGCCCGACAGACCTATTACCGCTTTTTCAAATCCTGATTTATGAAAATAATCTTTTATTCCCTGAACTATTGTTTTATATGTTCTTTCTAAATCAGGATTATATTCAAGAGTATATGCTTTTGCTTCTGTCAAAGTTTTTTCAGGGCCATTAGTTAAAGGATAAATTTCTCCAATATTTTTAATTGGATTAACTATCAAAAACTGTTCTTCAAATGATTTTGCTCTTGCTATTAATTTACCTTCTTTATTAAATACCCTGCTTGAACCGTCAAAAGAGCTGTTGTCTATTGCTCCAACTTGATTAACATATACAAAAGGAGTCTTATATTTTTTAGAAATGAATGAAAGCATATTGTGTTTTAATTGTTCTTTTTTGGCACGTGTAGGGGAAGCTGAACAATTTATAAAAACATCGGGATTTTCTTTTGATAGCTCTTCAACAGGATCTTTTGAATAAAGAACATTGTCATTAAAAAATTCTTTGTTATTCCAGCAGTCCTCGCAAATTAAAATTCCATATTTAATGCCATTTATGGTTATTGTTTTAGAACAATTTTCGACTTTACTTTCATCAAAATTACAAAGTGTATCGGCACTTTGACACCCTACAACAGGTGACGGTTCAAAATATCTGTAATCGTTAAACTCACAATATGTCGGCAAGAGTGACTTTCTTACAATGCTTTTTATTGCTCCATTTTGAATAACAGCAAGTGAATTATAATATTTTTTGCCAACATTAATATCTTCTCTTGGCTCAACAAAACCGATAATTGCACAGGTTTTTGTTGTGATTTTTGCAATTTCTTTTAGCCATTTTATGTTATCTTCGACAATTATCGGATATCTGTCTATTGTATCTTCAATAGGATATCCCATTAGCGTTAACTCAGGAAATACAACTAAATCTAATTCGATACTCTGAGCAAGATTTATGTATTTAACGACCTTTTTTGCATTATATTCAATATTTCCTGCAATAGGATTAATTTGAGCAATGCCGATTGATCCTCTTTTATGTGACAATATTTTATCTTTTAGTTCGTTTGTAAATAATTCTGTCATAAGAAAATTATAAGTAATAATTATTTAATTTTAAGAAAGCAGTAACCTTATTGAAATATTAATAACTGTAAACCCCGCAATTTTTTGAATTTTTTGAAAGTTTTATGTCATATTTTTAACTTAATTTTCAAAAATTTCTAAATTTTTAATCAAAATATTATAAATTCACCTAAAAATTGTCAAAAATTATCCAAAAATAAAAAACTTTAGAAATCTTAATAAACCCTTAAAATTGACGGCATATAGTACCTGATAGATAATTGTACTATGTGCAGAATAGGTTCAATCAAGTCAAAACATTATATACATCCATCTCTTGCTTTAAAATTGATGCGTTCACAGCAAAAAGGACATGATAATTCAGGTTTCGCGTTTATTATGCAGGATTTGGGCGGTATTTTTGAAAATTATAAGGATTTGCCGATTTTATCTATGGCAGTAACTGATGAGGGGATGAAATATGCTGAAGATTTACTTCATCAAATAGGTTTTGTTCGTGTTTTTCAGTATACACCTGAAGTTTATCCTGATAAATCATTAAGAATAGAAACAATGCCAAACTATGTTTTTGAGGTGTTTCAATATCCGAAAACTTATAAAAATGCAACTCAAGAAGAAAAAGAGGAGTTGCTTCTTGATACAAGATTAAAATTGAGAGGATATTTAGAAAAAAATGAAGAAGGTTTTGTTTATTCTTTTTATCCTGATGTCATTTCTCTAAAAGAAATCGGAGATCCAAATGACATTGGTACATATTTTAACCTCTGGAGCGAAGACGTCAATCTAAAAGCAAAGATTATAACAGCTCAATGCAGACAAAACACGAATTATGATATAGTTCGCTATGCTGCACACCCATTTTTCTTGCAAGGTTATACCACTTTAACTAACGGTGAAAATACATTTTATGAAAAAAATAAATTAATGCAGAAAAAACTTCATAAAGGATATATTGGGTTTGAAAGTGATTCACAATGTTTTTTATACACACTTCACTATGTTCATAAAATTTTAAAATGGCCCTTAAAATATTATAAGCACGTTTTAACACCACTCCCGTTTGATGAAATGGAAAAAAGAGATAATAAAAACGTGCTGGAGAGAATTAAATCATCTTTGCAAAATTTAGAAATCAACGGGCCTAATACAACTATTGGAGTTTTACCTGACGGAACAATGTTTAATGTAATAGATTCAAAAAAATTAAGACCCACAGTTATCTGTAGGGGTAAATATAATAATGATGTTGAGATGGTGATTATGACCTCAGAAGTTTGCGGTGCTAATGAAATATTACCAAACAGGGATATAACGAAAGACATTTACACAAACGAAAGAGAACTCGTTGTTGTGGATAATGATTTAAATATTCAAAGGATTGCTCAATGACAGATATAAATATAAACAGCATTTCAAAAGATGATTTGCCTTGGATAGTTGAATATGACAGTGAAAAATGTATGCTTTGCGGACATTGTGTTGCAGCTTGTTCATTTGGTGCAATTAAAGTTGATGTTCAAAAAAGAAAAAAGGTTAGAGCAATTTCCAATGAAGAAGGTTTTCAAATAGATGAAGATCAAAAAGCAATACCTGTAATAAGGCAAGTTATTGATGCTAATAACTTTTGCAGAGGGTGCGGAATTTGTACAAAAGTTTGCCCGAATGGTGCAATAAAAGTAACCCGAAACCAAACCGAAATCTTTGGAACCAGATATAGAGCTAAAACTTCACAGTCAGTTAAAAGAGGCGGAAGAAGCAATTTGCATACTGAAGGGCGAACCTTAGACAAAATTAAAGTCGGCAGAATCTCTCAAATGACAGACCCTTCTTTAGACGCTCTTCGTCATACATTTGATTTAAGAACTAATTTAGGCAGAGTCGTAAGTGCGGATAATCTTGATTTTGATTTAGTAAACGGAGAGTTACAGGAAAAGAAGAATGAACATTTACCCATTAATACATCAATTTACCCAATAATGTTTTCAGATATGTCTATTGGTGCTTTATCTCCAAGAATGTGGGAGGCTATTGCAATAGCGACAGCATACTTAAACGAAGTTAAAGGAATCCCGATAAGAATGGCAACAGGAGAAGGCGGAATTCCTGACAAACTTTTAAGGTCAAAATATTTAAAATATATGATACTTCAAATAGCTTCGGGTCATTTTGGTTGGAACAGAATTATAAATTCTATGCCATATATGCAGGAAGATCCGGCAGGAATATTAATCAAAATTGGTCAGGGAGCAAAACCGGGTGACGGCGGACTTTTGATGGCAGAAAAGAATGTAAAACTTATTCAGGAAATAAGAGGAGTTCCAAAAGCTGATTTGCTTTCGCCTCCTAACCATCAAGGACTTTATTCGATAGAAGAAAGTGTTCAGAAGATGTTTTTATCTATGAATTGTGCTTTTAAATTTAAAGTTCCTGTTGCAATTAAGGTTGCGGCATCTTCAACAAGTGTAAGCGTATATAATAATCTTCTTCGTGACCCATATAATATCGTAGGCGGTTTCTTTATTGACGGTCTGCAAGGAGGAACGGGCGCAGCTCACGAGATTTCTTTAAACCACACAGGTCATCCGATTGTTTCAAAACTGAGAGATTGCTATTTGGCTGCTGTTCATCAGGGAAAACAAGGTCAAATTCCTATTTTCGCAGGTGGTGGAATCGGAATGAACGGGAATCTTGCGGCAGATACATTTAAAATGATATGTTTAGGCGCAAGCGGAGTATTTATAGGTAAATTGATACTTCAAATTGCGGGTTGTGTAGGAAATGATTTCGGCAAGTGTAACGGCTGTAATACAGGCAAATGTCCAATCGGAATTACAACACAAAATCCAAAATTAATGCAAAGACTTGATGTTGATAGAGTAGCTGAAAATATAGTTAATTACATTTGTGCAACAGATATTGAACTTAAAAAACTCCTTGCACCTGTAGGTAATTCAACTTTGCCGATAGGAAGATCCGATGCTCTTGTTTGTGTTG
The DNA here is from genome assembly GCA_902801985.1 of uncultured bacterium. Taxonomy (GTDB): domain Bacteria; phylum Cyanobacteriota; class Vampirovibrionia; order Gastranaerophilales; family Gastranaerophilaceae; genus Zag111. The sequence continues at coordinate 6,119 of CADCKD010000031.1, read as the reverse complement.
ATAAAAATGTTGCAGAAAGACTTCAAATACAATACTCCTGCTAAACTAATTCTTCTCTCACGCCCCTTGTGGGAGAGGGTTGGGGTGAGGGGTAAAAGGAAATTAAAATGAAAAAAATAATAAACACAATTGAAAATGATAAAAGAACTTCTACGCAGAATTTAATGCAAGAGATTTGGAGTGCAATTGAAGATGGCGCTACTGATTTTGAGATAAATGCCTGCGGGCAACATAATATCGGAGGTTCAGTTTGGTCTAAAAACGGCGAAGATTTAAACTTTTATATAAAAAATCCGGGTCAAAGAGTTGGCGCTATGGGAGCAAGTGGCACAAATATTTATGTGGAAGGCTCTGCTCCTGCTGATACAGGTTGGTTAAACAGCGGTGCTAAAATTGTTGTAAACGGTGATAGTGGTGATACAACAGGACATTGTGCAGCATCAGGAAAAATTTATATAGGCGGAAATGTTGGTACAAGGTCGGGTGCTTTGATGAAAAAAGACCCGAAGTTTACCACTCCCGAATTATGGGTTTTGGGTTCAACGGGGTCATTTTCATTTGAATTTATGGGTGGTGGAATTGCAGTTGTCTGTGGTTTAAATTGTGAAAATATGTCATCGGTTTTGGGTGACAGAGCCTGTGTAGGTATGGTTGGCGGAATTGTCTATGTAAGAGGGAATATAAAAAATTTATCTGATGACGTTTATTTGCTTGATTTAGATGAAAATGATATTAGTTTTCTTGAAAACGGGCTTAAAACATTTCTATTAGAAGTTAAAAAAGATGAATACTATGATGAACTGATAAACTTTACCAAATGGCATAAGATAGTCGCTAAAACCTATGAAGAAAGGCAAAAACGCAATGATATTTCTTTAAAAACATATAGAGTAAACAAATGGTTTAAAGAAATTGGCGGTTCAATATTTTCTGATTTAATTCAAGATGATTTTAAATCGTATGATTTAGTGCAAACAGGTGTTTCAAGATTGCGTAAGCCTCATTGGAAAAATTATGCGTATAGCGCACCTTGTGAATACAATTGCCCGATAAAGATTCCGACACAAAAAAGATTTTCACTTCTTCGCTCAGGACGTGTTAAAGAAGCTCTTGAATTGGTTTTAGATTATAGCCCTTTTCCAGCTTCAGTTTGTGGTCAGGTGTGTCCGAATTTATGTTTAAATAATTGTTCAAGAGGAAGTTTTGATGAACCTTTAGATGTCAAAATGCTCGGTAGTTTATCTAAAGACATAAAAATAAAACCTGCTCAAATAACGCATAAAGAACGTATTGCAATAATAGGCAGCGGAGTCGCAGGAATTTCAACAGCTTGGCAGTTACTAAGAAAAGGATATGATGTAGAAATCTTTGAAGCAGATGAAAAAATCGGCGGAAAACTTTCTCAAGTAATACCTGAAGAAAGACTGCATAAAGAAATATTGAAAACAGAGCTTGAAAGATTTAAAAGTACAGGTGTAACAATTCATACTTCAACAAAAGTAACGCCCGACCTGTTTAATCAATTGGAAAAAGATTTTGACGCCATTGTACTTGCAATAGGCGGACATAACCCAGTTGTAATACCATTTGAAGGGTATGAAAGATTAATTAAAGGTCTAAACTTTTTAAAAGATTGTAAAAACGGTAAAAAATACAATTTAGGCAAAAAAGTTGTTGTAATTGGCGCAGGAAATGCTGCAATGGATGTTATAACAGAAGTCTATAAACAAGATGGTATCGAAAGTGTTACAGCAATAGACATTCAAGAGCCAAGTGCTTTTGATAAAGAAATCAAAGCGGCAGAGAAACTTGGCGCAAAAATAATGTACCCCTGTTTTACGCAGAAAATAACCGACAAAGGTGTATTATTAAAAGACGGAAGATTCTTAGAAGCTGACAGTGTCATTATATCTGTTGGAGATAGACCCATCTTTGATTTTGTACCAAAAGATTATTTAGATGAAAAATCAAGAATTCAAATAAACGAATTTATGCAAACGCCGAACCCTAAAGTTTTTGCTATTGGCGATGCCATAAAGCCCGGATTATTTACAAATGCGATAGCAGACGGAAAACATGCAGCTGAAAATATAGTTAAATTTCTAAACGATGAAGAATTAACTCCAATTAAGGAAAAAGATTTGATTCCTGCTAAAAGAATTAAATCAGAGTATTACGAATGTTATTCATCTAATTGCGATAATGAACAAAATCGCTGTATGTCCTGCGGTTATTGTAGGGATTGTGGATTATGCAAACAAAGTTGTCCGCAAAACGCAATATCGAGAGTTGAACATGAAGATAACAAATTTGAATACGTTTCAGACCCAAACAAATGTATAGGTTGTGGAATTTGTGCAGGATTATGCCCATGCGGAATTTGGGAAATGGAAGAAAATAAATAATTCTATTTTTTTACTTCTAAACTTTTGCTAAAGATTTAGAAATTAAATCCTGCGCTAATTTTGGCATATCCATTTTATCCGTACAAATTTCTATATAGCATAATTTATCTTTTTGTTCTTGTTCTGCATTAATTAATGCTTCATGCAGTTCTTGTTCTGTTTCAACTTTAATACTCCATGATTTGCCGTTAAATACATCGGGGAGTTTTGAATAATTCCAAGAGGCAATATTGTTAAATAAATCCATAGGGTCTTTGCATAATGCTCTTTCAATTGTATAGCCTGAATTATTTATAACTATAATTATCGGTTTAACACCATATCGCATCATAGAGCCTACTTCCTGAGCTGTTAGTTGATGAGATCCGTCCCCTGTTACTAATATAACCCTTTTATTCCTTTCTGCTATGGTTGCACCAAAAGCGGCAGGAGTTGCCCAACCGATAGAACCCCATAAAACTTGATTATATAAATGGGCACCTTTAGGTAATTCCAACGTAGCAAAGCCAAATTCAACAAGACCTGTTTCAGAAAATATTATATCATCTTCTTTTATAAAATCTTGTATCTTTGAATATATAAACTTAGATTCTAACGGTTTATTTTCTTCCGTTTCTTTAATTAAATTTTGAGGCAAAACTTCATGATATTCATTTTTATATGCGGGCACTATTTTTGAAAGCCTTGATAATACATCTTTCATTAAAACATTATCATATCTTATATATTCAACCGTTGTATATGTACCTTCTATATCAATCATTGAAGTTGGTTCAAAATTATAATCAAAGCCAAAAGTATTTAAGTCGCTATAAATTGCGCCTATAGTTATAACACAGTCAGAATTATTAACCGTATTGTATGCAATTTTATTGCCGTATTTACCTAAATATGTTCCTAAATAACCTTTATAGTCCCAATTTAATAACCCTTTTCCCATTAATAAATTAACTGCAGGATATTGAGATTTCTTAAGAAAATTTATAAGATTATCATGTGCTTCAAATCTTTCAGCTAAAATATCTGCTATTACAATAGGTTTTTTTGCTTTTGACAGTATTTTCATAATATGCTCAATGACTCTATCCAGCATATCGGGATTACTTGTCATTTTTTGAATACATGGGATATCATTTATTTTTACAGAGCAAATATCCTCAGGAATTGCTATATAAACCGGTTTCTTTTCATTAATGAATATTGATAGAACTCTATCTATTTCTGTTTTAGCATTTTTTTCATTTAGATAAGCAGTTGTTTGAACAACATTTGAATAAGTATTTTTAAATGCGTAATAATCGGGATTTGCAAAGTTATGATGCAGCAGAGTTTTTTGAGAAATATTTTTTGTTGAGGGGGTTCCAACTATTTTAATAACAGGAATATATTCGGCAAAACTTCCCGCAATAGCATTAATTGCCGATAATTCACCGACCCCAAAAGTTGTAACCAATGCTCCATATCCTTTAACTCTTGCGTAACCATCGGCAACGTAGCCTGCGTTAAGTTCATTAGTGCAACCTATCCAATTTGTATTTTTATTTCTTTCGATTGCTTCAATGATATTAAAATTAAAATCCCCGGGTAAACCAAATATATCCGTTATTCCTAATTCTTCTAGTCTTTTAATTAAATAATCAACAACTGTTATTTCTGACATAATTTATCTTTCTCCATTTTCTTGCATTATTAATAAAGGTGCATTTTCGCACCTTTATTTTGTAACTATTACTTTACATTCGCTAAGAACGAAGTTCTAAGCTCATTTTGCTCGGGATTATTGCATATTCAAGTACATATCAACTTCAAGCGGTGTTACATAAGTCCTGAATTTATCGCATTCCTTTTCTTTTGCAGAAACAAATTCTTCATAAATATGTTCACCCAATGCATCTTTAATAATTTCATCATCATCCAGCAAATCAAGAGCTTCGCTTAAACTTGCAGGAAGTGAATCAATTTTGGCTCTTTTTCTTTCCTTTTTAGTCATGTGATAAATATTTTCTTCAACTTGTAATGGTGGTTCAATTTTATTTTCAACACCGTCTAAGATTGCACCCAATATGACAGCTAAAGCTAAATAAGGATTACAACTCGGGTCAGGTGAGCGAAGCTCAACACGAGTTGAATTGCCTCGTTTAGCAGGAACTCTGATTAGAGCAGACCTATTTGCCAAACTCCATGCTAAATACACAGGAGCTTCATATCCGGGAACTAGTCTTTTGTAACTGTTTATAATTGGATTTGTTATAGCCGTAAAAGATTTAACGTGTTTTAGTAATCCTCCTATTGAATACAATGCCTCTTTTGATAATTGATAAGTTTTTTCAGAATCAAAGAATAAATTTTTACCGTTTTTAAATAGGGAAATGTTGCAATGCATACCTGAGCCGTTTATACCAAAAATCGGTTTCGGCATAAACGAAGCAACTGCTCCATTTTGTTCAGCAATTGCAGTAACTGCATACTTAAAAGTCATAATATTATCAGCTGTTGTAAGAGCATCGGCGTATTTAAAATCGATTTCGTGTTGTCCTCTTGCTACTTCGTGGTGGCTTGCTTCAACTTCAAATCCCATTTCTTTCAGAGTTTTAACCATTATTCTTCTTAGGTTTTCACCTTTATCAACGGGGGCTGCGCTGTAATAACCGGCTTTATCAAAAGTATCCGTTGTTGCAAAACCGTTTTCATCTTGTTTAAAAATAAAAAATTCTGCCTCCGGCCCTACGTTCATTGTGTAGCCTAATTTTTCAGCACGAGTTATCATTTTTTTAAGGTTGCATCTCGGACACCCTTCAAACGGAGTACCGTCTGCGTTATGAATATCGCAAATAAATCTTGCAACCTTTGTGTCATCATCACTTCTCCAAGGAATAATCGCAAACGTTTTAAGGTCGGGATAAAAATACATATCAGATGTTTCAATACTTCTAAAACCTTTAATAGAAGAGCCATCAAGCATTATTTCATTATTCATTGCACTTTCCAATTGCTCGGATGGAATTGATAAGTTTTTCATTGTTCCGTTTATGTCGCAAAATTCAAGTTTTATAAATTCAATGTTGTTTTCTTCAACTATTTTGATAATTTCATCTTTAGTCAAAGTTTTTTTGTAATCGATAATGCTTCGTGTTGCCATATTTCATTTTCTCCCATTTTCTGTTTATGTTGTAAATTATATATTGAGCCGTTTTTGTATGTCAAAAAACTGTGTATTACACGGAATTGTAAAGTTTTTTCAAAAACGGACCAAAATGTTGATTTTGTATTTTAAATATCATCATTTTTCTAATTTTTTCAAAATTATAATAAAAATTTTTGTTTAAAATTGATTTTTTATGAGCGGAGAATAAATTTTCCATATACTTTACATTTTGTAATATTAACAATAATATTTAGCAAAATTAGTACCTATTATATACAAACAGAATTTCTGTCAATATCGCTTAATATTTCTTCGTAAATTTTTTGCAAATATTTTGATAGTGTTAAAAATCAGTAATGATAAAATTTAGAACGATTTTTTATAAAATTCCCAAAAATTAAAAAATCAAGTTATTAGCGACTTTCGTCATTTAAAATTTGCATAAAATTTATGAACCAATGTTAAGTGCTCTTTAAAAGTAAAAGCGTAAGAATTAAAATAGATATTTATGGAAAACACCAAAGATAATACAAATATTTGGATAGATATAGATAAGGCTTCTGAGATGA
>CADCKD010000030.1 GCA_902801985.1 uncultured bacterium | reverse complement strand
ACTTCATCATCTGCCCCAAGTATTACCTGAGGATAATAAAATTTTTCTGAGGATAAATTTGAAACGTTTGATACATCTGGAGCTAAACTATATAAAAGAACAATTGTTTTTAAATCTCTCAAGGTCAAATACTGCGAATCAGAACGATACATTGAATAAATATCATTTGCTCGCTCGTTTGTAGCATACATTATATCATTAGGGTTGTCACTATGCCCCATAATCCCAAGCGTATGCCCAAGTTCATGCAAAGAGGTATTATAAACTTCTACGGCTGAATAATTTTTACCCTGTGGATTTGTTTTGTGGAATATTAAATTGAAATATTTTAAAACATTTTTTGAACTGATTACCGGTTCTGTATAAGCAATAGCATAAGCGCATTCGCTATTATTCGAGCAATCGGCATCACTAATATCCTTATATACAACTCTGATTTGAGCACTATTTTTATCATTTGTTTTTTCAAATTTTATAAAACCTGTTTTTTTATCCCATTGATTCATCGCTTTGAACAAATTTTCGACATAATAATCAGGTACAGATTCTGAATTTTCGATATATACTTTTAAAGGAAAAGATCTTATATCCCAACGTATAACATCTTTACCCTGTATAGCATTATAAATATAATTATTATCTAAATCTTTTAATAAATCCCTGCGAATTTGCAATATCGTACTTTTGGCAAGACGTTTTGAATACGGACTATAAGATTTTTGGGAAATTTTATACAACTTTTTTTGAACAGTATATGTCGGCTCCATCTCAGAAAGAGCCTGAACAAGAAAATATTCAGCTTTCGGATTTGAAGGATTGGCACCCAAAGAACGCTCAAACGCCGTGACCGCAGCTGAATAATTCTTCACCTTAAGTTCAGAAACTCCCTTGTTCATATAATATTCTGAACTTATAGGAGTAAAAAACCAAATATAAAGTCCACATACGAATAAAAATATTAAAACTAAAAATTTTTTAAGCATTTTTTCTTTCTTCTAATTCTTGTTCCAACTGACGAACAAGGAGTTTTGTATCACCTTTGAGTTTAAAATATTCATTAAATTTGTGAGTAGTTTTAAGATTGATACTTCTGCCGTTTTTATCTTTATTTTTAGAAACAAGCCCCATTTCGACAAGTTCTGATACATGTTCATAAGCATTTGACCTCAATTTTACAAGCTCTGTCTGCCTTATAGGGCCTTTTAACGCTATAATTAAAAGTGTTCTCAACACTGCTGAACTTATATCAATAGGACAAATTTTTTCAACAATATCACTGTAATCTTCTTTTACTTGAAGAATATACCCATCTTCATCATCAACTTCCAATGCCCCATCTCTGGATGAATAATCCATAATAAGTTCTAATAAAGCTTCTTCACACTCTTCCGGAGTGCGTTCTACATACTCAGATATTTCTTCCAAAGAAAGAGCTTTTGCAGTAACAAAAAGAACTGCTTCAATTCTTGATTTAAGCTGTTGCATGAGAACCTCCCTTCACAACATACAAATCAGAATAAAATTCTTTCTGTTCCAGCTCATAATCCGTATCACGACTTAAAAAGAGCAATGCGATATATGCGCTGATTTTGTCCAAACCTAATACAGCCAAATCATTGAGCTCAATTCTATCTTCATGCGCAAATATTTGCTCTAAGTTATCTTTTAACTTTATAACCGCTTCTTCAATATATTCTTCATGAGCCATAGAAACAATTTCTTCAGGAGTTAATCTTGAATAGTTTCTTACATGGCGTTTTGCCCTTTCATGAGCACTCTGTAAAGATGCTCTTTTTTCTAATTTTTCATAAAACTCTAACTGTTTAATCAAATCTTTCAAAGTAACAACACGGTTACGATTTAAACGAATACTTGTTCTGCGTTGAAGAGCCTCATCCCATCTTACAACATTATTTGTCGGCATATAATCTTCATCTTCAGGATACTCAACAATAAATCCGTCATCATCATATACAACCTGCTCTTCAGGAGCATCTTTAAATTCTTCCAATGATAACCCTGCAAGTACATTTGATTGCATTCTGCACAAAATAGCAGCAAACAATAAAGTACGACTTGCAACACGCAAATTTAGAGATTTCATCTCTATCATTTTTTGAAGATATTTTTCTGTGACATCAACAATATCAATATTCCATGGGTCAATCTTGCCGGATTTTGCCATTTCAACAAGAATACCTATACCGTCATTTGCGTCTTTGGTACTTATACCTTCATATATTGAGGATTCTAAATCCTGTGAATTTATAAGATTACTACTCATCTCTTAATTTTACACCTGTAACTTTTGTTTTACCTTTTTCTTTTTGAGTTACCCCTATGGTTCTGCTTGCTGCTTCAATCATAGGACGTCTGTGACTTACAACAATAAACTGAGTATCTGATGATTGCTTTTGAATCATATCTGCAATACGCTCAACATTCATAGTATCTAAACTTGCGTCAACCTCATCTAAAGCATAAAATGGAGCCGGAAGATATTTTTGGATTGAAAATACCAACGCAAGGGCAGTAAGTGCTTTTTCACCGCCTGACAACGCTCCCAGTTTATTATTTGTAGTCTTATCTCTTGGTTTTGCTTCAATTGTCATGCCCGCAGATAACGGATCTTGTTCATTTTCCAAAATTAAACGACCTTCGCCCTCTGACAATTGGTGATAAATATCTTTAAAGTTTTCATTTATGGCGGTATATGTTGTCATAAATGTTTCTTTTTTCTGCTGCTCAAAACCGTTCATCTTCTCTAAAATAGATTGACGTTCCGATGAAAGTTTTTTAATTTGATTATCAAGTTCTTCTTTCCTTGCAGACTTTTCTTCATAAGATGTTATAGCACGCATATTAACATCACCTAAATCTTGCATTTTCTTATCCAGTCTTTGGATTTTTGCATTCAAATCATCTATGGAAATTTCAACCGGTTCTAATTTTTCTGTATCAACACCGGACTCTGTCAATGCATCTGCAGCCTCTTTTAGTTGAGGTTCTAGCTCTCGGCGGCGCGCTTTGAAAGATTCAATTTGTTCGTTTATTCTTTCAATTTCTGATAATTTAACGGCACTACTTGTTTGAAGTTCAACTAAACTATTGTGAATATCTTCTTTCTGTTTAACAAGTTCACCGATTTTTTCATCAATCACGGTAATCTTTTCAGATAATGCCTCAAGTTGAGTTTCTAATTCTTTTATTTCTTCTTTATAAGTTTCCTTATCTTTCTCTAAAGATTCATTATTTTTTGTTATAGACTTGATATCATCTTCTTTTGAAATAATCAGTTGTTCATTGAACCTGATATTATTTTCATAATCTTTTATTTCATTATTTACACCTTGCAGGTTATTATTCAAAAGACGAATTTCATCTTCAATACCTTGAGTTTTTTCTTTTAAATCTTTTAAATCCTTATCACCCAAAAGCTCATCTAATTTGGCAAGACGTTCTTGAGAAAGCTGAATTTGATCTGCCAGTTCAATACGCTTTGTTTCAATTTTATCAAGTTCTTTGTTTAATTTTTCAATATTAGGTTCATTTTCAGTTATAAATTTTTGCTTTTCATCTAACAAACCTTGGCTGTTTTCAAATTGCGAAACCATAGAACTAAGTTCGATTTTAGCCTTTGAATATTCGGTAGAAGAATTTGAATAAGACACTCTTATTTTATCCAATTTTTCTTCCAATTCTTTACGTTTTGCGCAAGCATCATTGTATTTCTTTTGTAGTTCTTCAAGCTTTTTCTTTGCATTTTCTAACTCGGTATCTGCATTTTTACCAAAGCCCATTAAAGACTTTTTAACATAACCACCGGTGATTGCAGAAGATTTTTCATACAATTTGCCATCTAAAGTAACCATACGGAATTTACCCATAAGCGATTCTGCAGATTCTGCATCTTCAACAATCAATGTATCCCCGACAGCGTAGAAAAACGCATCTAAATACACATCGTCGAAATCAACCAGATTTATTGCAAAATCAATAACGCCGCTGTTTTTGGGCAGCTGCAACTTAGACGGAGCTTTTTTAATTTTATTCAAAGGAATAAATGTTGCACGCCCTGAGCGAGAAGAATTTAAAAGTTCCATAGCAACATACGCTGCATGAGTATCATCAACAACTATGTGAGATAATCTCCCGCCAAATGCTATATTCAACGCTACTTCATATTCTTCATCGACTTTACCAAGCTGCATTAATGGTGCATGCACCCCTTCTAAATGTGCATCCATAACTGTATTTATTGGAATACTTGAAGCGGAATTAGCCATTGCACTTTTTTGCGCTTCCATTTCAGTAAATCTGCGATATGCCGCTCTTACGTCATGATCATAATCTTCAATCGCAGTTTTTGTATCATCAAGAGATTCCATTGTTTTGGTTTGAATATCTTTTAATTCATCCATCTCTTTTTTCAAATCTGAAACTTGAAGTTCTTTTAAAGATTTCTTATCTCCAAATTGAGCCTTATCTTTTGTCACATTTTCAACAAATTCTTTTGCGGACTGAATGGATTGCTTTAAATTATTTAATTCTGTTTCTTTAGGCAAGGATTCTCTTAATAGTTCATTATCTTTATCTTTTAAGGAATCCAAAGTTCTTGAAGTTTCGTTTCTTTCCTGAATATATTTATCCGCAGTAGAACTCAAGCCGGAAATATCTTTCAGTTTTTGAGCAAGTTCATCTTTTTTTTCTTTCAATTGAGTTTCAATAATGCCGACTTTGTCATGAGAAAGTTTAATATTTAGCCTTTCATCTTCAATTTTTTGTTTAAATTTTTCTATACCATTTTTGGCATTTTCAATAGACTGCAAGCCTTTTTGAATTTGAGTATCAGAATAATCAATCGCATTCTTCTTCGTTTGAATACGCGCACTCAAATTACTTTGTTCATCTTTTAATTTGTTTCTTTCGTCTTCTCCTTGTTCTTGAAGTTTTTCATTTAATTCTTTGTATTTTTCATTAACAAGGTTTATACGTTCTTCCAAATCCTTTTTATCAAGTTCTTTTTCTTTTAAATCCTTATTGGCCTTTAAAATATTTTCATGTGCAAGAGCCAAATTACGTTTCAAATCAAAGAATTTTACGGTGCTGATTTGAGATTCTAAAGCAGTTTTTTCATCTTTTAATTTTTTATATTTTAACGCAACTTCTCTTTCTTCCTTTAATTGTTCTAAAGTAGCCGCAACTTCTGTCAAAATTAACATCGCAGCATCTACACGCTGCTCTACTTTTTCTAGTTCATTTTTTGCTTGATCTATACGTCTGTCAAAATCAGCAACTCCGGCAATTTCATCAATTATGCCGCGGCGAGTTTTTGACGAACACCCAATAATACTGTTGACATCACCTTGCATAATTACGTTATAACTGTTAGGAGTAATATTATACTCTTCCAAAACAGATTTAATATTGGTCAAAGTTTCCGTCTTATCATTCAGATAATACGTACTTACATACCCTTGGGTACTTTTTCTTATGCGTCTTGCAACAGACAACTCATCAATATCTTTTACACCGCCAAATGTCACCTTTACATAAGCTTCATTTTTATTATTGAAAGTAGTAATAAAATCAGACAAATTTTCAATACGCAAAGCGCTGCCTGAGCGCAAGCCTAGCGCAAACATTACGCTGTCAATAATATTACTTTTCCCCGACCCGTTAGGTCCTGAAACAGTAGTAAACCCGTCCATCAAGGGGATATCTGTTTTATTGGCAAATGATTTAAAATTATCTATTTCTAACTTTTTTATGTACATAAATCTTCCCAAGTGTAGTATATACACATATTACAGGGAGAATTAAGGCATGTCAAACTGTTTACAATTCAACATCTATTACGGTATGTACTAATTAGTTTCTGAATACTCTTTTGCATATTGAGGATTAACAGCTATCCATTTGAAAGCAGCTGACTCAATTTCAGGAATATCTATAACAAAAGTTCCGCCATAACGACCGCGTGAAAATACAAGATAACCTTCATCGGCCAAATTGTGAATAGCTTTTCGTATAGTATTTGGACTTACATCAAGCATTCGAGACCACTCGAGTACAGATGGCAACTTGTCACCTACTTGATAATTATTTGCAATTTCTTTTTTAATATGATTTTGAGTCTTTTCATAATAGTAAAAAACAGCATCTTTTGCCGGAGCAAATATTGATGTTTCAGGTTTTAGAGTAACATTTTTGCTGTTAGGCATTTTTATAACACTTGTGCCATATCTGCCGCGTTTAGAAAGAAGAATTCCCCTTTGAACCAAAATATTAACAGCATCATATACAGTTTTCATACTTGCCTTTAGCTGTTTTGCCAACACCATATTTGAAGGCACCCTGTCGCCGACTTTCAAATTATTATTTATATAATTTTCTAAATCCACAACAACCATATCAACCAAGGTTGTTGTATTTTTTGGTGCAGATGTTTGAAGCTCAAAATCCAGATTTTTTACCGCCCAGCCTGACTCTGAAGCATTTTTATACTTATGTTCCAAAATTTTATATGCAGATAGATAATCCAAGGCTACTCTTGTTGTATTTAGGGGGTAACCAATAATTATTGAAACCGTCTTGACAGATGGTAACATTTCTCCAATTTTAAAATTATCAGTCTTGATATATCTTTTTAATGCCTCAATAGCCAAATCTCGCTTTGATGTAAGCTTTCTTAAAGTAGAAGCAGGCTTTTTATAATCACGAATCAATGTTCCTATGCACTGTTTCGATTCTACATATCCTAAATCTTCAACCCGCCTTATAGCATTTTGCATTGTACCGATACTTACGCCTAAAGTATATGCAAATTCAGCCTTAGAAGGCAAAACATCATTGACTTGAATTTCATTCTTTGCGAGCGCAGATTTTATAAAACCAATCAACCAATTTGCAATAGCTATTGCTTTTGGTTCTTGAGATTCTTTCAAATCCGGCAAATCAATTTTTATATCAGAAATAGAAAGCCTTTTGAAATCTGACTTTTTAGGAAATATATAATCACTACTCATAATTTTTACCTTCTTTCATTCTAATGATATACTATCCATAAAAAAACATCAATATATTTTTTTGCTAGTAAAAATTATTCAGGGCAAAAAAAAACCCTTTCTTTTGGAAAGAGTTTGGAATCTTTTTCAATTCCTCGTGTGTAGAAGGTTAGTGTGTAGTAGGTAGTGTATAATTTATGTCTCGTGTTTATTTCTATTTTAGTGTTTGCTTATCGCTCACATATTAATAAAGTATTTTGTGAGTATATAATTGCTATATCTATTTTATTTTGTTACATTAGTTTACAAAAACATTATAAAGAAAGTTTGAAGTTTGAGAAGTAGGATAAGTTTAAAGTACTTTACAGAGTTTTAGAAATATTAAATAGCTGAAACAGATTATCACAAACTAAATAAATCTATCCGACTTATCCTACTTAGTAAATCAAATAAACCGTTTAAATATCTTTGTAGTATTATAAAAATATGGAAAGAGAATGTTTATTTAGCGGGAAAAAAGTTTTAGTAGGACCGGATTCCGGTTCGGATAATTATATAATGGCAATAGAATCAAGCTGTGACGAAACAGCTTGCGCAATTGTTAAAAACGGCAGAGAAGTTATTGCAAATATTGTTGCATCCCAAATTAAAACACACGAAAAGTTCGGTGGAGTTATTCCCGAAATTGCGGCAAGAGAGCACATGGAAGCAATAAATATTGTCGTTGAAGAAGCATTTGAACAATCCGGTTTAAAAGCGGAAGATATCACTGCATTTGCAGGAACAGTAGGACCCGGGCTTGTAGGATGCTTACTTGTCGGACTAAATGCAGCAAAATCGCTTGCACTTGTACATGACAAACCATTTATAGGGGTTAATCATCTTAACGCACACCTGTGCGCAAATTATATCGATACAGACTTGAAACCTCCGTTTTTAGCACTTTTGGTAAGCGGAGGGCATACGCAAATTATAGATGTAGAATCCTATTCAAAACAAACAATTCTTGGCGAAACCATAGATGACGCCGTCGGAGAAGCATACGACAAAGTAGCAAGACTCATAGGACTACCGTATCCGGGAGGACCGAAGCTTGATAAGCTCGCTCAAATAGGCAATCCAAATGCTTATGAATTACCTATTTCAAGAGTCGATGGATATAATTTCAGCTTTAGCGGCTTAAAAACTGCCGTCCTTAGACTTGTAAAAAAATTGAAAGAAGAAAATAACGGTGAATTAACCGAAACTCAAATCAATGATATCTGTGCAAGTTTTCAAGAATGCGTATCAAAAACTTTAGCTAAAAAACTTAAAAAAGCCTTGCAAGAAAGAGGCTATAAACAAGTTGTTATAGCCGGCGGAGTCGCAGCGAATTCTGAAATTCGACGCAAAATTTTTGATTTTGAAAAAGACGGATACCGAGTTAATGCTCCTGCAATGAAATATTGTACGGATAATGCCTCTATGGTCGCATCATGCGCATACTTTAATACAAATACTTTCGACAATATAGATGTTGAAGTTTTCTCAAGAATTTAACAAATCTTAATAGATTAGGCAATTATATTCTTTCACATGTTTTACAGGTAACAGGTGCACCCAAAGGAGGAAATATCTTATGAGTAAAATTGGTAAAGTTATTAGTTTAATGACACTTCCCGCAAGAACGGCTGAAGAAAAAATGACAAGAAGAATTCTTGGAGATAATTGTTTCTTTCGCAATCTCAGGAATTTGGAAATGAATGAAACCATTTCAAAAGTGATGAGTAATAAGTACATGGCCGCTTTAGACAATTTTGTTAAACAAGAAAATACAACAGTGCATTTTTCGCCAATAAAAAATGACGCCATAATGATGATTGTCAAAAAAGAAGGGTTGAGTCCTCATGTAGCAGCAGTTCGAATAGGCAAAGACGATAAAATAGGAGACTTTTTAAGAAATATATATGCGGAAGTAGAAAAATTGATGCATCTAGATATGTTCCCGCCTAAACCATACAAACCAAAATCTGAACTACACGGATTTTTTACAAATATTTCTCATTCAGTTCAAGATTTTAAAATTGATATATTAAGAAAACTTGCAAAAATGGATAACAAATTAGGCGATACCATCTACGAGACATATTACACGCAATTATACAAATAAACCCATTTTTGACATTATGAAGTCTGTAATATCATTTTCTACATGGCAATTAAAATGATTGTTTATTTCTTTTATAAAGTAGCATGGACTTGTTACGTTTATTTCTATAATTTTTTCGTCAATAACATCAAGCCCTGCCATGTAGATGCCCATAGAATTTAATTTTCGGGCTACCGGAGTAAATTTTTCAATTTCACTGTCAGACAATACTGCCTTATGAATATTAGAGTCATTATGTTCACAGAATTTGAAATCATTATTACTTGGAACCTTCTGAACACAATAAGGCAAAATTTTATCCCCTAAAAATAATACACGTTTATCTCCATATACAGCTTTATCTATATATTTTTGAACCATGACAGTCTTAGAACCGTTTTGAGTCATCTGGTTTATTATTACTGCAGTATTTTTATCACCTTTATGCAAAAACATAACACCACCACCAAAACATTGGTTTAAGGGCTTTAAAATAATATCTTCATTCTCATTCAAAAAATTCAAAATATCTGAAAATGAAGATGTGACAATATTTTTAGGCATTAAATCATTAAAATAAACACTATGAAGCTTCTCATTAAAATTTCTGACAGCAGTAGTATCATTCATAATAAGAGTTTTTGACCTGTCCACAAAATCCATAATATATGTTGCATTTATATAATCTAAATCAACAGGCGGATCAGGCCTGAACATTACCAAATTGAAATCTTCTATTTTATATTCTTCAAGATTATCCTTTTGATAAAAAATATTGTCATTTTCTATATAAGATTTATAACAAGAGGTATATGCTATAGCCGATTTGAGCTTCAACATATCGATTGTTGAGATATAAACTTCGCAACCACGTTCTAATAACGATTTTATAATCCAGAAGTTAGTTACTAATTTATTAAATTCGAAATATTTTAACTCAATTCGGTCTATAACAAATAATACTCTCATAATACCCCTGTTTATTTTTTAGATTTTTCGTCAGCAGAAATAGGATTTACTATTTGGCATGCTGTATTGCCAAAAGCGATAAGCTGAGCAAATCTTTGTAAATCTGCTTGAATTTCAGGGAATGTACCATAATGCATAGGAATAACTGTTCTAACCCCTAACCATTTGGTAGCCATAGCAGCATGCTCAACATCCATAGTATAATTGCCGCCAATAGGTAATAACGCAACTTGAGGAGCATAAAGTTCTCTTATTGTTTTCATTTCCCCTGTCAAACAAGTATCACCGGCATGATAAATTCTAACACCGTCAATATCTAATATGATACCTGCAGCAACACCGCCATAAGTACCGTCAGGTAATGAGCTTGAATGGAAAGCTGGTACAAATACCGCTCTACCCCAAGAGAAATTAATCCAAGAACCCAAACCTATTGATTTTGTTTTAACTTCTTGTTTTGATAAATATTCAGCAAGTTCTGCAACTGCAGTAACTGTAATATCTTTACCCTTAGCAATCTCAACTGTATTTCCTAAATGATCACCGTGTGCATGAGTTAACAAAATATCTGTTACAGGCTCTTTTTTCCAGTCATAACTTTTATTTTTGTCTACCCACGGATCAATTAAAACAGCCTTATCGCCGTTTGTAATTTGGAATGCACTGTGTCCGATGTATTTAATATCTACCATATATAAAACCCTCCTTAAATACTACCATTTCAATTTAACACGAACTGTTGTAAAATACAATTATGACAGAAGAATATATTAATGAAATGA
This sequence comes from uncultured bacterium, assembly GCA_902801985.1. Lineage (GTDB taxonomy): Bacteria > Cyanobacteriota > Vampirovibrionia > Gastranaerophilales > Gastranaerophilaceae > Zag111. The sequence continues at coordinate 3,648 of CADCKD010000030.1, read as the reverse complement.
AACGTTGCATAAAACTTGCAAAAAAAGCAATGGGACACACTTCACCAAATCCGATGGTGGGATGTATTGTTATAAATAAAAAAGGCGAAATTATAGCAACAGGCTATCATAAAAAATACGGAGAATTCCACGCCGAAAGAGATGCTCTGCTGCAATTAAAGAATGCAAAAGGATGCACTCTTATTGTAAATCTTGAACCTTGTTGTCATAAAGGTAAAACACCCCCTTGCACAGATATCATAATTGAAAAAGGTATAAAAAGAGTTGTATACGGAATGAAAGATCCAAATCCTTTGGTTTCAGGTAAAGGAATTAAAAAATTACAAGACGCAGGAATTGAAATCATCGGCCCTGTTATGGAAAAAGAATGCAAAAAATTAAATGAAATTTTTATCAAAAACCAAATAGAGAAAAAAACTTTTGTTGCGATAAAAACAGCAACAACAATTGACGGTAAGATTGCAACTTCAAATGGAAATTCAAAATGGATAACATCAGACAAAGCAAGAAACAAAGCTAAATCCCTAAGATCTGTTTATGATGCCATTCTCACCTCATCATCTACCATTCTCGCAGATAATCCTAATATGGAACACAACAAAAAAATTATTCTTGATAGAGAACTAAAAACAAAATTAAACTCAAATATATACAAACAAGGAGAAATATATATTTTCCACGATAAAAATATTTCCCCCGCAAAACAAAAGGGAAATATAACATATATCCCAACTCCGACAAAAAAGAAGAAACTTGATGTTGAATTCATTTTAAATAAAATATTTGAACTCGGAATTATGAGTGTTTTTGTTGAAGCAGGGGGAATTTTAAATGGCAGCTTTTTACCTTATGCCGATAAAATCTATCATTTTATTGCTCCAAAAATTCTTTCTGATAACAACGGCAAATCTTGTTTTGACGGGAAAGAAATAAAAAGAATTGCAGACTGCAAATATTTTGAAATAGAAAAGACACAAATTTTTAGCCCTGATATTTTAGTAACATATAATAAAAAATCAAACTAGCAAAAAATTATTTGTAGATGTTTTATAAAACCCAAAAAGGAGATAATATATGCAAATTAGTGGTTTAAACAGAACATCATTTTCAGGTTATTTAATAGCTATGGTAGAAGACAAAAAGCACCCTAGGATATGCGACAAAAAAGTATCTATTAATACAGACAATATACTAAAAATTACTAAAAGTTTTGATGAAAGTCATATTCTTCTAAACGATGGAGCCGAACATACAATATTACATCCGCTTGGGAAAGGGGAAGAGAAATATCAAAATTTACTAAATGCATATACTGCAGCATGCCAAAATCCATTTATAAATATTCAAGTATAAAGATTTATAAAAAAATATAGCAAAAATATAATAAAAAAAGCGGTATTCCTATAAAGGAATACCGCTTTTTGATATATTTTCTTATGCACCTAATTGGCTCATAACTTCTTCCGCAAAATTGTCTTGACGTTTTTCTAAACCTTCACCAAGCTCGTATCTTGTAAAGCCTAAAACTTTCATTTTACCTTCAATAAGTTGAGCCACTGTTTGGTTAGGATCTTTAACAAAACCTTGGTCTAAAAGACATCTTTCAGCCATCAATTTGTTAATACGGCCTTCAACAATTTTACCTCTGATTGCTTCAGGTTTTTTCTGCAAGTCTTCTTTACCCATTTCAATTCTTGTTTCTTCATCTATTACAGATTGAGGGATTTCATCTCTTGAAACGAATTGAGGAGCACAAGAAGCAATATGCAAGCATAAATCATTTGCAAGTTCATCATTTTTCACATCAGTGTGCAATAATACACCAATTTTACCATTGTGAATGTATGTAGCAACATTACCTTCATATCTTACAAATCTTCTTACAGTAATTTTTTCACCGATAGAAGCAATTTTTTCTTTTAACGCATCAGCAATAACTTTGCCGCAATGAGCACAAGTTAAACCTAGCAAAGCATCAACATCTGCCGGTTTTTGAACTTCAACATTTTCAGCAAGTCCTTTTGCTAATTCTTTGAATTCATCATTCTTAGCAACGAAATCTGTTTCACAGTTAACTTCTATCATTGCACCACCGTTTGCATCAACATAAGATTCAACACGGCCTTCAGCGGCAATTCTGCCCATTTTCTTATCAGCAGAAGCAATACCTTTTTGGCGAAGGATTTCAGATGCTTTATCCATATCACCATCAGCTTCAACTAATGCTTTTTTAGCATCCATCATACCTGCGCCGGTTTTATCGCGAAGTTCTTTTACCATTTGAGCTGTAATATTCATTTATTATTCTCCTTCTTTAAAGTACATAAGTAGCTAAGTATGTAAGTAGATAAGTTCTTTTCTGAATGCTTGATTTGAAACGGACTTATCTACTTTACTACTTATATACCCTATCTACTTTTATTCTTCAACTTTTTCTTCTTTTTTAGCTTCTTCAGCAGCACCTGCATCTTCAGCTGAGATTTTTTTAATCTTTTTAACTTCATTAGCTTTATTTTCTCTTAACTGTTTTCCTTCTAAAACAGCATCTGCTAATTTTGAAGTAATCAACTGAATAGATCTGATAGCATCATCATTACCAGGGATAATGTGGTTAATGCCGTCAGGATTAGCATTTGTATCAGCTAAACAGATTACAGGAATACCTAACTTGTTTGCTTCAGCAATAGCGATATCTTCCTTTTCTTGGTCGATAACGAAAATTAAATCAGGTAAACCTCTCATTTCCTTGATACCGCCTAAAGTTTTTGATAATTTTGAAAGCTGTCTGTTGATTTGAGCAACTTCTTTTTTAGGTAATTTGTCTACATAACCGTTAGAAACAAATTCTTCTAATTCTTTCAATTTGTTAACTCTGCCTCTGATAGTTTCAAAGTTAGTCAACATACCACCTAACCAACGTCTGTTGATATAGTATGCACCAGCTCTTTTAGCTTCTGCTTCAACTACTTCAGCAGCTTGTTTTTTAGTACCTACAAAAAGAACATTTCTTCCTTTTGCAGCATAATCTCTAACCAAATCATAAGCTTCATCAAGTAAAGTAGTAGTTTTTCTTAAATCTATTACATAGATTCCGTTTCTAGCACCGTAAATATACGGTTTCATTTTAGGGTTCCATCTTTGTGTTTGGTGGCCAAAATGCACACCTGCTTCTAAAAGTTCAATCATAGATGCTGTCGGCATCGCTTTTCTCCTTTATGTTTATGTATTGTACTACGGGAAACACTGTCTCATCGGGTACTACGATAAATAATATATTTACCCCGACTAGGGCGAACCTATCAGACTAGTGTGACCAATAGTAATATATAATAAACATATAGAGATGTAAATATCTTTGTAATAAAACATTAAGCATAGGAAAACAAGCGGGGTGGATGTGCGAGTCCCCGCTTGCCAACGATGGTATAATCGTTAAATTTATCTGACAACTGCATTCATAGATGTGCGAGTTGTGTTTTGTAATTTTGCTCGTTTACTAGGGCTTAACTGTTTTAATACTTTTTTGCCCTGAGTTGTTGTTCTTGTTGCTTTGATTGTTTTGTTTGTTTTTGCTTTGACAGTTTTTGGAGTGACTGTTTTTACGGTCTCTGAACCTTTACCCAAGGCCCATCTGAAACCAAAGGTTAA
>CADCKD010000029.1 GCA_902801985.1 uncultured bacterium | reverse complement strand
TCTTTTATATAGTTTAGCTCCAGATGTATCAAACGTTTCAAATTTATCCTCAGAAAAATTTTATTATCCTCAGGTAATACTTGGGGCAGATGATGAAGTTCTTATGCAAAAAATAAAGGAGTTGGATTCTTATATTCGTAAATATCCAAATATGGCCGCTGGTTATATAAATATTGCTTCTGTGTATGCGGAACTTGGAGATTTAGAAAAAGCTTTAGCGTATATTAATATGGCTGAGCGTCTTGCGAATACAGAAGACGAACGATATATGACCTATTATAACAGGAGTGTAATTTTCTTTAATCGTCAAGATTTTCGTTCTGCAAAAGAAGCCGCACAAAAAGCTAAAGATATAAGAAATAATTCTGATATCCAAGACTTAATCAATGAAATTGACGAAATGCTAAAATAGAATTGTGTTGGTCAATCCTATTTTAGCTAAACTTTGTAATATTTTGCTTTTACATTTTTCTAGAAATAACGAGAGCATTTGAAAGAGCAATTCCTCCTGTTTGCGGCGGTTTGTTAACTATTTGTCCGTTTACATACATGACTGTTGAACCTCCGCCGTCTAAATTTATTGCATTCACACACCCCAACGACTTCATCAAATTTGCCAATTCTGTCAGTGTCATTCCGATAGAACTTCCTTCTCTACCGTCAGCCGTAACGATTATCAAATTGTTATCCGCTGTATATCCGATAGCTGTTCTCGGGTTTCTGCCGCCTATAGCCAGTAATTTTTCTTCCGCAATATCTACATAAACATTTCCGTTTCTTACCAGATATGGCCCTCCGCTAATAATGTGTTTTACGTTCTCCCATTTAGGGTTTGTACCTATCTTCATTTCAATTTCTTCAGCCCCAAAAAGTTTTCCAAGTTCTGATTTCGGCCCGACTAAAACATATCCGTCTTCAGGAATAGAAAGGGGATTGGCGGAGGCTGCCAGAATTTTGTTGCCTTTAATTTGCAATTGTACACCATAACGTGGTGAAGCGGGAGCGTATTTCCCCCAATCCCTTGTGTATGCTAATACGTATGAGGATAACATTCTTGGTTGGTTAATATTATCAATTTTTATTGTTTGTTTGTTGCCGGTTATGCTTCCTTCAAATCTTACTCTGCCAACATCAAATCCGTCTTCAAAAATTCCTAGTGCGACCCTGTCATATATTGGCCCTGTGTACATTTTTCCGTCAATCATAAGAGTTCCTAAAGGTACTCCTGTTTGAGGTTTAAAATATCCGCCGTTAACAGCAACAATAGAGTTTGTTCGGCCTGCAATTGTTCTTACTGTTGTTTTGTGTTGAAGCGTGTATGTAGATGCTGTTGCAGGTTTAACTTCGTAGTCGGATGCAATTTTTGGGCTCATCTCAATAACGTTAATTCTGACAGGTTTGCCGTTATAATATTTTGTCATTTTTATGTGTTTGACTCCGTCAGTGACGTTAGTTATATTCATTCCGGCATATTTTATAGCTACTTGTGTTTCAAATTTGTTTCTTACAGCTTGCGGATCAAGTTCTTCCAAAAGTTTATCTTTTACTTGAATTAAAGCAGGTGTCGTAATTGTAGAATTTGCAATCAAATCGTTTGCAAATATCGGTGTTTGCATTATCCCTCCTGCAAGAGTCAAAATAATTAAAAGGACTATCGCCGCAATAAACTCGCAGGTTTTATTCGGGATTTCTAATTGCTCTTTTTTTAATAATAGCGTATCCATGATGTCACCATAGTTTCAAAAGTAACCGGATACCTTTTTGTTTTTAGAGTGGTGTGGGGAATAACACTCGTCAGAAACCTATGAGGGCAAATAGGATATTCCTACTACTATTGTAACATATATTAACATATTTTTCAATTCCCTACAAGCCTTTAATAACAATAATTTTACAAAACTAAATAGTGACAAATGTACACTATATCTGAATTGTAGTATTTTATACACTTAATGTTTACGGATTTATGTGACTGATTGACAAAAAAACAAATCTGTATTATTAAGAAATTATGCTAAAAGAAACTCAAGACGGTGTTATTGCAAATATAAAAATTTCTCCGAATTCTAAGAAAAATGAGATAATAAAATCGGAAGCGGAGGTCAAAATAAAAATTACCGCTCAACCTATTGATGGCAAGGCGAACAAAGCTCTTATTGAGTATTTATCTAAAGAATTTAAAATCCCTAAAACTTCAATACAAATTTTGAAGGGTGAAACTTCCAAGGAAAAAACTATATTATTTAAAACTACAGATAGTGATAAAATAACAAAACTTAAAGAAAAGCTATAAATGTAGCAAAAATATTTATATTTGAATTTTATAATATTGACATATATTTATAACCTAATATAATGAAACAACAAGGGAAATGTAATGACAAACAATTATTTACAAAAACATCATCACCATCATATCAACCTGAAGAGGTTGTAGAGTTGATGATGCGCTTGTAAAATTATATCAATTCTTTAAAACGACTTCTTCAGGATAAAAGAGAAGTCGTTTTTATGACTTAAAACCCCAAGCGTAAATTATAGAGTCAGCAAAAGAATTGAGGTATTTAATTATGACAGTAGCAAATATAATCTCAGCAATCGGAAATAACAGAAGCATTTATCCATTACTTTTAAGGGACTGTGGCATTGAAGTTCCTTCAAAGATTTATGTAACGCGAAAAGAAAATCTTAAAGAGTCTAAGGTAAAAGCGAATGATGCAACTCGTGAAAAATTTATAGATGAGTATGCAACTTCTGCTGTTTGGCTTGGTGGAATTCCATTAACTGAGCGTATAGCAGATAAATTTATAAAATCTAAAAAATTTAATCCTGATGTAAACATTAAACTTTTTAAAGAAGATAAATTTCAAGGTTTGAATATAAATATAGAAAAATTTAAAGATCTTGCTCCTGATGCGGTTGAAGATTTATTAAAAGTTCAAAAGAATAAAAAGTATTATGAAAAGCTTATTGCCGGTAAATTTGCGGCTGCAGTTATAATACCTACGGCTATAATGGGTTTTGTGTTGCCTAAGTTAAACTTTGCATTGACAAGAAAAATAAAAAGTAACCGTAAATTAGCTAATAACAATACAATTCTTCCATCTCAAATTCCGTCTATGGGTAGTTTTATGGGAGGGAAAAAGGATGTAAGTTTCGGTTCTGGATTTATATCTGCAATTGCGAATTTAAAAACAGTTGATAAAATGGCGATCACAGATGGCGGGTTAACTGTTGGCAGAGTTACGACATCAAGAAACAAAGATGAGGCATATGTAAATGCTTTCAGAATGCTTGGGTCAATGTTTTTGAATTTTGTCGCTCCGATTTATATTGCTAAATTTTTGGACAAATCTGCCAATAAATTATTCGGCGTAAATGTTGATTTAGATCCTTTGATATTGGATAACAAAGACTTTATTCAGGCAATCAAAAATGATAAAATAGAATTACCAAAATCTGATTCAGCCAAAGATATTTTTGAATTTTTAGATACTAAACGTGATAGTTTATTTGTAAAATTTGCAAAAGATTGCAAGAAAGTTTCCTATTTGGAAAATGGTGTAAGAGATCCAAGAAAATACGTGGATGTTGACTCTGTTGCAAAATTCAAAAAAGAATTTGAAAGTTTTCTGGAGCAAGCAAAAAAATCAAAAAGTATTGAATCCTTTGTAAAGAAAGCAAAATATGTAAAATGTGCTAATATCTTGGCCAATATTGGTATAAGTAGTGCATTATTGGCTTTTGTGCTTCCATTGTTGCAATATCAATTCAATAAGAGTGTAACTGGTTCTTATTCAGATCCCGGATTAAGAGATTAGTTATTTTCTTGTAAATATTATTTATATAAAAATTTCTACTATACAAAAAACTAAAAATATGATATGATGTTTTCAGATGTAGTATTAAATTTTTTGGAAAATATATGCAATAATTTTATTTAAATTAAAAACTGAATAAAAGCTTCGGATAGGATATATGTATCCGAAATTGCATGTATTATAAAAAAAATAGAAAAGGATAAGGTAGTAACTTTATGGAAGCACAAACCTTGTTATTGGTTATTGCAGCAATTGCGGTAATGGCATTGGCTGCTATGCTTGTTATTCAAAAAAACAAAGTTAAAAGTGCGATAGAATCTGTTGAAAAAGACAGAAAAGCACTTGATGAAAAAGAAAAAATTCTTTTTAAAGAAGCAAAAATTAAAGCTCTTGAAGAATTGCAAAATGACCGAGAAGCATTAAACGAAGAAGAAAGGGAGCGCAGACAAGAACTTTCAAGACAAGAACAAAAACTTGCAAAACGTGAAGATGCTTTAGAAGACAAAATTCAAGAGTATACTGAAAAAGATTTAGAAGTTCAACGTAAAAAAGATGAATTATTAGAAAAAGAAGATTATTTGGCAGAGCTTGTTCAAAAGCAAACCGAAGAACTCGAAAGAATTTCCGGAATGTCTTGCGAAGAAGCTAAAAATACTTTATTAGAACAATTAAAAAATGATTTAGCTCAAGAACAAATGCAGCTTATAAGAGAAAATGAAGCAAAAATAAAAGAAACATCTTTGGAAAAGGCTAAAGAAATATTATCAACAACTATGCAAAGATGTATGATAGAACAGGTTGTTGAAACGACTGTGTCAGTTGTTGCTTTGCCAAGTGATGAAATGAAAGGACGTATAATTGGCCGTGAAGGTCGTAATATAAGAGCTTTAGAAACATTAACCGGTGTAGATTTGATTATTGATGATACTCCGGAAGCTGTTGTATTATCAAGTTTTGACCCTGTAAGGCGAGAGATTGCAAAACTTGCATTGGAAAAATTGATTGTAGATGGTCGTATTCACCCTGTAAGAATTGAGGAAATGGTTGCAAAAGCTAAAGAAGAAATCGATAAAAAGATTTGGACAGAAGGTGAAAATGCCGCGTTAGAAATGGGTGTTATGGGCTTAAATAAGGAGCTTATCAAAACTTTAGGACGTTTGTATTACAGAACAAGTTACGGGCAAAATGTTTTGAAACATTCACTTGAAGTTGGTCATATAGCAGGAATGCTTGCTGCAGAACTCGGTGCAAACGAAAAAATTGCAAAACGCGCCGGCTTGTTACACGATATTGGTAAAGCAGTCGATCAAACTCAAGAAGGAACTCACATTCAATTAGGTGTGGAAATTGCAACAAGATATGGCGAAAAGCCTGAAGTTATTCACGCAATTGAGGCTCACCATGATGATGTTGTAGCAAATACCATTGAAGCTGTACTTGTAAAGGTTGCTGATGCGATTTCAGCAGGTAGACCGGGTGCAAGACGTGATACTTTAGAAATTTATATTAAACGTTTACAAAAGATAGAAGAAATAGTAAATAGCTATGAAGGTATAAAACAGTCATTTGCAGTTCAAGCAGGTCGTGAAGTTAGAATTATTGTTCAGGCTGAAATGTTTGATGATTTAGCATCAGGCAAGTTGGCCAGAGATGTTGCAAAACGTATTGAAGATGAGCTTGATTATCCTGGACAAATCAGGGTTACTGTTGTTAGAGAATTCAGAGCAACAGAAATTGCAAAATAACACAAAACACTAGGGCAATATAGCATGAGTGACACAATAAAAATTATATTTTTTGGTGATATCGTAGGCAAACCGGGAAGGTTTGCCTTGCGGGATTTTTTGTCCGAAAATCGTGCAAAATATGATTTTGTTGTTGCTAATGTAGAAAATGCCTCTCATGGTTTCGGTTTGACTGAAAAGAATTATAATGATTTTATCGAATATGGTGTTAATGCAATGACTAGCGGCAACCATATTTGGGATAAAAAAGAAATTTTTAATTACATAGAAAATGCGTCTTGCCTGATAAGACCGCTTAATTATCCAAAAGATACTCCGGGTGTTGGGTATAGGATAATTGATTGTGACAAATTTAAAGTCGGAGTAATAAATGTATTAGGCCGTGTATTTATGAATATTATCGATTCTCCTTGGGATATGATAAAAGACGTCATAAATGAAATAAAAAAAGAAACGCCTATTGTTATTCTGGATTTTCATGCGGAAGCTACTGCGGAAAAAATTTGTTTTGGTAAATATTGTTCGGATTTAGGATTAAGTGCATTTTTTGGTACCCATACTCATGTTCAGACGGCAGATGAATCTATAATTGCTGGTATGGCATATATTTCGGATGTCGGCTTTTGCGGCGCGAGTGATGGTGTTATAGGAATGGATTATAACACCTCTTTGTCTCGTTTTTTAACTGCTTTGCCTGAAAGGTATGAAGTTGCAGAAGGTGAAGTTTCCCAGATTAATGCCCTTGAGGTTGATATTGATATTAATACCGGGAAAGCCTTAAATGTAAAAAGAGTTTTATGTAGTAATAGTAAAGTAGAAGGAAGTGGAGATGAAGACTGATTTACATATTCACACATATTTCTCTGACGGAGTTTTTTCTCCGGAAAAGATTGTGGACAGTGCAATTGATGTCGGGCTCGGTGCAATCGCAATTACCGACCACGACAATGTTCTTGCGTATGATGTTGCACAAAAATATATTAAAGAAAAGCAGTTATCTGATAAGATTGAGGTAATTCGCGGTATTGAAGTAAATACTTTGTATAAGGATTATGAAGTCCATATTTTAGGATATTTTATGAACCCTGAAAATCCTGATTTCCAAAATTTAATAAAAGTACAGCAACAAGCAAGAATAAAGCAAACAAAAGAGATATTGCATTTGTTGAATAAAAAAGAAGGCATAAAAATTAAATTTGATGATATTAAAAAGCTTGTTGCCACAGGAGGCAGTATTGGTCGTCCTCATATTGCAAGGGCAATTACATCTGCAGGCGGAACAACCAATGTAATGGATGCTTATGCAAAATATATTCATTTGGATTCCCCTGTATTTGTCCAAAGAAAAACTGTTTCACCTCATGATGCGGTTGAAATTATTTACGATGCCGGTGGAATTCCTGTTATTGCGCATCCCCATGATTTGGAAAATATTGCAGAAGGCTTAATTAAAGATTTGATGAATTATGGGCTAAGAGGTATAGAGGCATATCATAGAAAACATTCTCCGGCAATGGTGGAATATTTTTCTACAATGGCAGAAAATTTGGGTCTAATTGTGACTGGAGGTTCCGACTTCCACGCGCCTAATGTCATAAACGGCCAGATAGTTTTAGGCAAAAATTTTGTGCCTGAGTGGGTTTATGAAAAGTTACTTGAAGAAAAAAGACGCATAGATATGGCTTCAATTTCGTAATTATGTGATTATATATGAAAAAACGTTTTTGGAAAATTGAATATTCATACACTTTATTAGTAATATTTGCCGTATTATTATTTATGTTGCCGACTTCATTTTCTTCAAAAAATGCAAGATATATTTCGCGTTGGAATGAAGTTTATAACAAATTAGATTATCTTTTTACCGCAATGAGTGCTCAAGCTGATTCGGATATAGTTTTGGGGCTAAAAAAGACTAAAACTCCGGAAACAAGAGAAATTATTATGATGCATTTGGCAAAAACATATTTAGAATTGGATGAAGTAAAAAATATTCATAAAAGATATTCTCCGAGCTATATGAATGGTATTAAAGTAAATCCTAAAGACGAGTATGCTTTCGAATCTTATTATGTTCATTCAAGCGGTGCCATTGTTGGGTTGAAAGATCTAGAAAATAATGATGACAGAAGCCCCGGGTTAGTGATGTCTGTTGATGTAAACGGGATTAAGGGGCCTAATGCTTGGGGAAAAGATATTTATGGAATAAATATCTTTCAGGATGGGAAAATTACTCCGTTAGGTTATGGAAAATCTGTTGAATTTTTGAAAAAAGATTGTTCTTCTCAAGGTTCCGGAGTATCGTGTTCTCATTATTATAGAATAGGCGGAAATTTCAATGAGTAAAATTAAAAATATATGTGTATTTGCGTCTTCAAGCAATTTTTTAGCTGAATGTTTTTATGATGATGCCAGAGATTTGGGGAAATTAATAGGAAGTAACGGATACAATATTGTTTATGGCGGCAGTACTCTGGGTATGATGTGGGCTTGCGCGAGTGAAGTAAAAAATAACGGGGGCAAAATATATGGTGTAATGCCTCAAAGATTAGTTGATATGGGCTGTCGAACTGACAACTGCGATGAATTCCATCTGGCACAAGGAATGCGTGATAGGAAACAAAAAATGGATGATATTTCTGATGCTATTATTGCGCTTGCCGGTGGTTTTGGAACTTTAGAAGAACTTACGGAAATGATTGTGCAAAAACAGCTTGGGTATAATAAAAAACCGATTGTTATTTTGAATACAGACGGATTTTATGATAATCTTTTAAGGTTTTTTGATAATGTTATTTCAGAAAAATTTGCGAATAAGATTGCAAAGGATTTATTTTATGTAGCCCAAACACCTCAAGATGCAATAGATTATATAAATACATATGTTGAGCCTGAATTTACCCCTTCAAAACACGAAATTTATTCAAGGGGCTAAATATTTAATTTTGTAAAGAACTTATTGTCCTATTGCCATAATGCCTTATTACCTTTCTTGTTTGTGCTAGAATTAGTTTAACAGATACAAGGAGAGAAAAATGGTTGAACAAGAATTAAGAGATAAATACGAAGTTGTTATAGGGCTTGAAGTTCACGCGCAATTAAAGACCAAATCAAAGATATTTGCGCCTGATAAAAACGAATTCGGGCAAGAACCTAACAGTTTGACAAGTCCGATTACTTTGGGTATGCCAGGGGTATTACCTGTTTTGAATAAAGAAGTTGTTAATATGGGGATTTTAACAGGTTTGGCTCTCAATTGTGAAATTCCTGCAAGATGCAAATTTGACAGAAAACAGTATTTTTATCCTGATTTGCCGAAAGGTTATCAGATTTCTCAATATGATGAACCAATTTGTGTAAATGGTCATATAGATATTAATGGTAAAAGAATCGGTATTACTCGTGCACACTTGGAAGAAGATGCAGGAAAGCTTGTCCATGCAGGTGCAAATGGTTTAGCCGGATCTCTTTATTCTTTGGTAGACTTGAATAGAGCGGGTACTCCGCTATTGGAAATTGTATCCGAGCCTGATATGCGCAGTCCTCAAGAAGCAAGAGCTTATATGGAAGAACTTCGCGATATTGTTCGCTACGCAGGTGTTTGCGATGGGAACTTGGAAGAAGGGTCTATGAGATGTGATGCGAATATCTCAATTATGCCTAAAGGTTCAAAAGAATTCGGTACCCGTGCTGAAATTAAAAATATTAACTCTTTCTCAGCATTAGAAAGAGCTTTAGAATATGAAATTGACAGACAAATCGAAATTGTTGAAGATGGCGGTGAAGTCGTTCAAGAAACAAGACTTTGGAACGATGATACGCGTGAGACTAAATCAATGAGAAGCAAAGAGGACGCTAATGATTACCGTTATTTCCCTGAACCGGATTTAATGCCATTAGAAATTTCTCGTGAATGGGTTGAAAAAATCAGAGCCACAATGCCTGAACTCCCTAACCAAAAACGTGCAAGATACCAAAGCCTTGGCTTAAGCGAATACGATGCAAATGTAGTTGTTTCTCAAATGGATTTGGCTATGTTCTTTGATAAAGTTATAGAACTGGGTGCAAATCCTAAAACGGCAGTAAACTTCTTAACAGGCGAGATTGCAGCTTACTTGAAAGAAAATCACGTTGAACTAGGAGAAACAAAACTAACACCTGAAAATTTGGCAGAACTTATTCATATGATTGAAAAAGGGACGATTTCAAACAATATCGGTAAACAAATTCTTGTAGAAGATATGATTACAAAAGGTGAAAAGGCCTCTGATATTGTTGAAAGAAAAGGTTTGAGCCAAATATCTGATGAGGGCGCAATCAAGGATATGGTTAAAAAGATTGTAGAAGCTCACCCTGCTGAAGTTGAATCATACAGAAACGGCCGAACAAATCTTTTAGGTTTCTTTGTTGGTCAAGTTATGAAAGAAACTAAAGGCAGAGCGAACCCTCAAACTGTTAACAAATTTGTAAGAGAATTTTTGGAGGGATAAAAATCACCAAATTCCTCGTATTTTGGTGATACTAGACTTATGTTTTTATTCAGCCGTAAACAAACATCCATGGAAAAGGAAATTTTTGAACAACAAAGTATTGTTCAAGGGATTTTGGATGCATATGTTCATGATGGCAATATAAATATAGATGTACCATCAGGTATAAATGATGTAGTTTTTGTTGCAAGCGGATCTTCTTATCATTGTGCCCGATATGCTGCTGAACTGCTCGGAATGATTGCGCATATTGATGCCAGAGCTATATACTCAAGCGAATTTTTATTAAAATACGCATTTGAAGATTCAAAAGATGTTTTGTATGTTTTTATTACCCAGTCCGGAGAAACCACTGATACTAATAGTGCTCTTGAAAAAGCAAAAGAATTTGGGGTAAAGACTTTATGCATTACTAATAGAGAAGATTCTACGATTTGGAATTCATCTCAATACAAAATATCTTGTCTTGCCGGTGAAGAAGCCAGCATTGCAGCAACAAAATCTTTGACATCCCAACTTTTATGTGCGGCTTTGTTAGTTCTAAAACTTGCGCAAAATAAAGGCTTTGATATCTCTCATTATATAAGAGATTTAAACGATATATCTGATGTGATAGCACAGGCTTATGAATTACATCCAAAGATAAAAGATTTTGCAAAGTTTGTTTCAAAGTATAAAAATATTGTTATCGCCGCTGACGGTGCTTCGTATGCACTTGCGAAAGAAGCGTCGTTAAAGATAAAAGAAACATCATATATTAATACTTGCTCTTACATTTTGGGCGAATTTATGCATGGGCATGTTGCGTTGTTGAATAATAAAAGAAGTTTATTAATTTATATCTTGAATGATGAAATTTCTTATAATGCTATAAAGAATTTAAATAAAATTAAAGAGAATTATAATCCTCCAATATGTATTATCGGTGATAGGACAAATCAAGTTAAGTCTGCATACAATATAAATATTGATTGTACAAAACCTATAATTAAAACATTTGGATTACTTGTAATTATTCAACTGCTGGCTCTTGAGACAGCATTGAAACTTGGACGCAATGTTGATAAACCTCATGGTCTGAATAAAGTTGTGAAATAATTAAATTTTCATGCCGCTATTTTTGTTAAAATCACGAGTTTTATATATAATTTGCGTACTTTCTCTTCGACTGTTATCCCTGAAACTATGGATAACCCCTCCGCCATTAGGGAAAAGTCTGTTATATGAGACAGGGGTATTTTTATCTTTGAAGGTTGATATAGTTAAAAATGATTGAAAACGTTTTATGTTGTCTTTTAGGTGATGGCATATATATTCTTTTTTAATACCTGCAAGTTGTCCGATATATGAGTTGTAATATGGATCTTTCGAATTTTCTTTTGATAAAATTCGTTGTACCGATAATCCTATTGGTGTTTTTTGTATATGAATGAGATCTCCTTCTTTAGTGTTGTATATTCTTTCGCCAGGCTTTTTAGAAAGGTCTTCTCCAATTGCTCCCATTCTCTTTTTTACGCTGTTTAGCCCGCTTTGCAATGTCATTAATTTAATACCGCATTCTCTTAAAATTTTTACAAAAATATTCATGATTACCCCCAAATAAACACTTTTCTATATTAAAATACAACAAAAATTTTTTTGCCACTATTATTAAAAAAAATAACGACTTCCGGAAATAGAAGTCGTTATTTTTCTTTGTTATAAAAATTATAACTTAGAAGCAACCATCAAAGTTGTTTCAGCAAGTCTTGTAGAATAACCCATTTCGTTATCATACCAAGAAATAATTTTAACTTGGTTGCCACCCATTACACGAGTTAACAAACCATCAACTGTTGAAGATTGAGAAGTTCCAACATAATCAGAAGAAACCAAAGGTTCATCTGTATAGCATAGAACGTGTCCGTCAGCGCCAGCTTTCAATGCAGCGTTAACTTCTTCAACTGTAACGTCTTTACCTACTTCAAATACAACGTCAACTAAAGATACGTCCGGAGTAGGAACTCTCATAGCGAAACCGTCCAATTTACCTTTCAATTGAGGTAATACTAATGCAACAGCTTTAGCTGCACCAGTTTTTGTAGGAACAATATTCAAAGCACCTGCTCTTGCACGACGAGGATCTTTATGACCTGCGTCTAAGATTCTTTGGTCGCCTGTGTATGAGTGAACAGTTGTCATCAAACCTTTTACAATACCGAATTTTTCATCGATAACCTTAGCTACAGGAGCCAAGCAGTTTGTTGTACAAGATGCCATTGAAATTACGTTGTGTTTTGCAGGATCATATTCTTTATCATTTACGCCTAAAACGATAGTTTTATCTTCGTTTGTAGCAGGAGCGGAAATGATAACTATCTTAGCACCTGCATCAATGAGAGCGTGAGCTTTTGTTGCATCTGTGAAGAAACCTGTAGATTCAACTACAACTTCAACACCCAAATCTTTCCAAGGAAGATTTGCAGGATCTTTTTCTGCAAAGAATTTAATTTTCTTACCGTTTACTATGATACCTTCATCATATGCTTCAACAGTACCGTCAAATTTGCCCATTACAGAGTCATATTTGAAAATTCTTGCTGCATCTTCCGGTTTCAAACCAGGATCGTTGATTGCAACATAATTAATTTTGTCAAAAATACCTTCTCTAATAGCAGCTCTCAAAGTATTTCTACCGATTCTGCCAAAGCCGTTAATAGCTACATTTACCATAAGTTTTTACTCCTTCTTATTTTGTAAATCTTACTTATACATGACTTTTATAGCATTAACATAAATCGTAATCAAGTGGGTTAACCCTTTCAATCATTAAGAAAAAATTAATATTTTACTTGAAATATTAATATATATATGAGAATATATTCATATTAGGAGTCCACTATGTTAGTTTCAAAAATTTCTACCTGCATACCTATAACGGCAGTCCACCAGCAAAATCAACAAAAGCAGTCTTTCTTGGATAAAATCCATGATTACACAAGAAATTCTGCGGACATGACCGATACTATTGTAGTTCCCAGAACCATTTTTAAAGGCTATTTAGGTATTATGACAGGTACAACTCTGGTTACACTCGGTTCACTCATGACTTCAAAACAACCAAAAACCGGAAAATTTCTAAGTGTTGCCGGATTACTTACCTCATTATATGGGACATACGCATTCGTTCGTCCTTTTATACTCAAAGATGCCAATGGGGTTGAACATAGCAAGTCTTAGGCTGATATTACCTTATTTACTTGAATATCATATTTGTCGTGCGGGATATTATCATATAAAAATTTTTCACAAACAGGAAGCAGGGTTATGATATCAGGATATTTTGACAAAAATCTGTCATAAAATCCGCCGCCGTATCCTAACCTGTAATTATTTTTATCAGCAGCAAGAGCCGGAACAATAATTAGATCTACAATATTAGGATTTACAGGTTTTGAGCAAGGTTCATTTATATTTAAATCTGATTTTTTAAAAACTCCGTCATTTGGACATACTAACAAATCATCTCCGTCAACTTTCGGGAAATAAAATTGCTTGTCATCAGACAATAAATCCATAAGATTTATTTCATACTTTTTCGGGTAAAATATCATAATATTTTTTGCTGATTGATATTCGGGAGTTTGTCTGATTTTATAAACAAGCTTTTCACTTACCAAATCAATATTGATAAGTTTTCTTTCAGATTTTATATACCTTCTCAGCTCATTTTTATTTTTCATAAATTTATTATATAATAAGTTCGATGGGAAATGAATACAATAATAACTTAATAAATCCTAATTGGGCAAAGCACGGGTATATTCAAGTATATACCGGTAACGGCAAAGGTAAAACCACGGCTTCTTTGGGATTAGCTATGAGAGCTTTAGGCAGAAGCTGGAAAGTCCTGATTATTATGTTTACAAAAGGCGGTAATGATTACGGTGAACTTAATTCGTTCAGGAATTTATCCGAAGAAATTTCCGAGAACCTTACGATAATTCAAGCAGGACTGGATAGGATTGTATACAATAATAATAAGACAGAAATGGATGCAAGTGAAATTAAAAAAGGTTGGGAACTTGCCAAAAAAGCAATAAAAAATGATGAGTATAACTTAATTATTCTTGATGAAGCAAATATTGCCTTAGACCTTGGGTTTATTGACTTAAGCGAAATGGTAGAAGTTTTAAAAAACAAACCGCAAGAAATGGAAATAGTTTTAACCGGACGCAACGCAAAGCCGGAAATAGTTGAAATTGCACATCTTGTATCAGAAATAAATCCGGTTAAACACTACTGGGATACCGGAGTCGTTGCAAGAAAAGGTATTGAGTATTAAAAAGTGAGTAATGGTAATTTGCATAACATAATACGAAATTACTCATTTGACTTGCCATAATACATAATTTTTTATATAATAAAAAGCATGAAGAGAGTATTATTATCAGTTATATTAGGCGGCGTATTATTGCTGAATACCGTACCGGCACAGGCAGGTTTTTTTACGGACAGAAAAGCTGTTAAAGCCCAAATACAGTATGAAAAAAATTGTAAAAAAGATAT
>CADCKD010000028.1 GCA_902801985.1 uncultured bacterium | reverse complement strand
TTCGTCCCTTTTGCGAACGCATAAAAAGATTTTTTCCGACCGCCCAAACCTAAACACACACTAAACTTTGCCAAATAATAATTTTATTCGTTCAAATAAAATGTCCTGTTAAACTATAGTGAAAATGATGATTTTATTTTTATAAATTAAAGTCCGGTTATCAGAATGTAACCGGACTTTAATTCGGAGAAGGTGGGATTTGAACCCACGGTACAGGTAACCCCATACAACACCTTAGCAGGGTGCCGCCTTAAGCCACTCGGCCACTTCTCCGTAAGACGGCTACAATCTTTGAAAGACTGCACATGCATTCTAGCATAAACTTTTTTTTTTGAAAAGCCTTTAAAAAAACTTTTTCTAAGCTATAATGTTATCAGTTATTTTGAAAGGTTGAATATTTATGATTGAAATGAAAGTTATGGGTATAGCTCTTGATACGAGAACAGGTTCCCCTATTGTAGTTTTACACGATAAAGAAAATAGAAGGGCTCTGCCTATTTGGATTGGGTCTGCTGAAGCAAGTTCTATTATCAGAAAAATAGAAAATCTGAATGTCTCTCGTCCTATGACCCATGATTTGGTTATAAATATTGTTGAAAAAACAGGGTACTCTGTTTCTAAGGTCGAAATTAATGATGTTGAAAAAGAAACTTACTATGCAACTATATATCTTAAAGACAAAAATGACGAAATACTTGAAATTGATTCAAGGCCGTCTGATGCAATAGCAATTGCTATAAGGGTTGAGGCTCCAATATATGTCAGTGCAAAAGTTCTTTCAAATGGTTCTGTTTCAACAGACAGCGCGAAAGATGCTCAAGAAGCCGAAGAATTTAAGGATTTTATTCAAAATATCAAGCCTTCTGATTTTGCAAAACTGATGAAAGACAGTGATCAACACGAAAGCGACCAATAAATTTTTCTTGTTAAAATATATTAAGCAGTACATTTTTTCAAAAATCTTGTTATTGCTTGTTCTTGGATTTTTTCTATATATTTACTCAAAATAATATAGATAAAAAAAACGTTTATGTTAAGATACTTCCTAGAAGGACTGGTTGTGAAAATAAGATGGCGAAGGTTCATATATTAAAATGGCTTTATAAACATTCCCCCGTAAATTTTTATAGTGTTACGGAGAACGGTGAAACTATTATAAAATCAGTTAATAATATATCTGTAGGCTATAAATTTGATAAAGTTTTTCCTCCGGAAGTTATTGAAAAATTACGAAAAAATACGCGCCTATTCAAACGCTGTTCAACTTTGCTGATTTTATTTTCTTATATTGCTCTTGTGTATGGGGTAATATTCCCTAATTATACTTATTTTGAAGGCAGTGCAGAACATGTTTTGTGGTTTTTATTATTTGTAATTGCAATCACGGTGTTAATAGCTTTTATTAATAGTCGTATTTACGAATTTTATTTGAGAAAAAATTATGGCAGTTATGAAAGAACACATTTCCCGTCTTCAAATTCTATTGAGGATCAATCTTATAGGGATTTCAAATTGGAATTAGTAAAAATATTTGTGCTTGTTATTGCTATTGTGGGAGTATATTTTTGGATTGGTTCTCCGCATATAAATACGATGAACATGATTTCGCAAGGTCGTTATGAAGATGCGGTAAAAATGACTACTATATGGTCAAAAATCATTCCTAATGACCCAAAATGGTACTCTTTGCGAGCATATGCCAAATTTCATTCCGGAGATTTTGAAGGGGCGATAGAAGATTATGACAAAGCGTATAATCTTGAAAATGATGAATATAAGATGATGAATTTTGATAACAAGATTTATGTTCGTTATGCTCAGAGAGATTATAAGGGTGCGTTGAAAGATTTCGACACTGAAATAAGTAATGCAAAGGATGATTATGACAGAGATTCTTTGTTGTGGGATAAGGCGCAATTTTTGTATAATATTGAACGCTATAACGAGGCACTAAAAATTTATAATGAACTTTTGGTTAACGCTGAAAGTGACAGAATATATTTAATACAAAACAGATTATATTATGAACGTGCGCAGGTATATATGCGCCTAAATAAGGAAGAAGAGGCACAAGAAGATTTGGACCGAGCTTCAGAGATGAACTTGGAACCGAATTTCCAAAATCCGATACCTGCACCGACGTTGTTGCTTGGAAATTAAAAATAAAAGCCCCCGGATTATTCCGAGGGCTTTTATAATATATTCCCAAATTTTTCGTAAAGCGGATTTATTCATCCGCCGGAAAGGATTTTGTCCTTTCCTCTTTTTCCTTGCCAATGATTAACTCAACAATGTTTCAAGTAAATTAGCGTTTTGCAAAGCGCCTGATGATTCTTTAATCTTTTGTTTGTAGATGTAAGTTCTAAGTGCTTCACGAATAAGCTCACTTCTTGATCTGTTTTCTCCTGTTGCGACCTGATCGATTCTTGATAAAAATTCTTCAGGCATAGAAATTAATACTCTGGCCATATATTCTCCTTTTTCTCAATGTGTTTTTCTATATATTAA
The DNA here is from genome assembly GCA_902801985.1 of uncultured bacterium. GTDB lineage: Bacteria > Cyanobacteriota > Vampirovibrionia > Gastranaerophilales > Gastranaerophilaceae > Zag111. The sequence goes on along the minus strand of CADCKD010000028.1, from coordinate 13,598 downwards.
TAAACGCATTGGCCTATAAAAAAGTGCTAAAATTTATTTCAAAAGTATATACCAATTTTTAAACCCCTTATGATGAGTGTGTTTCAGAGATAAACTCATGTTAATAAAAGTTAACATATTTAAAAGAAATAAGTGCTTGAAAAATATTTTTTAGCATGTAGAATGATTGTACCGATAGATAAGCGGGGGTAATTCAGTGGTAGAATGCTTCCTTGCCAAGGAAGATGTCGCGAGTTCGAGCCTCGTCTCCCGCTCCATAAAAAAGCTCCACCATAGGCGGGGCTTTTTTATTGTTATATGCCAAACATATTATTCAGATCATGATGTCAGGCTTAAAGCCTGACTTACAAACTATCTCTTAATATTTGTGTAGCTTGTAGGTTGGGTGAAACCCAACCAAAACAAGAAAAGGTGTTATTTTTATTGTACGTTTTTATAGTGGCGGTTGATTTCTTATATGTCGGGTTAAAACCCGACATATTCACTCAAATACCGAAGAAATTTAAATCAGACAAAAAACAAAAATAGGTAATATAAATTTTTAAATGGTCGGAAAAAATATATTATTCGTTTTTCTCACCATTTATTAAACACATTCTTTAAAAAATTTTTTTAGAAAAGAACTCTTGACTTCTTAATTGCTTATTAATTTCTTCAAGTTCTGCTTTTTCTTCTTTTGTTAATCTGTTTAAGTCAAGCTTATCATTACCCTGTGCGTTAGCTTTTTTTGCTTTTGCTTCTAATTCAGCTTTTCTTTTTTTTGATTTTGTAGTTTGGTCATCAAATACATTTACATTTTTCGGATTGCGTACAACTGTTTTTTTTCTTCCTAATGGATTTACTGGCATATTTTGCATATTAAGCCTCCTTTCTAAAGTTAATTGGGCAATACAAATGTCTATTTAAAATAGATATATTCTATTATAACCTATATTTATTCTATTTTCAATAGGTTAATTCTATTTAAAACATATATTACTATATTATTATGAACATTAAACAATCTTTAGGTAAAAAAATTAAAGAAAAAAGATTATCTCAACATTTGACACAAGAACAGTTGGCAGAAAAAATAGGAATTTCTCCTAAAAGCTTGAGTCAAATTGAATTAGGTAACAATTTTATTTCAGCAGAAAACTTGGAACAAATTTGCTCTGCACTTATGCTGCAACCAAAAAATTTATTTGATTTTGAAGATGAAAATTCAAAAGAAAAAATAGAATATGTTATAAATAAACTAAAACATAATTCATCATTATTAAACAAAATTTATAAGATTGTATCAATTATTGAATAATTACGCTATATGTGTATTTTTGCACCAAAATAATTCTCAAACTCAATGTTCATTCTTCTCAAACCGACTGTTATTTTACAGCGAGCAAGAAAAGAGCCTCGTCTCCCGCTAATTATAGAAATTTAGGGCAAATTTCATTCCACCGAAAGATATTTTAATTTAGTAATCTAGCAAAAAATTTCATGTTTGTTTTATGTATAATATAATAGTTCTATCGAAAGGATTTAGCATGAGTTATATTTCACGAATAGAAAAATATTTTGATATGTACAATCAGTATATGTGGGGCAAAGTTGCAAAAATGCTTTACTCAGGTTCTGCAAATTCAACAAAACCGCGCGCTGATGTAAAAAATGTCGTAAATACAGTTACTCCGGAAAAAGTTAACAGTGAAAAATTACCTGTCCCAACAGCAGAACAGGTTTTAGCTTCAATTCAGAAGAATAAAAAATAATTAATCTTAATAAACTGTAATATTACCCCAGGATTTACGCAATATTTTTCAAAAAAAATACTTTATATAGAAGTAGGTTAGTATTTATTTTTTGAAAGGTAGGTATTTATGACAAGTTTAGTCGGTAAAATTGCAACAGTTGGTTTAACAGGCGGATTGGTTGCACCGTTAGTTTTAGCAAATCCAAAAACAGAAAAAAGCGAAAAAGTCAGAAATTCCGCGCAAACAGCAGTAGGAGTGGCTGCTCTTACCGGGTTAACCTTAGCAACAAAGGATATTGTGTCAAGAAATCCTGAAACTGCTGCAAAAATTGCTACTAAAACCGGTACCTTTATAGAAAAGGCTATAAAATTTGTTGCTGAAAAAGCACCAAAAGTTCTTGATATGGTAAAAACTACAAAAGTTGGAAACAAAGTGTTAGAGGTAGTTTCCAAAGTGGCTAAAAAAGCTGGAGAAGTTATTGGTAAAAATGCCAACTTGAAAAATGTTGTTCAAAAAGTTGTTGATGCCGTTAAAAATTTCGGCAAAATGTCAACTGCTAAAAAAGGTAAAGTAGGTTTAATCGCGGCTGGTGTTGCATTATTGACCGCAGGAGCCCTAAATTTAATTAAAAATCATTATAAAAAAGAAGGTGCAATTGAGCAAAAATATGAAACCCTAAGAGCAGATTACGAAAGAATGCTTACTTTAAATCCAATTATGGACGCCAGAACAGGTGAACCTATTTCTTTTGAAGATTATTGTAAAGCGGCTCAAACTTATTTAAAATAAAATTAATAAATCAATATTCTCCGTTAACTTTATATGATATATTATAAAAGTCAACGGAGAATTTTTATGCAAAAAATTGAAATAGGACGTATTTATCGTCATTATAAAGGAAATTTATACAAAATTATCGGTTTTGCCAAACATTCAGAAACCTTAGAGGATATGATTGTATATCAGCCCTTAAAAACAGGAGATAATTGGGTTCGTCCATACAAAATGTGGAATGAAATCGTAGATGATAAGGGGACGTTAAGATTTACTCTTGTCGAAGATAACTTGTAAATAATAGTAATATTTTTTTATTTTTGTAAATTATTTAATTGATTTATTCGTGTAAATAGCAAAAAAAATTTTTAGATGTTTATATAAAGATATGGAAAATTTAAATATACATAATTATAATTCTTACAATACCCCTCAGTACTCTTTTACCGGTGTGACAAATAAACTAAGTAAAGCAATTTATCCACATCCGGAGGAGGCATTAAAGGATTATTTTTCTAAAAGAATTGACAAAAAATCTACTGTGGGCAGATTACCGAGTTTCATAACAAGAAAACTTGAAAAAGAAAATATGCCTGAAGCGATAAAGGATATTCTTTCTACATTTGATAAAGTTGCTGAAGAGATAAGAGATTTTAGCTATACTACATTTGAAGAGTGGCAGCTTGGGCGTTCTCAGGCTACAGTAAATAAATTAAGAGATGTTCTTGCAAAATATAATATATTATCTAAAAGCGATTATGACAATTTTGATTTAGAGTTTCTTGGTAAAGGCGGAAAAGGTAAAGTATTCAAAATAGTTGGCCTTAAGGATTTGGAACATTTTGATGAAGATGACTTTGTAATAAAGGTATTTTATACAAAGGATTTAGGTGATTCATACGCTAATCACGGTCTTTTCTCCGAGGTAAACGCTGCTGCGTTTTGGATGAAAAATATTGGTTTTGATACTAATAGAGGTAAATTTTTCTTTGGTGATTTAAACAGCGGTTATATGGTAAATAAATTTATAGACGAAGATGTAAGATTGCCAAAACGTAAAATTGATTTTGAAAAAATCGGTTTTCATTTTACTGATGAAGATGCAAAGATGGGACAAAATTTCATTAGAGAATATTTTTATGATTGGGGCGGGTGTACACAAACTGTGAACTTTTTAAATTTAAAAGATCATGTCATGAGGAGAACACGCAATTACATAATGACAGTGCCAAAAAATAAACGATTAAAAGAGTGGTTAAAAAAATTTAATGAAGTATCCGGAAATAAAGAGAGCGTTTATGCCGGATTGGCTCAGTGCATTCCGTATCTGCCAAAGGATGTGCAGGCTCAACTTGTAAAAAAATGTATTGGGTTAAATAGTAAACGCATAGATAGTATTTTAAAAAATGAGAATTTAGTTCAAAATTTCGAAATAGTTGTGTAAAAGTCATGCAATAATGTTGTTAGACAAATTTAGACGCGTATAGAATAAAATTTATGATTTTGTTTATTGTATAATACTTTTAGGGATATAATATTCGAGGTCTTAAATGAAAAAATTTTTAAAAATAAGCGGGTGTGTATTAGGTGGTTTGTTAATAGTTTTGTATGCGGCATTTTTATTTGTTGTTCCGCACGTAATAAATCCTGACACCTACAAAAATGATATACAAAATCTGGTATTAGAAAATAGCGGTCTGAAATTAGATTATGGCAAAGTTAAGATAATAACCAACCCTTTACTTGAAGCCGGCGTTAAAATTAAAGATATAAAAGTTAGTTTGCCTGACGGTTCAAATGTTGTCAGCCTGGATTCTTTCAAGGGCAAAGTATTTATCCCGAGTATTTTGTGGCGAACGGTGAGGGTATCTTGCGCAAAGGTTGTAAATCCAAAATTGAATATAGAAATTCTGCCTGACGGTTCTCAATTCAAAGCTGTTCGTGTTTATGAAGATTTAGTCAATGAACGTAGAAAGGATAAACTTCTTCATCCTGAAAAGTATGCAAAATCCGAAATTAAAGAATTACCGATAGATATTTCGAAAATAAGAATAAATATTCCTGCCGTAAAATTAAAAAATTACAGCGCCGTTATAAGTGATATGCAGACTACTCATAAACTTACATTAAAAGGTGAGGAAGTAAAATTAGGATATAACAACGGCGAATTTGCACGTATCAAGGCTGATGCGGTTTTGTTGAATGATGATCAGACAAATATCACTGCTAACGTAAATATAGATACTGCTTTGCCTGAGATTAAACTTCCGGAAAAAGAGGAAGAGGATTTAGAAGCTGTATATTCAATCCCTTTTGTAAATCCTGTTGAAGTGTATAGGAATTACAATCTAAAATCAAATGTAAATTCTAAATTAAAAATTCGCAAAGATTCAAAAGGCTCTCATTTAAATATAAAAGGTTTTTTAAATGTTGATGATACTTCAATAACATTGTCTGGCCTTGAATTGCCGAAATCACATTTCAGATTAATCGCTAAAGGGCATTTGGCGGAAATAGATTCTAATTTGTATGTTACATCGAAAGATTACATAAATTTGTTTGGTAAAATTAACCATGGTAAAAAGCCTTCGTTAGATTTAACTTTAAAGTCAACTAAAATATATTTAAATAATCTTTTAAATGTTGTAAAGGCTTACTTTGCAAGTGTAAACGTTATCTCTGATATTGATAAAATGCAGGCAGACGGTTATTTTCTTGCAGATGCAACTATGAAAACCAATTTCAAAAAAATGGAATCTGACGGATATGTAATCGTCAGAGGCGGAAAAGTTTCTGACAGTAATATCGGATTGCTTTTTGATGATATTAAAGCAAATATTATCGCATCTGATAATGTAATAAATATATCAAACACTCATTTACTTATAAATAACAGGCCTGTTGATGTTTCAGGTAAAATAACTCCGAATTCTTTTGTAAATCTGGATGTGAAAGGTGATAAAATTCCTTTAGTTCCATTATATAAGGCTTTTATTCCATCAAATATTAAAAAGAATTATAATTTGCAATCAGGGAATGTGTCTTTAAAAGCTAATCTGAATGGCGATATGAAAGATTTGACAGCTTTTGTTAAAACTGATGTAGACAATTTTATTTTAAGTGACTACAAAAATTTATTTAAAGTTATAAATAATAATATGCGATTTGGTGCAGTTGCATACGAGAACCATATAAGCGCAATAGTTAAAAATAATGGCTTTAGCTTGTTTTTACCGCATATACAATCTGTCATAAAGAGTAATAACTTAAGTGTGGATATAGATAAGAATAAAATTGCCATCAAGCCTTCAGAAATATTATTTAATAACAATTCAAAAATTATGATTTCCGGCGCGTTGGAAGATTATCTTTCCAAGATAAAAGCCGATTTTAAAGCGGGGGGTAATATTGATGTTCGTGATTTAGGAGTGCTTGTGGGTAATGTCGCACTTCCATATTATGAGTATCACGGATTTATTCCTGTAAAAGCCTTGTTAGAAGGTAAAATTGATAATATGAAAATTATTGCACAGGCAAAATCAGATAGGACTAATTATTTTACTCCTGTTAATATAAAAGAACTTGTGGGTAATGATACTATTATGCAGTTAAAATTGCATAAACACGGGAATACTATAAAACTTGAAGATTCAGGTATCTATTACAAACCTGCGGGTGCAGAATTCGGGGATAATCTTGGGCGCAATATGCTTTTTGCAAAAGAGCTTGTGACTTTGAAAGCAATTATTTCCAATATTAACTTCCAACCCTTTATAAGTATGATAAAACTTAGTATCCCTCATGAACTGGAAGGTTCTCCTGTGATATTAAAAAGAACAAGATTCAGTGCCGATGGTAATTTGTTTGTATACGGCAAACCTTCAAATCCTGTTATTAAAGGAAATTTTGTTATAAAAAATATTATTGTACCTGAGTTATATTCCCATATTGCGCAGGTTTTGGTAGATGTTGGTTCAAAGACCATAACGTTCAATGCAAACAGAATTAATTTGAACGGCTCATTACTAAAATTGTCCGGCAAAACTAATTGGGATATTTTACTTGATAAAAAACTTTATGATATCAAACTTTCATCAATTTATATTGATGTGAATAAAGTTTTAAAGGTTGTAGATGCAATAAATAAGGTGCTGCCAAGTCCTAGCGAAGCAGTTGCAAAGACTCCCGGTAAAGAAATGAATATTCCGTTAGAAATTCTTTCAGGGGATGTAAGATTACGCAAGATTGTGATGGATAAAATTTTTGTTGATAATACAACGGCAGATATTGCATTATTAAAGAATATTTTTTATCTGAATAATCTTAAAACCTCTCCTCTTGGGGGGTATGTTGCCGGTAAAGCATCTATGGATCTAATAGAAACTATTGTAAATACTGAAGTAAGCGGTAAAAATTTTGATATTGAAAAAATATTAGCTGAAGTTCTGGAGATGAAAGATCTTTTGTCCGGAAATATGAATTTTGTGGCAAAATTATCATTAAAAGGGTTTGAATTAGAACAGCAACTGCGGTCTTTACAAGGAACAGTAGATTTTAATATTAAAAATGGTCAATTAGGCCCTTTTGGCAAATTGGAAAACTTTATAATGGCTGAAAATATCAGAGAGAACGCGTTTTTCTCTTCTACTATCGGATCTGTTATCACAAATTTGGTAACATTTGATACCTCAAGATATAATGAGTTGTATGGGCATTTAGACTTGGCTGATGGAGTTGCGGAAGTTTCGCCTATCAAATCTCAGGGGAATGTAATGTCCATGTTTATTGCAGGGAAAGTTAATCTGCTGAATAATACAGCGGATTTAAAAGTTCGAGGGAAGTTAGCTTCTGCTTTTTCTGATAAACTTGGTCCTCTTGCAAATTTAAACCCTATCAATATAGTTAAAAGTACACCGGGGTTAAATATTGTGATGGTAAAAGCATTTGCACTTTTCTGCGAAGAAATATCCGAAGAAGAAATGAAAGCTCTGCCTGCACTTGGAGAAGGTAAGTCTGATGACAATGCTACAAAATTCCAAATAAAATTAAAAGGGGACACCAGAAAGCCTCTCAAAATGATAAAATCTTTCAAGTGGTTAGCTCTAAATTCTGAAATGCAGAATGCAAAAGATTTTGTAGATACCCTTCCAACACCGGAAGCAGGTGAAGAAGGTATGTCTGTTGAGGAATTGATAGAACTTCGCAAAGTACAAGCTCAGGAAAAAGCAGCTCAAGAAGCTGCATTAAAAGCTGCAGAAGAAAGAAAATTGAAAAACAGAATTAAAAAATTTTTTGGAGTAAAGAATTAAAAAAATGAAATGTATTAAACTAATAGCCTATATATTATCAGGACTAATAATTTCATTAGTTGTGGGACTTTATGCATTTTTCATTTTTGGGCTGCCGAAAGTGTTAACTTCTGCGGACAATATTTCAAAATATGAGGCTTTTTTACTTAATAAAACAGGTTTGCCGTTTTCTATTCAAGGGCTAAAAATAAAAACGACTCCGTTTTTTGGTGTTGAAGTTTTGCTTGACAAAATTTATATAAAACCTTCAAGTGGAAAAGAAATAGCCTACGGCAATAATTTAGAATATAAAGTAAATCTTTTTGATTTGAAAGGTGCGGAATTTTCAAGTGATTATTTGTATGGTGATATCGAGAGTATAAAAAGTTATATAAAGCCTTCGCAAAAAGAGAACAAACCGTTTAATTTGAGTTATCTCCCTCAAATTAACATAAAAGAAGCTTTTATAAAATTTAATGACAAGACTATTGGGAAAATTGATTATATAAAATCTGTAAAAAAACGTGGACAAATAATAACTTCTCTTTTTGCAAATATTGAAAGTAATTATTTGAAATCTCCTGTTATTTTTGGTAAAAGCGGCGAGATAATATATTCTTCAAAAGGATTAAATTTTAATGATTTTTCTGTTCAATTTGATAATTCTAAACTTCTTTTGTCAGGAGATGCGAGAAATATTTCTATAAAAGGGAATTCTCTTCCGGTAAAAGAACTGGAATCGGCTTTTATTTATTTTTACAAATTAAAAAATCCGAATAAAAGAAATTTCATAGAAAATTTTACTAATTTTAAAGGGAATATGGATGTAGATTTAACTTATTCTCAAGGAAATCTTAATGGTATTTGTAAAACACATGATCTGGGCGCAGATTTTTCTAATTTAAATATTCCGGTATTTTTGCCTGAAACTGTATTTAATTTTGCAAATAAAACAATCAATGCAAAAACTTCCGGATTGTTTGGAGGGGAGCCGGTCAAAACGGACTTTTTGCTAACAGGGCTTTTAACAAAAGATTTAACAGTCAGAGGAAATGTATATTCAATTTTAACAAACAAATTTACTCAAAAATATTTCCCAAAAATTATGGTTATAGGTTCTGCAGATGCATCAGTAAAATATTTGACGCACAATGGCAAAGTTGATGTGGATTATACCTTAAAGATCCCTCGTGGAACAAATATCTCAACAAAGTACGGCGCTTTGGATAATACTGACAAAGAAAAACACATACTTATGCATACCGTCAAACAAGGTAATCCTATGAAAATAAGTGAGTACTATTATTCAATATTCGATGGCGGGGAATACAAAAAACTTATTAGCGGTGACGGATTATTTGAAAAAATTAACGGTCATTACAGGCTTTCAAATTTGTCAGCCAAGACCTCCGGCAGAGTTCCTGTAACAATAATAAGATCTTTTTTGAAAAATTATGTCAACGGGGGAACCTTTGATGCGGATGTAAAACTTAATTTATTGGAAAAGAGTTTATTGGGTACATTGAATTTGTATGATGTAAAGCACGCAAATTTCTTATATTTGCAAAATACCGGAGCGAATTTTGAAAAAGATAAAGTTATGCTAAGTATGAACGGTACATTTTATGATTCTCCGGTGAGAGCCAACGCCGTTGCCAAAAACGACTTTGATAATATTATTGTTCATAATATAGATGCTCATTTAGACAGTTTTTTTGTTCAAAGAGGGAAATTGACTTCTATTCCTAAAACTTTCCCTGCTGCATCTGGTGGTAAAATTTCAGTACCAAAGGATATAGATGTAACTGTTGAGCGTGGTGTCGTAAAAATTGACAGAGTTTATGGCCGAAAATTTGATATAAGAAATGTAGAAATGCAAGGGGCATTAAAAAATAATATTGCAACATTTGTCATGCCAAAGGCCGAGTACGCAAATGGTGTTTTGAGTGCAAAGGGTAAATATAATATAAAAAAATATTCATCTGATATTGAATTCTTTGCTTCTGATATTGATTCAAATATAGTTGCAACAAATTTCTTCAAACTGAAAAACCAAATCGAAGGGAGTGCGTTTGCAACATTGCACTTTATATCCAAAGACAAATTAAATGATATTAAAGCAAAAGCTACTTTTGCAATGTCAGATGGTTTTTTGCCAACAATCGGGTCTCAGGAATTTATAGTAAACAGCTCTAAAAAACCGTCAAAATCTTGGATAATGAATAAATTTAAAGATATAAAAATTTGTTTATCAAAAATTACTAACATTGATTTTTCAAAACCTAATGTTTTTTATTCAAATCTGTATGGAAGTTTCAATATAGACAATGAACAGGTGAAAGATGTTAAAATCTTTTCCAAAAGTGATTATTTATCGATGTTTATAGAAGGGAATTATAATATAGACACAGAAGGCGGAGATTTGAACATTTGGGGCAGAAGAAATAAAACACATGCAAAAGGTATCAGGATTTTAAAAATTCCAATAAATTTAATATATCGTGTTGTGTTCAGACCTGAAAAAACAAAAGATATGTATCAAAGTAAAATATCTTTGATACCTGATATTAAGACAAAAATGGGTGATGATGTTTCGACATTCAGAGTCAGTGTAAGCGGTAATATAAATTCAAAAGATTCATTAAAAATTATTTTGAAAGATTTACGTTAAAATGCTTGCAACGTTTTTGAATTTAATTTAGAATGACTTAAGAATATACATTATTGGAAGGGCTTTATTTTTATGGGAATAGACAGACAAAGAGTACAAGAGCAGGATAAAATAAAAAGACGTTCAAATTTTGATGCGGTTGAAAGTAATTTTACGCCGGAACAAATGAAATTAGAAGCTTCAAGGTGCTTAAACTGTAAAAATCCTCGTTGTGTTCAGGGTTGTCCCGTGAACATTCAAATTCCTGACTTTATAAAAGCTTTAAAAGAAGATAATATTGAAAAAGCCGGAGAGATTATTCGTAATACAAGTATGCTTCCGTCTGTGTGCGGACGTGTATGCCCTCAAGAAAGGCAATGTGAAGGCAATTGTGTTTTGGGAATAAAAGGAGAAGCTGTCGCAATTGGTGCTTTAGAACGCTATGTCGGAGATAATACAAAAGCAAAAGTCCCAGAGATTACCCCTTCCGGTAAAAAAGTTGCTGTAATAGGTTCAGGTTGTGCCGGCATTACTGCTGCCGCAGATTTAAGAAAGGCAGGACATCAGGTTGTTGTATTTGAGGCTTTGCATAAACTTGGCGGAGTTTTGAGATATGGTATTCCTCCGTTCAGACTTCCGAGAACTTTTTTGGATAGGGAAATTTCTAATCTAAAAGAAATGGGGGTAGAGTTTAAAACAAACGTAATTGTTGGTAAATCTGTTACGATAAAGCAATTAAAAGAAGATGGTTTTGATGCTATATTCATTTGTTCTGGTGCAGGACTTCCTAAAATGATGCATATAAAGGGCGAAAATTTAAATGGAGTTTTTTCTGCAAATGAATTTTTGACAAGAGTAAATCTTATGGGTGCAGGAAAAGAAAATTCTGTAACGCCTTTAAAAATTGGTAAAAAAGCTGCAATTATCGGGGGTGGTAACGTTGCAATGGATGCGGCAAGGACTGCTGTTAGAGTTGGCTTTGAGGAAGTTTCAATCTTATACAGAAGAACTGAAAAAGAACTCCCGGCAAGACTTGAAGAAATTCGACACGCCAAAGAAGAAGGTATTATATTTAAATTTTTAATGGCCCCTGTTGAAATTCTTGAAAAAGAGGGTTATGTTGCCGGCATGAAATTTGAAAAAATGGAGTTAGGTGAGCCTGATGAATCCGGAAGACGTCGTCCTGTTGGGACAGGTGAATACATTACAGAAGATGTGGATACTGTTATTGTTGCTCTCGGTACAAACCCGAATCCGATAATACAACGTTCAAGTGAAGCTGACGGCTTAAATATTGAAGTTGATAAAAAAGGGTATATCGTAGTTGATTCTGATAACCGTTCAACAAATATTCCTTGTGTGTATGCGGGAGGAGATGTTGCTCCTGTTGGGGAATCAAATGCAATTAATGCAATGGGTGCAGGTAAAAAAGCTGCAAAAGCTATAAATGAACTTTTAAAGTAGGAGGGTAAATGAAGAATTTAATCTTAAACAACTTTTTAAAAATAAATGAGCCGATCGGGCGTGAAACATACTTAAAATGTTCAGTATGTCTTATTGCATTGCAAGTTCTTCTTGTTTTGCTTTATGCAGGTATAAATTTTATGATTAAAATCCCTGCGCAATTTATTTTATTGTTTTTAGCATTTATGATTTTTGTTGAACTTCCGGTTTTATATGTATATTTTGTTTTATCAACAAAGAGAATTTGGGATGTAACGGAAGACAAATTTAATGCATTGTGGATAAGTGCGATAGCAACTATTTTTGCTGTAATTAAGCCTCCTTTATTTGTTTTAATGTTTATAGTTCTTGTATTGCTGCCTACAAGAGGTAAATAATGAAAAAATTTGGTGTGACTTTTTTACTATTTACAATGTTGGTGCCGGCTTGTGCTGCGTATGAACTTGATACCTCAGTAGATGCTGAGATTAAGCAAAAATACAATTCAACAAAGTTGAGTGATGAGATGCTCCCTCAGTTGCCTTCAAATTTGAAAAATAGTGCGACATCTCCTACTTCTTCAACGGCAACAACTACTACTGCAACACAAGTTCCAAAATCAACGCCCGTATTTGATGTTCAGCAGGCTATTAGTATAATAAAACCTTCTCAAACACAAAAGGCAGGTCCTAAAATCCCTCGTTGGACGCGATTTGAGCTAAAATCAGACGGTAAAGCTTCAAGTTGGTTCGGATTGAACACAACAATTTCTTTTAAATCCACAAATACTGTGAACAACGGCAAAATAACCGTTCCTGCCGGTACAACATTCAAGGGAACTGTTGTAAAATCTCATGCATCCCAAATTACCGGTAACGGAGGTTTGTTAGAAATTAAAATAACAAGTATGCGCTATGATGGTAAAGATATCCCAATTAGTGCAGTGATAACAAAAGTAAACGGTGAAAATATCTTTTTCAACAGGATAAAAGGTGCAAGGCAATACATAGAAGGGGTAAAAAATAAGGTAAAAAGTGCTACAAATGCATACAAAAAAGGACGTTCCGTTTCTGCAAAGCTTTCGGCTAACCCTATTGGACAAATACTTTCTCCGCTCCCTACTATCGGAGGTTTTCTAGCGGGAGCAGCAGGTACGGTTGCATCTCCTTTAACGGGGCTGTTGCAAAAGGGGAAAGATGTTAATATTCCTGCAGGAACACTCTATGAAATAAGATTTATTGAAGATGCATATTTGAATTAATCTCTTTTGTACTTATGCAGGATGTAACGATTTTTGCGGTCTCTTACGTAATAAGGTTTTTTATAATCTTCTTTTTTAGGACCTGTTTCTTTTGTTTCTTTTTTAGTTTCTTGTTCTTCTCCATCCATATATTTTTCTGCTATTTCAAGTTGTTTTTCGTAATGTTTTTGAGGAACGTTATTAAAATCTCTGACAAAGTCCATATATTTTTTTTGATATTTTTCATACGGAATCAATGTCAAGAGTGAACATAGTAAAAATATAATAAATGTTATCCATACTTGAAAGACGTGATGATGTTTCATATTTTTATTTTAGCAAATTTTTCAAAAATAGCAAAAAAAACGTAGGAATAATTCGAGCACAAAGTAACAAATTATTCTTCCATAATGTCACTTTCTTTGTTCGGGCAAAGAAAGTGACCCAAAAGAAACCCGCCGACCTGAACT
>CADCKD010000027.1 GCA_902801985.1 uncultured bacterium | reverse complement strand
TGATAATTACCGTGATGTTACCGTTGCTGGCATAGAAAAGGCATTTTCTAATTTTGTAGAAATAAATTATGAAGATTTAGCTTTTGATGACTATATTTCTATTATAAAAAATAGTCCGACTGAATCAGCAAAAAAATCAGAATTTTATGAAGAACATAAAAGTTTAAACAATAATGAATTAAAGACTTTAGAACAAGAAAAAATGCTATATTTCTTTTTAGCCTATAATTCAAAATTAGTATTAGCGAATTCTGGCGAAAAAGCAGAAGAGAAGCAGTTTTTAGGGTATGAATTTTCCAATCGTAGGGGACAGGAAGGTATCAATATATACAAAGATGAAGATGGTTGTATTCTATCCAGTCTATTTTCAGATATAGATAATCAAGATACTGACAAATTAAACACTTTTATGTACAAAAACTTTATAGGCGAAGATGTAGAAAAACAAGTGATAAATGCTAATTTGACAGAAGAATATCCTTTAAAAAATCATATAGATTATTGTCGTTTATCAGAGTTAATTGATTTTTCACTGCCAAAATTTGAAAAAGTAATAAATTTAAATTCTAAAAAAAAATTAAAGTTTGATAGCAAGTATAAAAGTATTAAAATAAAGAAAGTTGAAGAATTAGAAATTACAAAAGGCACAAGTATAACAGAGAAAGAAACTACAAAAGGTGATATACCTGTTATTGCGGGTGGCATTTCCCCGGCATATTACCATAATCAAGCGAACAGAAAAGGTGATGTTATAACCATAAGTGCATCTGGTGCAAATGCTGGATTTGTTAATTATTTTGATGAGCCTATTTGGGCATCGGATTGTTCTACTATCACTTCAAATAATCCTAAAGAGGTGAATATAAAATATGTTTATGAACTCTTAAAGTCAAAACAGGCTGATATTTATTACTCTCAAAAAGGGAAAAGCCAGCCACATGTTTATCCTGAAGATATTGCTGAATTTAAACTTCCTTTTCCTGATGTTAATATTCAAGAGAAAATTGTTAAGGAAATATCGCCTTTATCAGATTTTGAAAAAGACGCTTTAGCAGAAATTGAAAAGAAAATAATTTTCATTGAACAAATGTATAACAGTTTATATGGAAATGCCAAAAGTTATATTAGATTGTCTGATAAAGATGTATTTGCTCTTGCTATAGGAAAAAGAGTATTAAATAAAGAATTACTTAAGAATGGTAAAATTCCTGTATATAGTGCAAACGTTTTTCAACCGTTTGGACATTTGGATAAGTTGTTGATAGAAGATTTTAATCAGAAATCAGTATTATGGGGAATAGATGGAGATTGGATGGTTAATACTCTTGATAAAAATATACCATTTTATCCAACTGACCATTGTGGGGTTTTAAGACTAAAAGATAATACTAAATTACTAGAAAATTACGTAGCATATGCACTTAAGAAACAAGGCACTGAATATGGTTTTTCAAGAAGCAAAAGAGCATCCATAGATAGAATAGAAACAATAAAAATTCCCGTTCCAGATATTGAGGAACAAAAGAAAATCGTTGCCAAGGTATTACCATTGGAAGCTGAAATAGCAAAACTTCAAAAAGAAATAGAAGAAATACCTGCTAAAAAACAAGCCATTTTAGATAAATATTTAAAATAAATATGTTCTTTTGTAAAATCTTTCTTAGTTTTTCGCTTTTCTGAATTCTTTCATGTATTGTGTTTCCTGATATATGGAGGGGATTATGGAAGAAGCCGGATACAATATTACAGAAAAAGAATTTAAGAAAATTAGCAAATGGGCGGAAAATGTTTATAATATAGCCGTTATAGTTGATTATTTTGTATCAAATCAACCTGAAATAGAAGAATGTTATAACCTTGCACCAGTTATCAAAAATTTAAGAGATAACGCAGATTTATTAAATGCATTTTTCATTGATAATGAAAAGTCATAAAAGTTTATTAATTAACTTTACCAAAAAACCCGCTCTATTCCAAAAAACCCACTCTAAAAAATTTCTTACTATTATTGGAAAGTAGACGACCGGTGTGAGTAAATAATGAGTAAATATGAGTAAATCGGTTTTTTTGGTAAAGTTACACTTCCGACCAGCAAAAACCCTACAACGAGCGGCTTTCAGAAAACAAAATAGTCAAACTGACAAAACCAAACTACTCGTCTAACTACACTCGTCCTCGCCAATCACTAAATAAAAAAGCCAATGACAAAAGTCATCAGCTTTTTTATGGGGCGGGTGGTGGGATTCGAACCCACGCATAACGGAACCACAATCCGTGGTCTTAACCACTTGACGACACCCGCCATATTTGTTCTATATTAAATTGTCAGATCCCGAAACAAGTTCGGGACGATGTTTTTCTATAATTCGCAAACTCATTATGAAAAACTATCGCTTGACGACACCCGCCATAAACGTGTTCGCATTTATTATACTATCAAATAAATACTCAAAATCAAGTCAAAATATAAAAAACGTTAGTATCTTGTTTTTGAGGCTCTATCCATCTCTCGTTTTTGTTCTTTCTTGGCTATATCATCTCGTTTGTCATGTAGTTTTTTACCTTTAGCTAAACCTATTTCAACTTTGGCAAATCCTTTTGTGATAAAAACTTCCAATGGCACAACCGTATAGCCGTCTTTTTTTATTTTGTTACTTATTTTTAAAATCTCTTTTGCCGTTAATAATAATTTGCGTGTACGTTTTTCGTCATGGTTATTCCTATTCCCTTTGTCGTATGGGGAAATGTGACAGTTATATAAAAATATTTCACCGTCTTCAACACGACAAAAACTATCTTTTAGATTTATTGCGTTGTTTCTGATAGATTTAATCTCCGTTCCTGTCAGAACCAGGCCTGCAATATATTTCTCAAAAATAGTGTACTCGTGAAAAGCTTTTCGATTTGTTGTTATTATATTCTTTTCCATAGCTTTGATTATATCATAGAGTTTTCATTCGTGTACAAAAAACATTTACACCTGTGTGATAGCGAAAATTCGTGTTCCTCAGGAATTTTGTCTTTGCATTTGTCCATTACGTAAGGACATCTTGTATGGAATTTGCAGCCTGATGGAAGTTTTTCCGCAGAAGGTAATTCCCCCTCAAGTTGTATTGTTGTATCTTCGGTTTTTGAACCTATTTTGGGAACAGAACTCAATAAAGCTTGAGTGTATGGATGTTTGGGGGAGTCAAAAATTTCTGATGTTTTTCCAATTTCAACTATTTCTCCCAAATACATTACCGCAATTCTGTCTGAAATATACTTTATAACACTTAAGTCGTGTGAGATGAAAATAAATGTCAAACCAAGATTTTCTTTTAAACTTTTAAGTAAATTAATGATTTGCGCCTGAATACTTACATCTAGAGCACTTACGGGTTCATCTGCAATTATAAGTTCAGGTTCTAAAATCAGTGCACGTGCAATCGCAATTCTCTGCCTTTGTCCGCCGGAAAATTCGTGAGGATATTTGTCTAAAACGCTTGTATCCAGCCCGACTTGTGATATTTTTTCTTCTACAATTCGGGTTATTTCTTGCGAAGAGAGTTTTTTATTGATTAGTAGCGGCTCTTTTAGTATTGAGCCTATTTTCATCTTAGGGTTAAGGCTTGAATATGGATTTTGAAATACCATTTGAACTTTTTGATAAAATTGGCGAATTTCTTTAATCGAATTGAGGGCGGTAGAATTTGTTCCTTGAAAAATTATTTCTCCGTTTTTTATATCGACAAGTTTCATTATTGCTTTGGCAAGTGTGGATTTCCCGCAGCCTGATTCTCCTGCGACCGCAAGAATTTCACCCCTCCGGACTCCAAGATTAATCCCATTTATGGCATGAACAAGTTTTGTTTCTCCTGAAACACCGCTTTTAGTAGTATAATCAACTTTTAGCTCTTTTATTTCCAATAAGTTCATAATCTTTATTTTAAAATATTTATTATGTTATAACAATTACACTGTGAGGGGTAATTGCTATATTTCATGTCTGCCTTCAATTGCTTTTGCAATCGTAATTTCGTCTGCATATTCCAAATCAGCACCGACAGGCAAGCCAAATGCGATTCTTGAAACTTTAATTCCAAAAGGTTTTATAAGTTTTGTAAGATAAAGGCTTGTTGCTTCTCCCTCAACTGAAGGGCTAAGTGCAAGAATAACCTCTTTAACTTCTTCGTTTGTTAATCTGTTTAAAAGTTCTTTAATTCTCACGTCTTCTGCACCAATACCGTCCATAGGTGAAATTAATCCTTGCAAAACGTGGTACAAACCTTTGTATTCGTTTGTTTTTTCAATTGCAATAAGGTCTTTTGATTCCGCAACAACGCAGATTGTAGATTTATCTCTTTGGGAAGATGAACATATTTCGCAAGGACTTGAAGATGAAATATTATAGCAAATCTCGCATGTTCTAGTGTTTTCTTTAGCCTCTAAAATTGTTGTTGCAAAATTTTCAACATCATCTTTTGACATTCTGAGTAAAAAGAATGCCATACGCTGTGCCGATTTAGGGCCTACTGACGGAAACTTTTGAAATTGTTCTATCAGTGCTGCTATTGATTTTGGATATATCATTTTCTTAGAAATTCAATCCCGGTATTTTAATTCCGCCGGTAATTTTCTTCATTCTTTCTTCCATTTCTTTGGAAGCTTTTGCTGTTGCTTCTTTCATTGCTGCGGAAATAACATCTTCAAGCATTTCAATTGATTCTGAGTCAACTGCTGAAGGATTTTCAGGGTTAATTGCTTCAGGTGCAATTTTAATTGATTTGAATTTCCCTTGTCCGTCACAGGTTACTTTTACTGCACCGCCTGCGCTTTCACCAATGATGTCAAGATTAGCTAATTCTTCTTGCATTGCGCCTGCTTTTTTTTGAACATTCTGCACTTGCTGCATAATTTTCATTAAGTTCATTCCCATAATTTCTCTCCTTAGTCTGATTTAATAACTTTTCTTATTGTACATTTTATTATACAATAAATATATGCAGAAAAAAACATATTTACAAGAATCTGTAAAAAACGGTCGTTTGATGCGATGGAATATTATGCCATTGAAGATTTATATTGCTCCAATGAAATTCTATTCAAAGCAAGGCCAGGATTATAAGTATCGTCAATATGTCAAGCAAGCACTTGATGAATGGCATAAAGTTTCTAATGGTAAAGTCTCATTTGTAGTCGTGGATAATTTGAATGCTTCAAATATAAATTTAGAGTGGAAAAGAGTGCAAAGACAGGCTCTTGGGCATTGTTTATTCCATTATGACAATAATAACAGGTTATATAGTGCGGAAATGGTTATAGGTTTAACAGAAGGTCTTGTCCATGCGGATTATAATGATGAAAGTGAAGTGTATCATACTATTTTACACGAAATTGGGCATGCAATCGGCTTAGGACACAGCCCTTTCAAAAACGATATAATGTATACTCCTCATCAGAAGGGTATTTCTCATGTAGGGCCGGGGGACAGGCTTTCTATAAATTGGCTATATACATTTCCTCAAGGTAAAACGGTTAATGATATTGCTTCAAAATATCACGTTTCAGGTAGTGATTTGGATGAAGTTGTTGCAAAAATTATTTCAAAAGAAGCTAAAACGGAGTTTGAACAAGTTAAAGATGGTGTAAATCTTCCTCCGCAAAGAAATCTGTTAAATGAATCTGAAAATATTGCGAATTTGAAAAAATATAATATGGCGCTTCAAAATATTCAAATACCTGCGGATTTGCAAGAACAAATAAAACGCCAATATCGGGACAGTTCTATGCAGGATAAACGCAGATAGCATATTTGTGTAATATTAAAACTTTACAGTTTTTTTATTTTTTTGATAGAATTATACATATAGAATAATGGAGAAATGTTATAATGAAATTTTCCTCATCATTTAAGGTAGGTTTACTTACACTGATTGCACTTATCCTATTAGTTGGAGTGGTATTAAAAGTTAAGGGCAGAGCATTATCATCTGCTGCAAGAATAGAGATACAGTTTAAAGATGTTAACGGCCTAAGACCCGGTGCCGGAGTGCAGATGATGGGATTGAAAGTTGGACAGGTTGAAGAAATTATTCCAACCGTTGATGCTGAAGACAGTCATGTAAAAGTAAAATTTGTTATAACAAATCCTGATGTAGAAATACCAAAGGCTTCTACGTTTTCTATTCAACAAACAGGTATTATCGGGGAATTATTTTTAGAAATTACTCCTCCAAAAATAAGAACTATTTATATCCCAATGGTTGATAAAAACTTGCTTTATAAAAATGATAAGGTCCAGATGAAACTCAGCGGTAAATATTACGATGTAGGTATAATCAAAGGTGTAGAAGTTTTGCCGAGAGATTCTGTTCCTTTTAACTTCAAGAATAATATAAAGACTACTTATGCATATAAAGTAGATTATTTCATTGATTTACCTGGTTTGATATTGCCGGAATTTTTGAGAGGTTCTGCTATTACCGAAAAATCAGGACACAAATTGAGGCTTGTTCCTTTGGATGATACTCCTTTGAATTATCCAAAGCAAACATCAAAATATACGATTATTGAACCGATGAGGTTGTCGGACTTTATGGATTGGCAATACAGAGCCGCAGAAACATTAACAGAAACAAACCAAAAAGTTAATGAAATACTTACAGATGAAACAATTGCCGATTTAAGAAGGACTATCGCAAATGTAAATGAATTGACTGCTCGTTCTACAATTACGTTAGATAAAGTTGATAATATATTAGATTCTTCACAAGAGGATATTAAACAATTGCTTGCGATGACAAAACAGGCAACGGATGATTTTTCAAAATTATCTGCAAATGTTAATAATATAATTGGAGATACTAAATTTAAGACTACAATGCTTTCAACGGCAGATTCTGTGGATAAATTAGCACAAAATTTAAATAAAGTTATGGATGCGTCTGATGCTGAAGAAACAGGAAAGAATATCAAAATTATTGCGCAAAACTTGTCTCAAATCAGTACCAGCGTAAATTCAATGACAAGTGATGAAAAACTGAAATCTCAAATCCGAGATGCTATAACAAATGCAAACGAAGCTATGGTTCAAATGTCAACAGCATTAGAAACTGTAAATTATGTAAATCCTGCAAGCCAGACTCAGGCTTCAGATTTGAAGAAAATTGTTGATGATATGGTTTGTACTACGGCTAATTTGAAAAAATTCTCAGATAAATTGAATAAGAGATTTTTACTATTCAGGTTATTATTCTAATATGTTAAATCTTAAAACCGAAATTACAAAAATTCATTATACAAGAAATCCTGAGGGAATTTTATTCGAAATTTTAAAGTTCTGTTCAATTTTTTACGGTTTTGGAAGTCGTTTTAAAAATTTTTTGTATGACAAAAGAATATTAAAACCAAAGAAAGTTAATGCATTTGTAATTTCTGTCGGGAATATGACAACGGGCGGAGTAGGGAAAACTCCGGTAGTTACGGAGATTGCTCGTTATTTAGTCCAAAACGGACGCAGGGTTGCTATTGTTTCAAGAGGTTATGGCGGCAGGTTAAATAATAAACATGTTAATATGATTTCTGACGGCATTAGTATATTTTTTGATGCCGTTGATGCCGGAGATGAGCCGTTTTGGCTTGCTGAAAATAACCCCGGGTGTTATGTTTTTACTTGCAGAAATAAGTATTTAGCTTCAAAAGCAGCAGTTGAAAAATTCGGTATAGATACGATTATACTTGATGACGGTTTTCAACACAGAAAACTTTATAGAGATCTGGATGTCGTTTTGATGGACAGTGTAAAGGGCTTTGGGAATGAGCAATTACTCCCGGCCGGGCCTTTAAGAGAGGGTGCCGAAGCTCTTGATAGAATTGATAAGCTTGTTGTTGTGTCAAAAAGTGTAAAACACGATGTAGCAAATAAAGTTGCCAAGATTATGCATAAAAGATTAAAACTTCCTACACTTGTTTGTTATAATGAACCGGATTATGTTTATAATATCAAAAACGGTCAAAGACTAATGGATGGTATGGATGTCACGGCGATGTGCGCAATTGGTCAACCGCAGCAATTTTATGATTTTTTAACTAATTTCAACGTTATAAAGACTGTTACTTTTGATGATCATCATCAATATGTACCGTCGGATTTTATTGATATTGCCGGTAATATTGTAACAACGGAAAAAGATGCTGTAAAATTAGAAAGATTTGACAGAAGTAACATCTACGCATTGAGATTAAGAACGCATATTGATGTTGAGGAACTTTTAAAATAATGGTTGTAGATATAGATTCGGTAGTGAGACTTCTTGAAGATGCAAAGCAAACGAAAAGTGACTTTGTTGAATTGATGGATTCTTTCAAAGACCCCTATCTTGTCTTGATTGCTTGTATTTTAAGCCTTAGGACAAATGACAGAACGACATATCCAGCTACATTAAGAATGCTCAAACTTGCTAAAACTCCTCAACAGATGATGAATGTCAGTGTAGAAGATTTAGAAAAAGCAATTTATCCTGTTGGTTTTTATAAAAATAAGGCAGGGCAGATTATTGAACTTTCGAGGATACTGGTTGAGAAATACGGGGGAAAAGTTCCTTGTGATATAGATGAACTATGTAAATTTAGAGGTGTCGGTCGAAAAACGGCTAATCTTGTCTTGTCTGAGGGGTTCCATACTCCTGCTATATGTGTTGATGTTCATGTCCACAGAATATTTAATCGTTTAGGTTATGTAAAAACCAAAGATCCTGAAGAAACGGAGTTTGCATTGCGTAAAAAATTGCCTGAAAAATATTGGATTCCGATAAATTCTTTGCTTGTAACCCATGGGCAGAATGTTTGTAAGCCAATAAATCCGAAATGTGAAATTTGCCCTGTTGAAAAATATTGTAAAAAGATAATTAAAAAATAAGCCTCTTAAAATATTTAAGAGGTCTTATTGTTGTTTATTTTTCTTTAATCATATTTGTGACAAATACCGCTGCAAGCAAGCATAATGCCCCAATATAGAATGTATATTCGTAGTGGTGATTTATATTCCCGTTTACAGATATTACGGATGCATTAATAAACCATCCTACAAGTGTACAGACAAATACTTGCGGCCCTGCAATAAATATATTAAATATCCCCATAACAGAACCTTCTGTTCCCGGTTTTATGTATTTTGAAAGCATTGCAAAAGGAAGCGCGCAAACACTTGCCCAACCGATACCGGATAAAGCCATAAAGCATAATACCGCAAACGCATTAGTTTTAAATATTGCAAGTCCCAAGTATGCTATTATCATTGATAACATTGATATAATATGCACTTTTTTATTTCCGAATTTGTTTGCTAAATTCCCAATAGGTATTGCAACAAGGAAGCACACAAGATTGAACGCTGCAAGACATATAAGAGCATAATTCTGTGCTGTATCTTTTAAATTTTGTGCAATAGGATTTGCTGCTACATCAGGAATATTATAAACAGTATGCATAACAAATGGTGTTATATATATAAGTAAACACATCATACCAATCCATGTAAAAAATTGCATAGTACAAATTTTACTAACTTCCGGTGAAAGCAGAAAGAACTCTTTCATTGATTTCCAAAAACCATCTTTTTTTATTTCGTTGTCAACTTCAGGTATTGTCAGTTGTTTTGCGTTATTATCTTGGAGTGTGCTTTTTTCTTTAATCATCATACAAGTCCAAATCATTGCAAGAGCGAATGCAATACCTGCCATAACAAATTGTGCAGGAATGGACATTTGATAGTTAAAGAAATATTTTAATGCCGGCGCAATTACCATTGCAATGACAGAACCTAATCCGATAGATAAACTAATATATGAATTTGCTTGAGCGTGTTGTTCTTTTGGTACAACATCAGGAATTAATGACCTGTATGGCCCTTGCGCAATATTTATACAAGCATCAATAATCCAAATCATAATTGCGGCAATTAAAAGTCCGCCCCATGCGGGCATATTAATATGAAATAGCTTGCCTATGATGTCCGAAATTCCTGCAGAATGAGGGAAAGCCCACAATGCAAGTGCGGTAATTAATGCACCCCCAAGTAAGTACGGCCTGCGTCTTCCAAATCGTGATTTTGTGTTATCACTTAATATCCCGATTATTGGCTGAACAACCATACCTGAAAATGGGCCGGCTAGCCAAATTAAACTATATAATAGCGGCGATGCTCCAAGTCCTGATGTTACAGGCTCTGATAGTGCAATTCTCATCTGCCATGCAAATTGCAGTCCCAAAAATCCTAAAGCTAAATTTAAAAAGTTTACTGTCGTAAATTTTTTCATTTCTGTATTATTATCCATTTTTACCCCTTATAATATTACTTCTTTTGCTTGATTGCCGCATCTACAAGACCTTTGAATAGCGGATGCGGTCTGTCAGGTCTTGATTTGAATTCAGGATGGAACTGGCATGCGACAAACCAATCCAATTTTGGCAGTTCAACAATTTCTGCAAGCATTCCGTCAGGTGACATCCCTGAAAATACCAGTCCTGCTTTTGTTAATTGCTCAATATATTCTGAATTTACTTCATATCTGTGTCTGTGGCGTTCAGAGATTACATCTTTGCCGTATGCTTTTTGAGCTTTTGTACCTTTTTTCAGATGGCAATCATACGCCCCAAGTCGCATAGTACCGCCAAATCCTTTAACATGTTTTTGTTCAAGCATCATATCTATAACAGGATCAGTTGTCCCTTCATCAAATTCTGTTGAATTTGCCCCTTTCAATCCAAGAACATTTCTTGCGTATTCAATAACAGTACATTGCAAACCTAAGCATAAACCCAAAAACGGGAGATTATTCTCTCTTGCGTATTTAATTACATTTAATTTGCCCTCAATTCCCCTAACTCCAAAGCCTCCCGGTACAACAACCGCATCAACTTCAGATAGTAATTTTTTGCAATTTGAATAATCCACGCATTCTTCTGAGTTTATCCATTTAATTTCTATTGCGGCTGAATCTGCATATCCTGCATGTTTTAAAGATTCTACAACAGAAATGTATGCATCTGAAAGTTTTGTATATTTGCCGGCAATTGCAACTTTAACTGTCTTTTGAGGGTTTTTAATTCTTTCTACCAATTTTTCCCAACTTGTAAGATTTGGTTTTTTATCTTTAACTCCAAGCATCTTTAATGCAACGGCACAAAAACCTTGGCTCTCAAGTGCTAAAGGAACTTCGTATATTGTTTTCATATCACGACATTCAATAACTGCATCTTTTGAAATTGAGCAAAATAGTGCAAGTTTTTCTCTTTCAGTTTTTGGAATTGGTTTATTTGTTCTGCATACAAGAATTTCAGGTTGAATGCCGTAGCTTCTTAAAACATTTACACTATGTTGAGAAGGTTTAGTTTTTAGTTCTCCCGAAGTTGGTAAATATGGAAGTAATGTGCAATGAATGGAGATTGCATTCCCGTATCCGACTTCTGCTTTGTATTGTCTTATCGCTTCTATAAATGGTAAACTTTCGATATCACCTATTGTTCCTCCGATTTCAATTATATGAAAATCAGGATTGAATTGTTTTGAAGCGCCTATTATTCTTGATTTAATTTCATTAGTGATATGAGGAATTACTTGAACTGTTGCACCAAGATAATCTCCTCTGCGTTCTTTTTCAATAACGGTTTGATATACACTGCCAGAGGTTACGTTATTATATTTGCCCAAGTTTGTGTCTGTAAATCTTTCGTAATGACCCAAATCCAAGTCTGTTTCAGCCCCGTCATCCGTAACAAAAACTTCTCCGTGTTGAAATGGGCTCATTGTTCCAGGGTCTACGTTAATATAGGGATCAAATTTTTGATTAATTACGCTATACCCTCTTGAACGCAGTAACCGCCCTAAAGATGCCGCAACAATGCCTTTGCCTAATGAACTTACAACACCACCTGTGATAAAAATGTATTTTGTCATATTAACCCTAACCCTAAAATGAGATTCTTCGACTTGTATTCATTCTGAATATTGCGAAGAATCTCATAATTATATCTCCAGAATGATAAAAGCTTGTTAATTTATTTTTGGAACTTTGAAAAATCCGTTTTCTTCTTCCGGTGCATTTGACATTAATGCTTCTTTTGAAATTTCTTGATTTGGAATATCTTCTCTCATTACATTTGAAAAATCTACAACTTGTGTCATTGGTTTTACATTTGATGTATCAACTTCATTCATTTGATCAACATATTTTAAAACATCCCCAAGCTGTTTTGTGTATAAAACTTTTTCTTCTTCTGTTAATTCTAAACGTGCTAATTTTGCTACGTGCTCTACATCTTTTACTGTAATCATTTTTTACTCCTGTAAACTAGTTCATATCTAAATCATAACATAAAAATACTTCTTGTCTGCTTATATTAAAGAAATTTAAACATTAGATATAAAACAAGAATTATGTTATTATATATAGAAATTGGAGTAAGAATGGTAGAATTAAAAACTTCCGAGTTGGAAAAACTTGAAGAATTAATAACCGCTTTTAAAAGCGAAAATGATAATAAAAAGAAACATGTTTTATATCTTCACTTGGTCGAAGAAACTTTAAAGCTTGTAAAAAAAATAGCATCAGGTATTGGTGGTAACTTTTCCGGTGCCGTTCCTAAAGATGACCTTGTTCAGGTCGGAGCAATAGGAGCATTGAAAGCTATTGATACATATCAGTTTACGGACAAGGGAAGTTTTAAGACTTATGCAACAAAATTTATTAAAGGGCGAATTCTTCAGTATTTGAGAGATAAGTCAAACATCGTAAAACCTCCCAGAGAAACAATTGCAAATATTTCTCTGGTAAAAGAGGCGATTGATAAATTGTCTGATGGTAAGGATTTGTCCCCTTCTGTTGAAGAAATTTCAAAATTTACCGGATTGGCAGAAAATAAAGTTGCTGAAATAATAAATATTGATACTATTCGTAATATTGTCTCTTTGGATCAAACATTGTACACATCAGAAAGCGGTGAAACTCTCTTAGACCGTGTACAGGGGATTGATGACGGTGATTATGAGCATTCGTATGAAAATAAAAAGATGATAGAATTTGCACTTAATAAGCTGCCGAAATTAGAAAAAGAAGTTGTTTATATGTACTATATAGAGAGTATGACTAAAAAAGATATTGCTGCAGGTTTGAATATTTCAGCAACACATGTTGCGCGAATAATTAAAAGAGCATTGAATAAAATGTATATTATAATGACAAAAGATAATAAGGAGGATTAGTAGCGATGTTATTCTCAATCGTTATGTTGTTGTTTATATTTATAGTAGGTTTGGTGACGGGGAGTTTTTTAAATGTTGTTATTTTAAGAACAGTAAGCGGGGAATCTATAGTTTTTCCCGGATCCAAATGTCCAAAGTGCCAAACACCATTGAAATGGTATCATAATATTCCGGTTTTATCATTTATTTTCCTTCGCGGGAAATGTGGTTTTTGCCATGAAAAAATTAGTTGGCAATATCCTTTAGTAGAGTTATTGACGGGTATTATATTTATATTGTTATTTCTAAAATTTTGTAATCCGTTTGATATACTTTTTGGCTTGGATGTTGTTAATCCGATAACTTATTTTCAATTGGTGAATTATATATTTGGATTGGTATTTGCTTGTTTATTTATTGTAATTGCCGGTACTGATATAAAAGAGATGCAAGTTTCGGATGCTCATACATATTCTTTAATCGGAGCGGGTGTTATATATAGTATAGTAATGGCTGCTTGGAATTTAATTGTATATAAAAATGAAGTCGGTATGCCGGAATTGGATTTTAAATTCATTATGACTTGTCCTGTTTTTTATTCTATCGGGGCTGCGATTATATGTTTTGTTTTTGTTGAAGGTTTAAGGCGTATTTCTTCCTTTTTATTGAAAGTAGAAACTTTTGGAGAGGGTGATGCTTATATAGCTGCCGGTATAGGTGCAGTGTTCGGGGCTTTACTCGGAAATAGCGCATTGTATTCTTCTTCATTTTTGAATATTTTGTATGTATTATTTGCAATTTTTGTTTTGAGTGCAATATTGCCGATATTTTTCATTTTTCCTATTTATATGAAAAAATTGTATACTCAAAAAAATTGGTTTATGTTCTGCGGGGTAATTGCATTTATAGTATACGCAGCAGCATATATGTATGCAAAAAATTTAGGATGGCTTGAAAATAATATTGCATTATATTCAAGTACAATAGTTCTGGCTTTGTTAGGGTTATTGTTGTGTAAGGAACTTGTTATGGGAATAAAAAATCATACATCAGACGGTATTCCTTGCCCGTATGGGCCGGCATTAGTTGGTGCGGCTATGATAGCGCTATTATTTTTGAAAATATTTTAAAAAGATAAAAAAATCCTCTTACTAAATGTAAGAGGATTTTTTTTATATTGATAATATTTGCAATGATTTTTTTAGAATTTCTTCTGCAGGAGCATTTTGTGAAAGAGTATTTACAGCTTTTGCAACGGCCTCTGAAATCTCTTTTTTTTCATAACCTAAAGATACCAAAACCATTTGTGCATCTTGGACATTTTGACTATTATTTTCTTCTGAAGATATATTGTTACCTTTTGGAAGAGTGATTGTGTCGTTTTGGTATGAGGTTAGCTTATCCTTTAATTCAAGAATAATTTTTTGTGCAAGTTTTGGCCCTACACCTTTTGCTTTTGTTAATTCTTTGTAATCTCCGTCGAGTACAAAACCGACTAAGTCTTTTACCTTAAAAGAATTTAGCAGTGTGAGTGCCATTTTTGAACCAACACCTGAAACAGATGTTAAAACATTAAAAATATCCCTGTCTTCGCGTCTTAAAAATCCGCACAGTGACATTTTATCTTCTCTGTGCAATAAAACAGAATATATTTTTAACTCCTCTCCTTCTTTGGGTAATTGTTCATAATCTCTTGGCAAAATTTCAAGCTGGTATCCGATTCCTGCTGCTTCTACTACTGCATAAGCGCCTTTTATATTTATTGTTTTATAGGAAAAAATACCTTTTATATAATCGTACATATAATTTATCCTTTATTTCTTATTTGTTTTGTAAGTGTTTGTATAGTATTTTTTAATTCATTGTCTTTTTTTAGATTATCTTTTACCAAATCGCAAGAGTACATAACTGTTGTATGTTTTTTCCCGAAGAAATCTCCAATAGCTTCATAGCTCATTTTTAAAACTTCCCTGCATATATAAATTGCACTATGTCTGGCTTTTACAATTTTTTGCTGACGTGCTGTTCCTTTTATTTCTTCTATTGGAACGTCATAATATTGAGCAACTTTTTCTGTTACTAATTCCGGAGAAATCTCTTTTTTCTTTACGTCAAGTTTTAATGCTTCTTTTGCGCTTTCAATTGTAATGCCTGTATTCATAAATTCTGCATAAGCACTGACTTTATTAAACGCACCTTTTAATTCTCTGACATTATTTGTAAAATTCTCTGCAATAAAACCAAAAACTTCATCCTCCGCTTCTACCTCAAGCTCTTTTGCGTACGCTTTTACAATATCGTATCTTGTGTCGTATTCCGGGGGAACTATATCAACGACAAGTCCCATTTCGAAACGTGTTCTCAATCTGTTATCAAGTGTCGGAATATCTTTTGGCAATCTGTCTGATGCGATGACAATTTGTTTATTATTTGTGTATAGCGCTTCAAATGTAGAGAAAAAATCCTCCATAGTTTTCATTTTTGATTCTATAAATTGAATGTCATCCATTAGTAAGATGTCAATATTTTGGAATTTTTGGTGAAATTTTCTAATCTGAGCATTATTGCAAACTTGTTTTCTTTTGCCGTTTGGGAGTTCATTGGATTGGAAACATCTTATCCATTCATTAAAATAATCTTCCATTCGAATATAGCGAACTTTAAGTTTTGTATTAAACAGTATATGGTGCCCTATTGCCTGCAGCAGGTGTGTTTTTCCAAGCCCTGATGCTCCGTATATAAACAACGGATTAAATTTTTTAGAAGGATTATTCGCAACGGCATAAGCTGCGTTATATGCAAAACTTGAATTTTTACCAACTACAAAATTTTCAAATTTGAGATTTAAATTCAAATTTGCATCAGATTGCATTTGGGCAAGTGATTGTTTAATGGCTTCTTTTTGAAGATCTTCTTCACTTTGGCCTGCAACTATTTTAGATAAAGCTTTTTTACGGGTTTTGATATATTTATCTGCAAGTTCAGGATCATAATTCAAAGAAAAAGATGCATTATCTCCAAGAATATTTTTTATACATTCTTTGATAATTGCTGACCAATCTTTTTTTAATATATCAACAGATAACTGCTGTGGAGAAAGTAAAACCAATGTATTATTTTCAAAATCAACCGCTTCCAACGGTGTTATCCATGTTTTGAAAATATGAGCCGGAACTCTCTTTTCAAGCTCCTGTTTTACTCTTAACCATACTTCTTTAATTTCAGATAAATCCATAACTAAATACTACAATAAAAAATTGTCTATTTAAATAAAAATTAAACTTTTGTAATTATAAATATTTATTATAGCCACTTGTGTAATTGTTTATCTTGTTATTATTTTTTTTAATAAATATATAATTAAAATCTTTTTCATACTTCCAGCTATTCTTAATTCCAACGAGGGCATTTGCCCTCTTTTTCTTTAACTTGAAATATTATTAAGGAAAAATAAAAAATCTTGAATATAATTATTTTGTAATATAAATGAGGAAGAAAAAATGAACAATATTTTGACGGAACGAGAATTGGAAGTGTTGAAGCTTGTAATATGCGGGAAAACAAATAAAGAGATTGCAGAAGAACTTATGGTTTCAACCCATACAATCAAGGCTCATGTAAGTGCAATTATGCAAAAATTGGGAGGTAGAACACGTGTAGACATTGCGGTAAAAGCGCTACACGATGGAGTAATTCAATTGTGAAGTATAGCAGCAAGGTAGTAAGGCGCTGTGTTCCCTTCCCTATTGAGGGAAAATAATGCATGTAGGTCAGGCCTTAGCCTGACACATATGTCCTCTCCTGCAGTGTTTTTGGTAGGAGAGGGTAGGGTGAGGTAAAAAAAGTGAGTTAAAAAAAAAGAGATTTGAACATCTGTTCTAAATCTCTTTTTTTCTAAATTAGGTGCTGGCACGCCCGAGCAGAGGCAGGCACAAAGTGCCAGACCGACAATTATGGAAGAATGAATATTCTTCCTAATTGGAGGCGTTGCCGTTTAATGCGAGGGCGCATA
>CADCKD010000026.1 GCA_902801985.1 uncultured bacterium | reverse complement strand
ATAAGGCCTGCAGTCTGGATTACGGTCAGGCTTGCGGTAATCTTGGGTATATGTACTGGAAGGGTCTTGGAACACCGAAAGATCTTGGCAAGGCAAAGATGAATTACGAAAAATCATGCGATACTTTGAATAACGGCTTCGGCTGCTATTTGCTTGGGGGATTTTATTTGATGCAAACGGATAATTCTGCATCTGCTGACTTTGCAAAAATATATTTTGAGAAAGCTTGCAAATTGGGGCATCAGGAAGGTTGTGAGGAATTAGAAAAAATTAATAATCAATAATGTCTGAAAAAGAATTGCCGTAATATGTACCACCTTCTCAACGTAAGTCGATCACGATTATATAATCAACTTTTTTGTTGAACCTAAATAAGGAATAAGAATAACATGCAATTATATGAGATTCTGCAACACATATTAAACCATCATTCTGAAGAAGAATGGGAAAAAAATGATTTTTTCTTTATGGTTAGAATGATTGACTCTTTATATGACTATGAAGACGATCCTCCAATACTATGTGATACTATTAAGAAATACATGAATAGATTGTATAACATATTATTAAGATATGGATTAGAAGTGAAAGAATTTAAAAATTTAAATTCGTATAAAAATATCCAAAATTCGTATAAAAATATCCAATGGACACAACTTACAGACGACATTGTAGAATATATGCTACCTATGATCCAAAAAGAATTTGACTCTCTATATAACAGGTAGCAAGATAATTCGCGACAATAAAAAACAACAACACATCGTCTCTACAAACGATCTTCTAAAGAAGTTATTTTTGTCGGCGTAGGCTTTGAACGCATTAACTTATTATTTAATACCCGACTTCCGTCAAATATCGCCAACCCCTTCTCCAAATTTGATATTTCTTCAGTATGAACTTTGTATTCACTTGGATATATCAGTTTTGCAATCGGAACTACTTCCTGCTGAGTTGGCTTGAAGAAAAGTCTAGTATCAGCCTGATTTAATCTAGTAACTTCATCATCACTCAGTACCTTCAAAGATTGCGTTGCATACCAAGCAGACCACCCAAACTTTCTGCCTTCAGTTAAAATTTTAGCACTTGGAGATGTAGATTTGTGCGAAAGATTTTGAGCTTCATCAAGAACCACACAGAACGGTTTACTTTCATTACCATGATTTCTTTTCACAAAAAACCATAATTCCCAAAGGAAAACCTCTACAAGAACATTCTTAAGTTGATCCGGGAATCCTTCCAATTGGAAAACATGGATGTTAGCACTAGGAGAATACAAAATATCATTCCAATCAATTTTAGTGGCATGATTTTTAAAAACAAGATCACTCCAATCGAATAATTCAATCATCTTACTAGACACTGACTCGGCAATAGAACTATCCATATTACTTAATTCTGTTTTAAAGTCATCAATGGTAACAGCCTTTCCTTTATTCTTGATAGCATTAGAAACAGATTGATAAATAACAGAATGCTGTTGCTGTCCAAACTTGAATACGTGGGAAAAAATATCTGCTATACGTCCTGGTACATGACGAATAGCAAGATGTTCAGGTTCACTTTCATCAACTGCAAAAGGATTAATTGATATACCATCTCTGCTAATATTGTGTTCAATAAGTTTATTTCCAATCAAATCTTTAAATTTGCTATTTAACTGATCTAAAGCAAAACTTTTAGAGTAGTCAAAAACAACAATTGGAATGTTATTCTTAGCAACTTCATACATCAAAGCTTGGATAGAATAGGTCTTTCCTGAACCGGAAGTACCTGTAATCAACAAGTGTCTATTTTGGAGATTCCTATTTCCAAACTCCCAATATATAGGTTCATTACGACGAGTTGATTTTCCAATCAGAACTCTAACATTCTCTAGATTCGTATGTTGTTCGATGCAATTAGACTCATTCTTAGAAGATAAAGCTGTCTGAATTATAGAACTATTACCATCGGTAGTCTGAGAAGAAACACCAACATCATCAATTACTTCAAGTGGTGAGTTCTTTTCGCTTTCTTTATCTTCATTAGGGAATGTAAATAATTTTTGTTGAGTTCCTATATTTTCATTTTGATCAATTGTAGGGTGCACATAAAAGTCAGAAGTATCAATATTAAAATCATCTTCAATAATACCTTCATCGGACTCAGATTCCCGTTCATCAAGCATTAAACTTTGATCTATTACTGAATATTCTTCATTTTCACTCTGATATTCCAAAAGTAAATTCTTAATATACATCTGCGGGAACTTAATTGTTTCATATTCGAAACAACTACTCCTTAAAAATTCAGGTTCTTTTTGATCATAATCTACAGCAAATCCGTAAATTGAACCTGACCAGTTAATTTCAAAATTACCATCCAATATTTTTTTGAGATCTATGCCATTATTATCTGAATTAAAAGAAATTTGAGCAAACTGCAATGCCTTGTACAATTGAACAAACCAATACTTACTTTTAATACTTATAGAGAGAGGATCAAAGCATTCCATTAAAACTTCCAAACCTCTTGAAACTTGCTGTTCCGCCTTAACAAATAAATCATCTAACTTATCGAACATTGATAATTTACACTCTATAACCTGTGCAAAAATTTTCAATTTTCTGTCAGTATCTTTTACAGACAAAAGAAGAAAATCCGGTCTAAGATTTTCATTTGTTTCATCAAAATTAAACCAATGTTTATATGAATCTAGATGAATCAGAACTTCTAAATCATTTCCTTGCGACTTTTTATTTTGATAAAGAGCTGTTAAAACATAAGCTAAAAATTCATTAATTGCATAATTATTTTCTCGTATAGAATTAAATATGCTTATGCCATCTAATTTGGTAGCCATATCAAAAATGCTCTGTGTTGCCAATTCTGCAATATCAGAAGACCAAGAAAACAGTATTTGTAACCGTTTTTTGAACTTATCAAATAAAGACTTTTGCACAGAGCTTCTAGTGCTGATTGTGATATTACTGTTTCCTTGAATTCCCTTTCCGGTCATATATCCGATAATTGAAAAATTATCATTTTCGGAATTTTTTAGAAACAATTCATCCATTTTTGAATCTATGCAAACAACAAAATTGCCATGAGCATGAAGTTTTGGAATTATATTTGCCATACTTTCGTTCATTTCTAAAACCTTATACAAGGTTTGACATTGTGGGTTATCAACAAGATCAGAATGCAGGCAATTGACAAGCAAGGAATGTAAGTACGAACAATTAAACTGTTTCAGCGAATATTCAATTTTTCTTGTCCCTCTATTTTTTTTATTGACAAATGGTTCACTCAATGGGAAAAGAAGACAATCATTAGGGGAATGTTCAGAGTACTTGGCAAAATCCTTCAAGAATGACAACTCTTTTGAACAAAGATGATTCATAACAAAAATTATATCATTATTGTCACCAATTAATTCTAGTAATCCCCCATTATTATTTCCTGAAGAAATTCCAGAATTATTATGCATATTTGAAATCCATGAATTCAGATAAGTTTTTATATTCACATTTCCATCAATATTTAAATTTTCATCCAACCATGATTTCAAATAATTTTTGCCGTTAAGGTTATTGTCATGCGAATAAATTTTTAAGCTGATATTAAGTAACCCATCATGCTGATTACAGAATTCATTAGAATAATGGTTAATCATAGCAACAATAGGCTGAAGATCAGACGGATTAATAAATACTAAAGATAAATTGTTGTAATAATCAGGAAATATTGAAAGATATTTTGTAATTATCTCGTAATACATTTTGGCGTCATCATTATAAACAATAGATGAAGAAATAGTAAAATCTTCATCATAAATCATCTCTTTTTTTACGACGTCCCTCATTCTTACAATTTGTTCGTCATTAGAATCACGGTTTGAGTATACAGAAATATTTCCATAAGATTGACTGCACTCAAGAAGTTTACCATTACCAGATACCATAACATCTAGAACACGTGGATATTTTGTTAATGAATGCAATTCTTTTATAAAATCTGTTAAATCTTCGTTTTTTAAAGCATCCGACTGAGAAAAAACTTTCCTTAATTTTTCCGCCAAGCCAAGCATTAAAAATTCTCTTTGTTTAACAATTTTCTCAACAGCAGCTGGATGCCATGCAGGAACAATAAATGTATCTGATTTACGAAGAACTGATGGAATACGATCTAAAGAAAACAATTCGTTATAATCACAATAACCTTGCACAATTACAAAGCTATTGGCAAAAAGAAAACCTAAATCGTCTGACAAGTCAGTATTTATAAGATATTTAGAAAATTCATTGTACTGATGAATATATTTTTCAGCAGTATTATCCTCATCGGTTATAACACTGTAAAAACCATGGTTTAACAATTTATCAAAAAAACTTTTGGTTATTAAGCCAAAATCTGAAAGTAAATTATTCTTTGGCTTAGATATTTTTTTACTCTTTTCTATCAAATCGTATAAATTACAACATTTCAAATCCAATTGATTGTATGAATTATAAAATTCCTCTTCATCTCTAGCCGCATTAATAGCAGACATCTCCTTGCAAAGAAAAACAGGGAAAAAATATTTCTTGTTATTTTCTGTTATACCAAGTTCAAAATTTTCTTCTAAATATTTTATTAACTTAATATTATTTATAAGACGCTCATCCATCAATAATGAAAAATCAGAAAACCATGGTTCCTTATCACTGTAACTCCATAAACATTTAAAAGGCTCGTCACAGTCACTTTGGATTACTTCGAAGCTGATCCGGTTAAACTTGCTACTATCACTTGCAGACACTAAGACTCCATCATTTCTCAAATCCAAGTATGAATCATAAGGTTTAAAGAAATATCGGTCTAATGAAACTGAAATACCTATACCATTGTTCTTAAACGATTTATTAATATAATCTAGTACTCCACCTAAATATACGCACAATCTTTCCCATGAATCTTGCAACAAATCATCAGTATCTTTATCTTCATCTTCTTCATTATTAGTGTGCCAGCACTTAAGCTCAATTTTGGTAAGGGTAATACAAAAACGCAAAGGATTATCCAAGTTGTAGGAATCATATGATCTCTTATCAGCAATTTGTGATTGAATAAATTTGACAATTGCCTTCAAGAATACTTCAAAAGGATCTCCTCTGAACATATTTACGTTATCCTTTGGAAGTCTTGGCGATGTATCAGTTAATGTTTTAATACCAAAAATGTCTGCGATTATTGAATAATCTATTTTTTGCAGTCTATCCTTTTCGAAAACATCGCCATGCAACACATATTTCTCTATTGATTGATATAATTCTTGGAAATCACTAAAACAAGTTGTTTCGAACCACTCTGGACTATACTTTTCCTTATAATTATGACCATTAGGATCTTCAATTAAATCTAAATTAAAATCGTCTATAGTCTTCTTTAATTTTGCAACGTTGTATGATTTAAAACTTTTTGTTCGATTAAAAAAAGAAAACTCAGTTTCAAGTAAATTCTTGTTAGTCTTATTAATATCCCGCAATGGGGGAATATTTTTATAAATTGGACCTAAGCCCCATTCTTCTAAATTTTGATAAAAAAAATCAAGAAAATCAGCAATATTTCCCATTATGTACTGATCATTATCAATTCGGTTCAGATATTCTTGAACAGTTTTTGTAAATTTGAGAAAATTAAAATCAACCAACGAAAATAAATCTTTATACAAACGATCAATCACCGATATGAAATCAGAACTAACACTATCTTGAGCATCATTTTGACAGAACATTTTATGAAATTCATACTTGTTATCACTTTCTGAATAAAAATAATGTTGAAGATCCACTGGTGTTATTGATTTAATATTTGACAATCCACTAGAATCCTCTTCATTTTCAGTTCCTAGAAGAAAAATATACTGATAATTCTGAAGATTTCGATAAAAGGTGATACTTTTATCCGCTACTAAATCGCTATCTTCGAAAAAAGACTTAATTTCACTATAAGAGTCAGAACAATCATTAAACAGTTTTTCAAATTCGCGTTGGGACAGTTTGATGCAATAATTATTAATATTTTTTTGTTTTAAATGAGAAATAATCATTGATGCGATACTACGATAAATCATCGGATCAGCGAAACTTTCTATCTTAAGAATTACTTTATCTTTTGTCTGTTGCTCTGCATTGATCACTTTCTCAACAGAATCTTTAATCATGGCATTAATGAAATAGTACATTTTAATCCTCACGGGCAGAACTGAAAGTTTAATTTTTACTGAACGAATCAAATGGATTAATTACAATTGACGTTGCATCCGACAATTCATCTAGAAATCCTGAATTTTTTAGTAACTCTAAAAACACGTCCGAATTTTTTTTGAATTCATTGGACAAAGAGGAATTATCATTAGAGCAATATTTCGAGTACTCAACTACACCTATCACAAAATGAAAATGAGTATAAACCTTATCTAAAAATTGATCATAGGTAACCTTAGATTTTGGCGGAACAAGAGATAAAACTAAGAATTTAACAAGATCTTCATTTATGGTAAATCGAGTATATTTACCCTTAACAGGCACAATAAACTGCATTTCTTTGCCCTTTTGGGATATTATCTCATACGAATTTTTTATTGCACTTTTTTCGTTCTTCATTCTATCATCCGGAGAGCCATTTTGTTCCTCAATAGAAACTACCGTTCTGAATGAAGATTCAAGTTTAGAATAATTTAAACTCGAGAATCGTTTAAACAACATAGATGAACATTTAGGGCCTGCATCAATAACAAGGCTGAATGCACTCTTCAATCTGCCGACAGAATCAGCAGATTGAGGATTATCCTTTGCATAATCAACGAGATAATCTTCCACTGCAAATATCATCATTCTAAAGACCTGCAACATTAATCCCTTTGCAAAAATATCCATTTTATCGATTGAATTGAAATCAGAATTTAAAAAATTAATTAACTCCTCAACAGCCAAACCTTCACACTTAGAATAACGATCCTTTGGAATATAAGATAAACTTAAACGTTGCAAAGATTCTTTGGTCACACCCGTTTGTTCTTTAGAGCCAACCACATAATCATCCCAAATCTTTTGTACAAATCTCGCTAATGCTGATATTTTACTATTGTTTTTTGTCAACAAATTGTAAATTAATTTTTCAAGAAATAACTTTTGTTCAACATTTTCATGCTTAGAAAGATATTCTAGTAGATGCAAATAGTATACTTCTCCACCTCTAGCCAAAAAATTTCTCTTATCAAAATCAAACTTTTTATCAGCTTCTATAACATCATCGATTGAATTTGATAATTCAGTTTTATCCTTATTATCTTTCTTGTTTTTATTTCTTTGATTTATATTTGGCATTAAATCAGTAAAGAGTAACTCAGGGCATATTGGTAACAACCTCTGTGCACACCAATTTCGATCTTTTAGCACAACCGCATACCCAAATAATAAATCTTGAATAAATTCAGTTAAATGATTATCACTTGGAAAACCCTTATTTTCAAAATATTCTTTCATTGCCTTACAATGTTCACTATAGGCAAATAGATCTATTGGAAGAATTTTAGATAATTTTGATTTATCCAAAAATATAAATCTTCTGAGCGCTATGAAATGATTTACATAGTAACCAAAGTCCTTTGAAGTTAGATCATGAAATCTAAAAAAACCTTTATAGGAACCTTCTTGTTCATCATAATACTTTGCTGATGAAATAATTATTAAAAATTCTATCAAGTATTCATATAAGGACTGATCTTTTAAAAATCTATTACCGAAAATTCTTGCAGCTGTATTATTTTGCTTGTCCAAAGGTTTATTAATATCAGGGAAACACTTTAATTCCATTGCTAATTATCCTTCTGATAGCCGTTTTAGACACAATAAACTTTAAATTTTGTTTTATCAAACTTTAATTCTTTACACAAATTATTGATCCTAATCATAATTTCATGAGGTTCGTAATTAGTTTCCACTACAATATCTGATGCCACAGTCATAGGTATTCTAAGTTCATCCATTTTCGAACTTTTTGCAAGTTTGATACTTCTTATATTCAATTCTTTAAATTTTGTACTGTCACAAGAATACAAATATTGAATAATTCCAATGAATAATTCACTACATCCATGAATCTGAAAATATTTAGAATCACAAACGATGATTTTAGGCATTTGCGCAGAATTGAAACTATTTAGATCATCAAAATCCAAAAGTTTAAATAACAATGGGTCCAAATTCCTTGGAGGTATCTCTCGTTGAAATACGCTGAATCCAAGCTGATTGCCTGCAATTGTTTCGCTTTCAGTTATAGAGTCTGATTTTGTACAAATTTTTTTTTGCAATTGTTCGAAAGAAAGTGAATCAGATTTATAATAGGCGTCTTTCAAATCTAAGTCTTGATAACTTATGCTTATGTTAAATTTGCCATTATATTCAGCAAAATTAATAGTTTCGCTATCCAGGTCGGATTCTAATGCATAATTTTGTAAAACTGTTTTAATATTTTCTAATTCATGTGTTAATTGAGGATCAATGTTAGTGGATATTATTCCCGACTTGACATCATTAAAGTAATCAAGCAATGGCAATGTCAAATTATCTGACATAATTATATTTTCAAGTTTAAGTACCAATTTACGCTGTTTAGAATTAACATAATTATGCGATAGTTTTAATTCAATATTAAATTTTTCTGTGGAAATACTTCCAATAACTAATGATACAGTAGGAACCAAACCTAAGGATCTATTCTGCGTAATGAATATTTTTTTTGTATCAGAATACAATTTAGTGTTTCCAGTAAATATCATGGATAAAGCAATGCATATAAGATCTCTGAATAATCGTTTCCAATTTTCGCTTTTTTTATCTAACGATATCGCGTCATGTGTTGCTTCATAATATGGGATAAACAAAGGCGAGAATATTTGGTTGTAATTTGGATTTTTTGCTAAAAACATATAAATTCTGCGAAGCATATAAACCCAGCAATTGTCTCGAAGTCTCTTACTCCCAGCATCATATTTACGAATTTTTTTCTCTGCCATACCGATAACTTCAATAACATCTGGCTCAAAAACACTTGAATAATCTTTGGAAATAAATAAGATTTCATCAACAGATAACTTTTTTTTATAATGCGGATATTTTCTTGTTTTTACAATTGAAGGGACATGTTCATACGGAATATCTTGTAAACCAAATATTCCCCAAAACAGATTGCAAAACAAGAATTTATAAAATATAGTTTTGTCTGTAATTCCAATGTTACAACAACTTCGAGCCCCAGTAATCATAAAAGCAACCTGTTCTGAAATATTGCGAACAGTTTGTCTATGACCATACTGAGCTAAATAGAAGTAATGATATTTAAGATAATTAGCAACCGAACTGATGTTATTTTGAATTATTCTTATATTATTATAAATGTGACAACATTCTTTTTTCTTGCAAACTCCACATGTACTCCATGTCTCGTTTTTTGCAATTTTGTGAATTAGATCCTCAGCAAACTGAGAATTATCTACATTTGATAAATTAATCACACGTATCGCAAAATTCTTGATATTAACCTTTTCGAATTCTGCACTGTTTATTGCATCTATTAATTCACTGCTAGCAGATTCTTTATCTTTATCATGGAACAGTTCTCTAAATGTATTAATTAGAGGACCTGTGTTCGCAACCATAAAAACAAATGTGTCCGGACTCCTATTGCAGAAAAAACGAGTCATAAGTTCAAGTCTTTCCTTTGCAGTATATTCACTAAAGTCCTTTATAAATGCACACTTATATCCATTACACAAATCATATACTTTGCAAATTTCTAATTTCTCGATTGGATGTTTCAAAACCAGCGCGAGCACCTGAGCCATTATTCCGGTTTTTCCATCACCTGCATGACCTGTCAAAATAATAATATGAGGTTTATCATTTTTCAGCACTTCATAAATCTGATTTGATATTGGATTATGCACAGAAATCTGTTTATAAAAATCGTTTGAAATATTATTTTCAGTAAACGCGTTGCTGTTCATTGCATTATAATTGTGCAACGTATTTAAATATGACACAAATTGATTATTTTGTTCATCCAACACTTTAATATTTGTTAAAACTTCATTCATAAAACAATATATTCCTCTAAATATATTGATTTAATCTAACACATGAAACAGAATTAAAGTGAGATCGGTTATTGGTTATTAATTATTGATTGTTTAAATCCATTATTGCTTTGATCAATGCACGCAAGTCAGATTCAGTATTATATTGACTTAAACCAACTCGAACGGTCCCATTATAATTAGCATCAGATAAAAAATCATGAATATACGGAGCGCAGTGATAACCAGTCCTTACACAAATTTCGTAATCGTGATCTAAAATAAATCCTACATCGTTAGAATCAAAATTTTCTAAAGCAAAAGAAATAACACCGACACATGATTCATTTGAATATAAAATTATGTTATCAATTTTTTTTAATTCACTGATCAATAATAGAGACAGTTCCTTCTCATGCTCATATACTGCTTTAGGTTCAAGCACATCTAAAGCAGCATTCAATCCAGCAACAGCAACTATGTTAGTACTAGAAGATTCATACTTTGATTCAGGAGAATCAGGCATATTAACATTAAGAGAATCACTCCCTGTACCTCCAACAATGTATTCATCCAATGAAATATTACCATAATTGATAAAGCCTCCTATACCAAGAGGTCCATACAAAGACTTATGACCAGCAAACGAAAGAATATCAATACATGACATAGATACATCAATATCGAGCAGCCCCAACGACTGCGCAGAATCTAGAACTGTAATGGCACCAAATTTATGCGCTGCATAGAATATTTCAGAAATAGGTAGTACATAACCAGTAACATTACTTATGTGTGTACAAACAACCAATTTAGGACGATATCTACTGAATAGAGAAACCAATTGATCGGTATCAATCGTTAAATCTGACTGTAAAGGAAGCATCTTAACTTCAATATTCTTTTTGCGCTTCAAGAGAGAGATTGTTCTCGCAACAGCATTATGTTCGTATGGAGAAATATAAACAATATCACCAGAAGAAAAATTTATTCCATTAATAATCTGATTCAATGCGATTGTTATGGACGGTGTTAAAACTACAGGGGTATCATATGCAGCTTTAACTAATTTTCGTAATTTTCCTTTCGTCTTGTGAATCAGTTCTGCACCTTCAACTGCAAGTTTATAAGCACCTCGATTCGCATTTACAGCACCACATCGATTCATTTTGTCCATACTACTATAAACCAATTCGGGCTTCGGATATGTTGTTGCTGCATTATCGAGATAAATCATAATTACTTCTCTTGAATAATTGAATGAATAACTTCCACAAGTACAGATACTTTATCATTTTTGTTCATTTCGGGATATGTTTTAATAAACTCCTCAAGCATATTCCTAAAATATAATGTATCGTCATTATTACTAAATTTATAATTGTGACTAACTTCATTTCCGTCTTTGTCATAAAAAGTCAATTTTCTAAGTTCGGATACATCACTGTCAGTTATTTTTTCTATGCGTTCTTTAACTTGATTTAATTCATTCTTGTAATAATTTAAAGAATCTTGAGACAAGTCTTCAACATTAACGCCTACAATAATTTTAACTAATCCTTCAATTACCTGATGATCATCAAATGTATTAAGTTCATGTATATATGATAAAAAATCACTAACAACAGAATCTTCAACTTGCAGTGTTGCACATTCAGGCAACTTTTCCTGCCAATATTTAAGTATGGACGTTAATGACGAACCTTTCTTTCCTTCAAATACATCATAAGTTATAGTAACAAGTCCATCGAGAACCTTTTCAAGATAATTATCAAAAATTTCTACAATTTTCTCGTAGTTTGAAAAATCCGTTTTACCATTTTCACATAGAGACGGAAGCTTGATCATAACTGTTTCGTAATAATTATTTTTATCATTCATGAATAATTTGATAAAACTAGATAATACATTCCTGATATGCTCATCTTCTAAAACTGATTCTTTTGCTACAAGATTTCTAGAAACTGACGGTAATCCCCTTAACCACCTTTTTATTGCAAGAAATATTCGTTTAATAGTATTAGGCTCTTTAGTAAAGGTTCGGTATGCACTGAATTTATTATCGAGGAAATTTAGATAATCCTCATCGACTGCATCATTAGATGGGACAAGAATTTGATAATCTCCAGGTTTTTCTGTTAAATCAACCAAAGATTGCGCGGAAACATCAATTTCATTACCTTTGTTGTAAATAATCGGAAGTGAATTTCTCTTGGCAAAAATATACGCTAAGTATATAGGAATTACAGACAGGCGTAACCCTATCGGAGGAGAAATCAGTTCATTAATGAGACTAGATATATGGACTTTATTCTCCACTGCTCTCGAAATTAGATCACTAATTTTTTCAAATAATAATCTGAAATTTTCTGTAGCAGTATTATTATTAATCTGCGTAACACAAAACAGAGATCTGTATATAGTAGCATCTTGAGACGTACCACAATAAAAATTCTCGTCATCTTCATGATTGAGTATTGCATTTATAATATTTAATCGAGTTTTTTTAGTTTGAGCGCTTGAAAGATTTTTTCGGTTAATTACCTCATTATTTATTATAGGTGTAGCATGGAAAGCATTTTCCATAGAATCATTAATGAATTCAAAAATATCAGCATAAGTAGTTTTTACTACATTTTGACTTTCTTTCCGGAAAACTTTTGCATTATAAGAAAAAAGCGAAGCTAGTTCCCTTTTTATTATCTCTTTACACTCAGCTATCTTCAATAAAATTTCAGATTCTAGAACAGAATGATTGGACATAAAATTAACATCATTAAGCATTTTATGCAAAATTGTATAGTCAATCTTATATTTGTCAGTATTTACAACATGATCTGACAAAACAACAACAATACGAGGATCATCTAATAAGTAGAGATGATTCCTAATATGTTCTTCATCAATTAATGATACTGATAAAGAATATAAATATATAACCAACCCATCACTACTATCATAAGTTTTCAACAAATCGTCAACATTTTTAATTTCTGTAAATATACTGGGCTCCATAAAGATA
This sequence comes from uncultured bacterium, assembly GCA_902801985.1. Taxonomy (GTDB): domain Bacteria; phylum Cyanobacteriota; class Vampirovibrionia; order Gastranaerophilales; family Gastranaerophilaceae; genus Zag111. The sequence continues at coordinate 4,899 of CADCKD010000026.1, read as the reverse complement.
GTTCTCAGATACCTTGTAATATAATATTTATTGTTATATTTTTTAGGAAACCAAAAATTACGTTCAAAAACCTCACTGAATATCTCTGAAACATTGATATCGTTTTCAGATATTACAGTTCTTCTTTCCTCTATTTTATTTTTTAAGAAATTTCCATCCACAGTGGCAAAACGATATGTTTGATATACCTCACTGAAGCTAACAATGCCGCATTCAACTAAATCAACCAAAACAAGGTCAGCATTATCTACTCCTGACGCCAAACGTATATTTTTCAAAGTAGGTTCGAATTCAGACTTACAAATAATCAATAGCAATGCTAAACTTTTAATGATTTTTTCTTGTTCGAGTTTAGTAGACTTTTCTAAGGCATAACTAGAATTAATCCAAATATTATGTATTTTTGAAGAAGGAGACTTTTTAATTAAATTTTCAAAGTAATCATAAATTAGATCGCAATTAACCAATAATTGATCAGGAGCATCCGTTTCATTAAATTCTGCCGTATTTATGTACTCAGCTAAACTAAAAGGATCTCTCTTTGAAATAAAAGTAAACAAAGATCTTTCATTTTGGGCAACTTTCTCGCTCACGTTTAATAGGACATAGGCGCTTATAGGTGTGAGCGGAAAACAACCACATAAAAGCAAATTTCTTAAGGAGTCCACATCATTGCTGAATGATTTTGTAAAGCAAGGCAACTCCAAATATTTTTCTGCAAAATCTTTCTGAAAGTAATTATGGTGAGAAATATATTCATCAAAATATTTTTTATTTTTCCCGATTGCGCTGCTAATAAGTTCAAAGTTATTTTGCGAACTACTAACAAAAAATCTTTCTTTAATTCTACCTTCAATACCAATATAAGAATTGATAACATCTTGAGATAAATAGTCATGATACTCACTTATTGTCTTATGTGATATCATTGTTAAAAATAGCTGATTATCTTTTGAATTATTGGCTAATTCACACATATCCTGCACTAATTTCATGTTCATACCAGTAGTGTCAGAATTTTGCGCTTCTATAAATTTACTGAATTCATCAAAAACGATATAAATTCCAGCAAAATTTCTATCTCGAATAAGTTTATAATTAACGGAATCAAATATTTTAACGGTATCAGAATCTATCAATGGGGTAAACTGACTTCCTGATGTAAGTTCCGGATATAAATCTCGGAATAATTTAAGCGAAAAATCATTTCCCTTTTTCAAACCTTCAATTATTTCGTCTACAGTAATATTCGATTTCTGCAAGAGTTCAACAAAATGAGCATAGGTATCTTGATAAGATATCTTCCAATTATTAATACGCTCAATAGCATGTGAATGAAAAGTTGTTGGAACAATATCAGAAAAATCAGTTCCAACTCCAGACAGTGCATTTTTCAATCCGATCATAAAAGAATGAGCAACACTGCCACCTGTGTTTGAAATAATAACAGGCAAAAAAGGCTTGCTTGTGTTCCAATAATTCCAAATTTTTTCCGCAAGAGCGACAGTCTGTTCAGATAACCTTTTAATCTTTTCGCAAAGTTCATATATTGTTTGTCGATTAGACTCGAGATCTCTACGCCATGAAATAATTGCCAGCAATACAAGTACTAAATGAGATTTTCCTTTTCCATATGGACCTATCAACAACGTTGAAAAATCATTTTTATCAATTATTGAGTCGAGGTATTCATTAAGTAATACAACAGAAGAAGTAGTAGGAATGAATGAACCCAACTTATCGTGATCATTAATGTTCAACGATAAATTTATCGATGTTTTAAAATTATGATTAACATTGATTAATTCAGTTAATAATTTTGGTTTCATTAGTTTTTTTCCTAATCATAACAAAGGCGTAGAACATCATGTTCACATAAATCTTTATTCTTGAGATAGATAACATTAAGTCCTGCTGTTCTATTTATTGTTATAAATGAATCTGATTCAAGTTCATCAAGTAATTCGTCCAAGCTCTGATCTGATATTTGGTATAAAAAAGAAACTCCATTAACACCTTTTGATAAACTTTGTATTGAAATAGAACTTGTAGATCTCAATCTTGCATATATTTCATACAGCAACAAAAACTTGCTAACACAATTTCGTGGTATAACATTTTTTTCAAAAATACCCCTATTGCAAGATATTAAATTCAAAGAAGAAAACGGAGATATAGTTGTATCTTCAGGATCAATAATATTATCTTTGTGTAAATACATATTTAAAAGTGTATCCACATCATTATCTAAGCTACTAACAGAAAACTCCTGCTTATGAATATACAATCTTAGTTCTTTTGCCAAAAAAACTTTAATCTGTTCTCTAGTTAAACCTTGAGCATTACATCTAGAAAAAAACAAATTCCATGTAGTAGCTTCTTCTTTATTTTTAACTAACCGTGAATGCAAGATCCAAATCGTATTTAACTTTTCAATATCAGGATCCTTTTCTAAAAGAAATCTTCCAAAATCGGTCAAACCTACATTTCCATTGCCCTCTTTGGTGATTCCCAGGGTTTTTGACCAATATCGCATTGATTTCACCATAACAGATCCTATACCGAACTGATCCGTAGCTTCTGTTAAATTATTGAAAATTTTAGGATTACTGTCAAAATCAAACCGTAATACCTTGCTTATCCATCCGTCTCTTAATGGAAATTTCTGATGTCCTTGCAGTTTGTATTTAATTTCTGACATAATTAATTTCTCTTAATACACAAAACTTCACGCATGTAACAACCCGATACGTAATGATTAATACATTGATAGCAGTGTGTACATTTATTCTCGTTGATTATATATTTATTATTGCGTACTGAGATTGCATCAAACTTGCAAACAGCTTCGCAAGCCTTACAGTTAATACACATTTGAAATTTTGTTATTTGACATTTTATTTTTTTCTCAGCATCAGCCATTGTTCTCGCATTGGCAAGGTGTGGATCTAAAATTGAAACTTTTAAGTTTGTAGTTCCTATTCTTCCTTTCAACTTGATAATGATCTCGCCACGATTATTTAATACAAAAACCTCACCTAACCGAATATTTCCAAGGTCAAAATTTAGTGTTCCAAAAGGCTTAAAGAATTCATATAACTCGCGAGAAATAGGTTTCAACAATACATAGTTAAAAGAATTTATCTCTGTTGCGCACGGTTTGAATTCTATAATTGAATTTTTCGAATAATCTATGCCATACCCGCCTTGTCGAGCTTTCCAACCACCTGAAGCGATATACTCCTCAGGATCAGGTTTTCCTATTTTTACTGCGAAACCTATGAGATAGTCATACCATTGTTTAGACTTTTCATCGTTATAAACTTTTGTCAAAAATTCAGACCAACTGCCATTATTTGGACAACACCAACATCCTACTCTTGTGTAGCCCATTTTATAAGCATCATTAAAATCAATTTTTGAGGACAAAATATAAAGCCAAACATCAATATCCTTCCAATATAAAATCGGTGCAACAGCGACTTGTTTGCTGATTTTAGGACTTTCCGTCTCTCTCTTATATTTGCTACGGGAAACAGACTCTGAATGTCTGATTCCTTGAAATGAAAGAATTCGATTTTTATCCTTAAATACACTTGATATCGTTCTTTGAATAGCACCTGTTTTGAATACCGTACAACACCAACGCATTACACGACTAGGAGGTCCTATTGTCTCACAAAGAGAATCAAATTTTTTTTCAAAGTTCCTCGCTATAACAACCCTAATTCCCCTTGACTCTGGATTTTTAATAAAACGACGGCTATATGAAATAGTTGTAGGAAACTCAAGAGTTGTATCTCCAAAAATATGAATTACTTTATTGGTACCCAATGCTCGAGAAACCAAACTAGATACGACAGTTGAATCTTTTCCTCCACTGAAAGAAACAAACATCTCATCGAGACTAAAATCATTTCTAAAGTTACTGATATAACGAAAAGCTTCCTCTGTAATTTCATTATATCGATCTACATTGGTCTTAACGAAATTATTAATATTTTCATTAAAAACTGATCTGTCTATTTGAGAAACATTCTGATCATAGAGAACTTTAATTTGTTTTATTTTCTCATAAGATAGAGTTGATAATCTTTTAAGATCATACTTAGATTTTTTTCCATCAATTATATAATAGTTTCCAGCACACCAAACAGTATGCTTAGTATATCTAAGGGGATCTTCATTCTCATTAATAAGAGAATCAATGCATCCGAGAAGAAGTTGTTCTTCAGGGAAAACGGGTCTAATATCAGAAACAGAAAATGCTTTTTTACTGCCACAACAAGGACAAAGTTGTTCATAAAAAGGAAGGTTACAATGACCACACCAATTAACAGCTTTCACCGCCAACCCGCTTCCTATATTTTCAACATCAGAACTTTCGAAATCATCACCTAGAGTTAGCATTTTTTATTTTATTCCTGAAATGAATTATTAATCGTAAATATAAATTACTTGCAAATATTTATACTTAAGTAATGAATTCACCCATACGCCATTTATATGTATGTAATAAAATTACCTATAATTTATATATTAACAAATATAATTATAATCATATCATTTTATTGATTAAATTTATATATATATAAATAAGTAAGTTACTATATCTCACAAAAAGAAAAGAAGATTAAAATTCTCAAACACGATTGTGCTCATCCTAATTCAAAAAAAAGGCCGGGAACAAAGCGCCTCCGGCCTTCTAATATAGCTAATATTACAGCTATCTATTACTCGAGAGTTGCAGCAACTTCATCTGAAATAGAACCGTTGTGGTAAACCTGCTGAACATCATCAAGATCTTCAAGCATATCAACCAGGTTGATAAACTTCTGAGCATGATCTGCATCGATGTCTGCTTCGGTTGAAGGGATCATTGCAACCTTGGCAGAAGAT
>CADCKD010000025.1 GCA_902801985.1 uncultured bacterium | reverse complement strand
AAAAAAAATGGAACATTGTACGTTGGTGTTACTTCTGATTTAGTTAAAAGAGTTTGGCAGCACAAAAACAAATTAGTTAAAGGTTTTACACAAAAATATGATGTTGATAAATTAGGTTATTATGAAATAACTAATGATATTAATTCTGCAATCGCAAGAGAAAAGCAGCTTAAAGCAGGGAACAGACAAGCAAAACTTGATTTAATAGAAATACATAATCCAAATTGGAATGATTTATATTATGAAATAATTTAAAATAGCTGGATTGCTTCGCTCCGCTCGCAATGACAGGGGAATAAGCACGCAAAAATTGTAAACAATATTTACCCCCGCTCGCAATGACATGGAGTCGTTAAAAGATTGTCCGCAATATTTACCCCCTTGTATAAACTCTCGGTAAACGGACTTTTAACCTGCATGTCAGTTCATAATTGATTGTACCCAAAATCTTTGCCCAATTATCAATTGATTTTTCCTCATCTAAAATAGTAATTACATCCCCAATTTTTGCATCTACCCCTGTTATATCAAACATCATTTGATCCATTGTAATATTTCCGACTTGAGGAACTTCGGCACCATTGATTTTTCCTGATATTTTATTTGACAAAAGTCTTGGAACACCATCTGCATACCCCAAAGGAACCGTTGCAATAATTCTATCTGATTTTGCCTGATATGTGTGGCAATAACTTACTCCTTCGCCCTTTTTTACCGTATGAATATTAACAATACGAGCTTTTAAAGATATCAACTGCCGTAATTCCGGCTTTTTAAATTCCACTCCTTGCGGGTAATCAGGATGTAAACCGTACAATGATATACCTATTCTGCACATATTTGAATTTTCTTTTTTATAACAGACAGAACCTGCAGAATTCAATATATGTAATAAAAGACCTTTTGTATTAATTTGAGAAATAACACTATCCCAGCGTTTAAATTGTTCTTGAGTCTTATCTGGTTCTTCTGCTGCTGCAAGGTGCGTAAATACGCCTTTTAATTCCAAAAAGTCTAACTTTTGCACTTTTTTTATAAACTCAACAGCGTCTTCACTGCGAATACCTATACGATTCATGCCTGTATCAAGTTTTACTTGAACTTTCGGTCGCGACCCTGTTCTTTCAAATGTTAGTTTGCAAGCATTCAAATGTTCATCAGAATATACGGGAATAGTTAAATCGTTTTGGACTGCACTTTCAATTGCCCACAGTGGCACGGTACCTAAAATAAGTATCGGACATTTTATTTTAGCTTGCCTCAAGTCCAATCCTTCATCAATAGTTGCAACCCCAAGCATATCTATTCCGCTTGCTAACATCGTCGGGGCTAACATTATTGATCCATGACCGTATGCATCAGCTTTTACAACCCCTAAAAGTTTTGTATTGTTCGGAATACTTTTTTTTATCTCTTTTATATTGTGCTCAAGATTAGACACATTTATCTCAATCCAGGCATCTCTTAAAGTATTTACATTAGTTTGTCTTGTATTTTTCATATCAAATACAAGTATAAGACAAAATTACATATAGGGCAAAATATTTTAGTGACCCTTGTATAATTTTTTAAAGTAATCTACATCATTAACAGCATTGTAAGCACAGGTAATGCCATTAAAATCATCTGTGCTGGCACTATTACACCATGTAAGTGGTGCTTCGCCAAACTCGCGATTCGTATCTTTAAATTTTGTATCTGGAGCCCCTACAGGCAGTAAATTCTCTCCGATAATTTGGAACGTAAATATATCCCAGCCCCATCTGTTAGGAGGTTTGTTTTTACCGTTTATGTCAATAGAAATCATTGTATATTGAGTACCGTCAATAGGATTCTCAATTCCAACTAACATACCATTTGACAATACAAAAGCACCATCATCCATCAACCAATTTACACTGGCACTGCAACTGCTTTTAGAAGCATTACATCCCCCTCCGTCATACCGTTCATACCCATTTTGAGTACTACCTGCACATATTTTTGAAGCAGAACATTCTAATTTCCCATCATTCTTAACTTTGCAACAATCAACAGAAACTCTCATATATGACTTAAATAAATCATATACAGATCCGCGTTGATTAACAAATTGTCCGCCAAACAAAGTAACATCATCTGCCGCCATATCATTAACAGCCTGACTCAAAACAGCATACGCTGTATCAAACTGAGTTCTTGCTTGAGATGACATCCTACCGGCAATAGCAGAAGGGAGTGTCAAACCGGCAATAACACCAATTATCCCAAGAGTTATTAATGTTTCAACCAAAGTAAAACCAAATCTATTCTTAATCATAAAATCCTCTTTTTATAATATTATAACATATTTTATGACTCTATGTAACCCATGGCGGATTTATCATTCAATTACTTGATGAAATTAGAACAGACATATGATAAATTAGAAATTGAATAATAAATTTAAAAGGAGAAGATATAATGGAAGGATTTATCAATGCAATAAAAGATATTTTAGGAGCGCCCGAGTTTATTATAAACAGTTGCACATTTTTACCGGAATTTATAAGACACGCAGCGATTGATTGTGTTAAATTTATCCCGTGGTTATATTTTTTATATTTAGCAATAGAACTTTTAGAAAGATTTATATTAAAAAGAATTCACATTTTTATCAAATTAGTTCAGAATTTTCGAGCACTCTTTGGAGTTGCAGTATCAGTAATTCCTGAATGCGGATACCAGGTAATCGCATCAACTTTTTACACAAGAGAGATGATTTCAAAAGGAACACTTTTGGCCTTTTTGATTATGGGTTCTGATGAAGCTATTCCTCTATTATTTATGAATTTGGAAAAAATAAACATAATATTACCGCTCCTTGCCATAAAGGCTGTTGTAGCAATAATTGCAGCTATAGTAGTGGATGTTGCTGATTTTCTTATCCATATAGGCAATAAAAAAGTGGAAATACAAAACTCAATTAATGATGATATAAATGTTCCCGGATGCTGCCACCACATGATGATGACTATTGAATACCCGGCATTTTGGTATTGGCATCCTTTTACACACATGATTAATATACTTGTATTTTCTTTTATAACACTATGTTTTATCTACGGAATAATAGGTAATTATGGGTCTTCAGAGGCAGTTGCACAAATGCTTTTGATTGACAACCCTATTCAAGTTGTTGCACTTGCTTTATTTGGTTTAATGTCTAACTGTGCAATGTCTGTTGTAATTGCACTTGCTTATGTAAACGGAATCATAAGTTTTCCTGCACTTGTAGCCGGTTTAGTATCTGTTACAGGTTTAGGATTGGCAACTTTGAGTAAACAAAATACAAGAAAGAAAAATGACGTTTCCACAATAACATTGTTACTGTTTGTTTTCGCAGTTGCAACAGGCTTGTTTGTGTTTTACTATATGAAGTAGGATAGTTTATTTGTAAATAGGAAGAGATAAATATGCACGGAATACTAGAAGCTATAATGCACGCAGGAGAATATATTTTAAATCTCCCTGAAAATATTATTGAACCGATAGAATTTTTACCGGATTTTTTGAAAGATGCACTCATAGACAGTATCGGTCTAATTCCATTCTTATTTATAATATTTGTTTTAATAGAAATCATTGAACGCTATTACACCAAAAAACGCCATCTGTTTGTATTTTGGATAAAAAAAATCGGGCCTTTATTTGGAAGTTTATTAGCATCACTCCCACAATGCGGTTTTTCTGTAATTGCAAGTACCGTTTACACAAGAAGGCTCTTAACAAGAGGTACACTTATTGCGGTATATTTAGCAACATCTGATGAAGCTATTCCCGTACTTATTACATATCCGCAAAAAGCGCATATTGTACTGCCAATAATCCTTATAAAAATTATAATTGCAATAATCATAGGGTATATTGTTGATTTACTCGTAACATATACGGCAAAAGAACCTGTACTTGCGGCACAAAAAGAAGAAATCCCAGACGGATGCTGTCATCACCATATTGTAAAAGATGCACGCAAAAGAGATTTTTGGATTCACCCTCTGAAACATACTTTAAATATTTTCTTATTTATATTTATAATATCAGTTGTACTTGCATTTGTCCTATCTAGAACAGGTTCAGAAGAAATTATGGCAAAATATTGCCTTATGAATTCGCCTCTGCAGCCATTTTTAGTTTCTCTTGTAGGTTTGATACCGAACTGCGCAATATCCGTAATGCTTACAATGTTATTTGTGAAAAATACCATAAGTTTTGGTTCATTACTGGCAGGTTTGTGCACATCAGGAGGACTTGGGATTCTGGTATTATTAAAACGTAACGGCGATAAAAAAGATACTTTTATAATACTTGCAACTCTTGTTATTGTCGGTACATTATTCGGACTTATTTTTCAATATAATTTATTTAATATAAATGCCCTTTTAGGAAATATATAAGGAGAATTTATGCAAACATCCGAACAATTTCAACAAGCATTTTCTTTGCATCAGAACGGGAAATTGACTCAAGCAAGAGATTTATATAAAGAAATTCTGTCAACTGACCCTAAAAATCATGAAGTCTGGGATTTGCTCGGGGTTTTGTATATGCAAGCAGAAAGATATTCGCAAGCGGAAGACTGTATAAAAAATGCCCTCCAAATTGAAGCAAAAACATATTATTTAGAAAACCTCGGGAAATTATACCTGAGAGCTAAGAAATTTAAACAAGCTATTGAAATATACGAAATTTTAACTAAAACTTCGCCGCAAAACTACGAAAATTGGTTTAATCTTGCAATGGCATATAAAAATAATTCCGACTGGAACAAAGCAAAAGATGCTTATTATAAAGCTATTGAAGTAAATCCGCAAAGCCACGAATCATATTTCAATTTGGCATATTTATACTTCAATGCTAATGACCCCGACGGAGCGGTTAAATGCTATGAAAAAGCATTGGAACTTGATCCGGAAGATTGGGAAACAAAATATTTTCTCTCTCTTGCATATATGCAGGTTAAAAACTACAAAGACGGGCTCAGATGTTTTGAAGAAAGGCTATGCCGCCAAAGTGCAATAGTATCTCAAGAAAAAACATACCCAAATCTTATGAAAGAAAAACCAATATGGAGAGGAGAAGATTTATCTGATAAAATTCTATATACATACTATGAGGCCGGCTTTGGTGATGTAATTATGCTCTACCGCTTTATGAGCGAACTTACAGCAAAATGCAAAAAAGTAATTTTCAAACCTCAAAAAGAACTTGTCCCGCTATTTAGAGAAAACTCATACGGGGCAGAAATTATGGAAATGTTTGATTATGAAGAGAATATGTATTTTGACTATCACCTTCCGTTTTTAAGTGTTCCATACGTTTTGGGTAAAACTGAGGAAAATATGTTCGTCCACCACGACGACGGATATTTAAAATCTAACCCGCAAAAAGTAAAAGAATACAAAGAAAAATTCTTTAATAACAATAAATTTAAAATAGGTATAAAATGGCAGGGGAACACCTTCTACGAGAAAGAAAGAGTATTAAAAGTGGAAGACTTTTTCAAACTTTTCGAAATCCCAAATACTCAATTCTACTCCTGCCAAACGTTTGAAGGCTCAGAAGAATTTGAAAAAATCAGAGATAAATATGATGTTATAGATATTGCACATACATTTAAAGATTTTTCTGATACTGCAGCTGCTATTGAAAATCTTGATTTAGTAATCTGTAATGATACTTCCTTGGCTCATCTTGCAGGTGCAATGTGCAAACCTTGCTGGGTACTATTACCTCACGTATATAATTGGCGCTGGCACAAAGATCTTTCAAAATGCGACTGGTATGATAGCGTAAAAGTATACCGGCAGCCACAAAATGGTGACTGGATAAGTGTTTTTAATGAAGTCGAACAAGATTTAATAAAAATGTTATAATTTATAATTATTTTCCGTACAATATTTGTTCAACAAATCTTTTTGGTACTCAACAGCATTTTTTACATACGGGCTTTGAGTTTTGGAAATAACAACTTCAAGAGCTTTCTCATACATAACTGCAGCCCCGCGCAAATATTCAAGCCTGTTTGGTGATTCAACAGAACCAATATCTTGATAGTATTTTCCATATAGTAAATAAATTTTTGAAAGCAAATCATTCAGACCCTGTTTTTTAGCTATGGATAATGCTGATTCTATATGCATCTTAGCAGTTTCAAAATCACATAAATTGATATTTGCGACAGCAAGAACCATTTGCAATTTGATTATGAAAAATTTATTATTTATATTTGGATTTTTAGCAATTTCAAGAGCTTGAGTTGCAACATCAATGGCACTTCGTGAATTTTCGGTAATTATAGTTGCATCCGCAATCAAATACCAGGAAAGAAGCGCACCTAATGCCATTTTCTCTTTTGCGAAATAAGTAACTTGTTCATTGTATATTTCAAGTGCATGCTGGGCTTGTTTGTTATCTCTAAATACCTTACCCAGCAGTACTTTTAATATATTCTTGGTAAAACTGTCCCCAATATTATTCGCAAAAGTAACTGCTTCGAATAATTCTTCCTGAATACCTTCGTAATCTTTCAGCATAAATCTGTTTATCAAATAAATTAAATTCTTGCGTGAAGATATTTCTTCATCTTCAATTTCAGCATCATTAATTTCACTTAGAACTCTGAAAGATTTGACAAAATCACCCTCCATCGTACTTGCATAAGCTTGCACCAATTTAAGTTTTTGATGCAACAATTTATCATTAATTTTGTTTTTATTAATCGTTTTTACAAGAGATTTTAAGACTTCAAAAACTCTTTTATTTCCTTCAAGCGCAAGTGCAGATGCCAAAACAAGTTGAGCTCTTACCCAAGTGTCAAAAACAATATTTGTCGGGAACATTTTACTCAAACGAGGTTTAATAATATTTTCATTTAATATTGGCAAAATATCATTATCTACAAGATTAATCACTTCCCCGCAATTACCTATATTGAGCAAAGATTCCAATTTTGCACTCAAAACCATAGCTTTTTCCAAACTTGGTTTATCCCCAAGCTCTTTTACAACGCTATCTACGCATTCTACATTCCCGAAATAATTACCCGTCTTGCGGCAGCAATAAGCTAAATATGACAACAACTCGATTTCTTTAACTTTATTTTTTGTTTCCCTTGCATTAGAAATAGCATCAGGCAAAAACTCCATTGCTTCCTCAGGATCATAACCGGAAAGAATTTTACCCAGTTTTTCACTTATACTGTATCGTATATCTACGGTTTCATTTTCATTAAATTCATTTAATATAGCCAAACACTGTCTTTGGGAAATAACATAAAGATTTATATCCCCGACATAAGCTGCAAGTCGGGCAGTCTTTGTCCAAATATCAAAAGCAACACGATTTTCTTTTAAATTATGTGCAATCATAGCCATAATAGGATTTGTATTTAAAGTAGAAGTTCCAAGCGCCTTGCCTATTTTCACATTTATATCATCAAATTCAGAATTTCTTGTTATATTCTTTAAAATATTTTCCCATAGCAACAAATTATTAAATTCATAATATAATTCATCTTTTTGACGAATAAAATTTGATTGAACAAGGTAATTTATAATTTCGGAAAAATCTTTATTATCATACCCAAAAATATCTTTTAGCAGATGAATATTCCATCTATCACCGATAACAGCGGCACCGGATAGCATCTTATACGCATCATTATTTGCTTTTTTCAAAATTTCCAAACGCAATTTTATAAGTTCGGAAAAATCATTTGGCAATATAAATGCGCTATCAGAAATTTGGCAATCAAAAGCATAGCTCAATGCTTGTTCAACAAAAGCTAAATTTCCTTTACTTCTTGAATAAATAACTTCACGCTCCCGCTTTGTAACATACTGCTCTATTTCTTCTCTATGGCAAACATTTTTACCAAGTTCATCTTCAGACATAGGAGCAATCCTTACATCTAAATATGCCTCAGGGGAATACTTATCAAATGTAAAAAATCTATGCACTGGAGTTGGTTCGCAATATATTGCTATAAATTTAAGATTTTTCCAATTTTGTTTTTTAGACATAAAATGATTAAAAAACTCTAATGAAAAACCATCAATAAAATCAAAATTATCAACAACAAAAATAAATTTTCCTGTTGCCGCCATCGCATCAAAAATTTTACCTAAAAATGAATAAGTCCTGCGTTTGTTATTTATAATATCCTCATAATTTGCAGTTTGAGAATTATAAACAAAATTCAACAAATCTGAAATCTCACTAGCATTTAAAAACTTAAACTCTTTAGAGAAAAATTCTATTGCATCATGCTTAAATTCATCACTATCTATACAGAAATTAGGCAAATTAAATAAATTAATAAGCATATCCTGCACAACACCACCCGGAGATAATTGCGTCAGTTGGGTACATTTGCCGATACACCATTTGAAATTATCTTCAGCTTTTCTGTTTATTATTGTTTTTAAAACGGTAGTTTTACCAATTCCTTTTTCGCCATTTATAGAAAATATCTTTTTATCCTTAGAATTCAACCCTTCAAGAAGAATATCCACGGCTTCTATCATACCATAAGACTTTGGGTTATATTTCAAAGCTTCGGTGTTCACATTTTTTGTTTCATTTTTCTTTTTTGTGCCGGACAAAGGAGAGCTGCACTTTCTGCATTTAATAGCTCCCGGGAAATTAACACTTCCGCATTTAGGACAAACTTTTAATAATTCTTGACCGCAATTTGAACATACTAAATTACCGACCGGATTTATGGTATTACAGTGGCTGCACAATAGTCCGGTTCTTGTTTTGCAATATGGGCACTTTAGTGCTGATTGCGAAATATTTTTTTTACATACTGGACATTTCATATTACAAAATTAATTAAGTACATTCTTTACTTTATCTAACAAACAATATAATCTCTTAGAAATTTCAGATTGAGAGATTCCTAATTCTTCAGAAATTTCTTTTTGAGTCATACCTTTATCATAACGCATAGAATAAATGTTTAAATAGTTTTTATCAGAATCTTCAGCATCAATTTTTTTAACAGTTTGTGCAACAAATTCCAAAACTTCTTTTTGAATTGCAATTTCTTCAGGAGTAGGAGGAAGTTTTATTCCTTCATAATTAACCTTATAACCTGAATAATCAATAACTTCGCCAGTTTTAGACGGTTCAAAAACAACTTCCTTAGTAGAAGTATATCCGTTCTTTGAGCGGCGCAAACGACCGTTATCTTTTAAAACATTGATAATAGCTGTCGATGCAACCCTGCGAACATATGACTCCAAGGTATTTTCATTATCTATCGCATTGATTATAGTATTTGAACGACGACAAGTTTCATTAAAAAAGTCATCATACAAATCTTCATTGCTTGAATATTTTCTATCACTTTTTATAATACGACTTATTAAATCAATTTTATCTTGTGTTAAGGTCACAAACTAATCCCTCTACTTAGATAAAATTATAGCATATTTAGAAATAAATTTTAAGTATCACAGTAGTATTTTCGTCATCACGCAAGCTGGCAGGCGATTTCAAGACACTTAATGTTTGGTTAACAGTTTGTAACACTATTCTATCAACTTGTGAAGAGCCGCTTGATTGCACAATTCTTGACTCTTTAAATGCTCCGCTTCTATCAAAAGAAACGCTTACTTTAACTTGATTAGAATAAGCATATTCAGTAGATAACAATAAGTCGCTCGTCAATGCAAGTTTCAGACTTCTGCCTGCAGATTGGAAATACTGTCTGAATGCAGGACTGTATGATACATAATCCGGAACTTCCCAACTTATTTTTGAAACATTGATGTATGATGTTGCAGATATCGGTCTTGATTGACGAACAGCAGCAGGTGCCACAGCAGAATTTGATGCAGCCGCAGATTTTTTATTCATTTCGACAATTTTATTTTGATCAACTTGTAATGTATTCGGATCTTCCGGTTCACTTTTTTGAATTTCTTCAGGGACATAATTGTCAACAATCGGCTCAGGCTGGTTTGCAGGCTTCATAAATTTGAATGCTGCAAACCCAATAGCTCCAATCACAACAAGCGCAACTAAGCCGCCTAAGATTTTCATAATTGAATTACTACTATTCGGATTATTTTTTACAATTCTTACATTATTATTTAATACAGAATCATTATTATCAGAGTATTCAGGATTATAAATACCTTCTAATTCTTCTTGAATAGGTTCTTGTATTTGAGAAGCATTTATGTCTATTGGAATTTCACCAACCGAAAAATTCTTATCACTTATAACAGTAGAGTTTGATGTGGCTTTGAGTTCTTCCATAGGAAGTGCTGTATCTTCTGCACCATCCGGAGTAGAAACAGAAAATTGACTCGCAGCTTCCAAATCGGCAAAACTTGTTACGTTTTCTTGATAATCATCTGCCGCAACACCAGTAACACCCTGTTCATCTGACTCTTGCACAAATTGAGAAAATATATCATCTGGCATACTTTCTTCATCTCCTTGGTCTAATTCTGCCAATTCAATGACATCAGAATTCTCATCAGAAATTTCTATTTTTTCCGAATCGGAATCTATAATATCGCTATCTTCAGGAAGAGCTTCACCTTCAACAGTGTTGCCAAAATCATCACTTATACCGGCGATAGTATCATCCCCATCAAAAACTTCTTCTGATATTTCAATATCTTCCGTATTAAGATCTGACTCTCCTGCTTCTGAATCAATAGAATCACTAACTACACTCGTTTCAGATTCTTCTTCAAATAAGGAAACATCTTCAGCAAGTTCTGAATTATCTTCTGCTAAATCTGAACCAACTTCTTCAGTTTCGGTAAACGACAAATCATCTTCAGAAAGTTCTGAATTATCTTCTGCTAAATCTGTACCAACTTCTTCAGTTTCGGTAAACGACAAATCATCTTCAGAAAGTTCTGAATTATCTTCTGCTAAATCTGTACCAACTTCTTCAGTTTCTGTAAATGACAAATCATCTTCAGAAAGTTCTGAATTATCTTCTGCTAAACTTGCATCTACTTCTTCAGTTTCGGTAAACGACAAATCTTCTTCAGAAAGTTCTAAATTATCTTCCGCTAAATCTGTATCTACTTCTTCAGACAACTCTATATCATCAGTTGTACCGGACATACCAGCAAGCTCCATTGCTTCATCTGTAACAGCACCACCCATTTTTATAGCATCAGCCGCAACAGAACCAACCGCAGACGCAGCATTCGCAGCAGCAGAAATGGATGCGCTTTCAGCAGCACCTGCAATCCCTGCTGCACCGGCAGCAAGTGCGGCGGCCCCGCCTGCAATACCTGCGCCTGTTGCAATAATTCCGCCAATATTACTATCAGAGTTATTATTTGAAGAATCTCCTAATGATGTTTCACCATAATCTAAACTGTTTTCTTCAGATATCTCAGCATCCAAGACTTCTCCCATATTTTCATCAAATGGAGTTTCCGTTTCTGAATCAGCATCAATATCTTTTTCAATAGATTCTGAGATTTCATTCATATCATCATCTTCGCTAAACGTTTTAAAATCTTCTTCAAAATCTTTTATTGTTTCTGCGTCTTCTGTTATCAAATCTTCAGGAGATACACTATCCATATCAGGTAAAAAAGCAACCGCGTTATATGATAACAATTCAAAATTATCAAATTCTAATAAAGAATTTCTCAAAGAATCACTTCTCAATAGCATTGATAACAATTCTTTAAAATCAGAATCAGAAATATCATGATCAGCCATTGATATAGACATTTCACGTCCTTTTAGCATGTCCTCTTCATCTAATAATTTTTCTCTGTTGCTATCGAAATTTTTCACATAATTTGCTAAACTATCAACAGAATCTAAAGCATCTTTTTCTATAAAATAATAATCTTCATTAGACTTTTTAAAATCAATTTTATCCGATTCTACATAACCCAATAATTCTACTGATTCAAAATTATCATTTAATTTAACAACAACATATATGTCAGGTTGAACTTTTAATTCAAAATGACTTTTTGGAATAAAAATTTTGTCTTCTTCAAATACAACTCTTGCATCAATATGAATATTAGGGAGCAAAATATCAGCAATATCAACCCTTTCAAGAACTTTTGAAATAGAATGCATATTATGTAACTCACTAACGTCAATACCGTTTTCAGAAAGGTATTTCATTACAAGTTCAGCACCGAGAGCATTTATGTATGCTCTATTTTTTATAGACTTATCTACAAAGCTGCGTGACATAAATTCAGCTTCCGTTTTATTCTCTTGTTCAATCTTAATTAATACATTATTTGCCATTATCTTCTCTCCCCTTTGTATTAATAGACAGCAATTCAAAAAAAAATATTCCAAAATATTCGAAATTATTTGTAAATTTTTATTAAGATGTTGCACCTACATGTGTAATACATGGCAAAATTGCTTTAAAGAGTGTTTTATTAATAAAAATAGTGAAGTTTCGTGCAAAGGAGGTCTTATATGTTAGTTAGTATGAATCCTGCAGTTTCAAGTATGCGTTTTGGTAATGGAAATAATGTAAACGACATTCTTAGCCGTCCGGGAGCATTTACACGTCCGGAAATTACGAATGAACCAACAGTAAACGTCCCTGCGAAAAAGAAATCCGGATATGGTAAAAAAGTTTTAAAACTTGTTGTGGGCGCAGCTTTGATAGCAGGCGCTTTGGTAGCATTACGCAAAAACTTCCCAAGTATATTTAAAATTGAAAAGAATGCAGAATTGACAGGATACAAAAAATATCTTGAATACGCAACAACAGGAATTGGTAAAGCCGGAGAATATATAGCAAATAAATGTTCCTCATTATTAAAAGTGTTTAAAAAGGAAAAAGCTGAAGAAGTTGCAAATGCTGCATTAAACGTAGTTTCATAACAGAATAAATAACATAAAAAAGCTCTGAAAAAATATTTCAGAGCTTTTTTACTTTGAGAAAACACATAAATATGGTATAATATATATGTTTTCTGTTTACTAATTCTCATAAGGTTTGTCCATATAAGGAGAATCTTATGGTTTATAGCTTACCCTATTCTTTCGCCCCGGGAGAAGTCGCAAGACCCCAAGAAGTCAATGCGAATTTCAATGCAATCATAAATCAGATTGAAGAAATAAATACAACAAAAGCCAATATTGATTTATCAAATATATCTTCTGACGGCATGGATAATATTAAAAATTCATCTTTAAGCAAAAATATAGGAGAGTTAGTATTTTCTACAATTCCTCTTACAGATGCAGGATTGCATTTGCTTGACGGAAGCATTATTTTATCGGAAGGTATATATTCTGATTTTTGCAAACATATTAGAAAACTATATTATGAAAACGAGGATGCCAACTATTTCACAACCGAATCAGATTGGCAAAGTTGCGTAAACACGTACGGAGAATGCGGTAAATTCGTTTATGACACAGAAAATAACTCCGTACGCTTACCAAAAATAAACGGTATTATAGAAAGTACTGCAAATATTGAAACACTTGGAGAACTTATTAAAGCCGGACTACCAAATCACACCCATACAAGAGGAAGTATGAATATTACAGGTACCGTAAGAGGTACATCACTCATTGAATCAATGACCGCAACAGGAGTTTTTTATAATGCAGGAAATAACAGCAATCAAGCACCTTCAGAAGGTCAAGGAACATGCCAAACAATCGGATTTGATGCTTCTAGAAAATGGACCGGCAGCACATCTGAAGCGGAATATGGAGATAACTCAATTGAAAACAGCTCAACTGTTCAACCGCAAACAATTAAATATCTTATTTATATAGTTGTTGCAAATTCATCTAAAACAGATATTCAAGTAGATATAGACTTGATTTCAGCAGACTTAAACAATAAAGCAGATTGTGACTTAAGCAACATTTCCACAAATGCAAATATTGCAAATAAGAATTTAACCAATATAACTGATACTGCTAAAATATTGATATCAGGAATGGGAATGCCGAGTGATAGTTATATTGACTTGACTCTTGGGGCAAGCGGCTCGACTTATACTGCTCCTGCTAACGGATATTTTTGTTTAAATAAAACAAAAACAAGTCAAAACCAATACATTGCAATAAATAGAAAATCAAAAGATAGTGATGCATTTGAAATGGGTGTTTGGTCAAACGGTAATCCGGCTGCAACATCAGGTCTGGTATATACATATCTTCCTGCTAAAAAAGACGATTTAATACAAATCGATTATAGTGCGGGAGGCGCTGTCAGCTATTTCAGATTTATCTATGCTCAAGGTGCAGAAAGCGAATTTGTGTAGAGTTGAGTGAGAGAAACGAACGAAACTCGATAATGTGAGGGCAATAGTTTACAACAGGGCAAGGCCCGAAGTAAACAACTTGCCCGAGAGAAAACAAATTAAAGAAAGTGAGGCAAACTAATGTTTTTAGGATTTCAAGAAAATAAAATTAAATATTATGTAGAACAACCGTTAAACCCATCTATATACAACGTTGACAGATGGGAAGAAACAAACGAGGAATATGTTTTAGATGGTGATGAATACGTTTTGAAAAATGAAGAATGGGAAGAAAGACAAGCCCAAAAAGAAAAAGAACGTATTGCAAAATTATCTTTGACAAAACGTGAAGTGTTCTTGGCATTATACAAAGCAAAAGGTTTAACCCCTGAAATGATACGCAGTCAAATAACAGACACAGAAGCATTGATTGAATTTGATTATGCGACAGAATATTTCAGGTTTAACCCTTTGATAGACAAAATAGGCTTGATGCTTGGTTATAGTTCGGAAGATATAGATTATCTATTTGAACATAAACAATTACCTCAAATTACAGATTAAACTTAAAATTAAATAATAACGCAAACGGCAAGGGTAATTTTTATGCCCTTGCTGTTTATGTTATGCAAAATAATCCATCATCATCTTTTGAACACCTTGATTTATAGCCTGAGCATTCAATCTGGTAACTGCAGGCGAGTAAATGTGATCTAAAAATTCTTCTAAATCCAAACTTTGTTCATTAGCAATTTCTGCCACATCTGCCCCGGGAATTATCAATTCCCTCGCTTCAGGGCCGGATACAAAATCACGGTTTAACACAAAATCTTCATCATTTATATCTGAAATTCTATCGGTTAATTTTGCAATAAAGGAAAACAACGGCAAATTTTCATCTTTTAAAATAACTTTTTTGCCATTAACACGCAAACTTGAAACACATTGTTCTGTTTCATTTTCAGGATTAGAAACAGTCGTATATGTTATATGAACAAAATTAGAATTCTTATCATTGATAAAACTTCCCACTTTTGTATTACATTTTCTTACCGCATCTTTAAAATTTGTCAAATCTTTACCATTATAATCATCAGTAAGATTAACCAATAAAAAATTGTTAGTACTTAAACGTTGTTGATTTGGGTTAGCACCTATAGCAGTTAGCGCTCCGATATTTTTAACACCTGTAAAATTTATAGAATTCATGTAATTTTTCTCCTGATAAATAAAAACACTGTAAAAATATTTTTTGCTATCTTTTTGTTATAATAAATTTATAAATAAATAGGAGATAGCAATGGTAGAAATCAGACAAGAATTTATAGAACAAGCATCATATATAGCAAGAAATGCAGAAGTTTTACCGGGAGGAATAGAGGAATTAGCAATAAAATTGCAACATTCCGCAGACACAAACACTCCTTTAAGAATAAAATTAGGTATGGATCCTACACGTCCTGATTTGCATCTTGGCCATACCGTTGTTATGAGAAAACTTAAAGAATTTCAAAAATTCGGACATAAAATAGTTCTTCTTGTTGGGGGAGCGACTGCAATGATCGGGGATCCATCAGGTAAGTCAGAAACACGCCCTGCACTTACCAAAGAACAGGTTGAAGAAAATGCAAAAACATATTTTGAACAAATGTCAAAAGTTCTTGATGTTTCACAAGCAGAAGTTGTAAACAATGCAGATTGGCTTCATAAAATGAGCTTTACAGAACTTTTAGCACTTGCTGGCAAAGTAACAGTTGCCCAAATGATGACAAGAGATGATTTTGCAAAACGATATGCCGAAGGAAAACCTATTTCTATTGTTGAGTTTTATTATCCTTTAATGCAGGCTTATGATTCCGTTGCAATTGATGCGGATATTGAGTTAGGCGGAACAGACCAAAGATTTAATACCCTTTTAGGGCGCGATATTCAATCAGCATACGGCAAAAAATATCCTCAGTTGGTTGTACTTTTACCTCTATTAGAGGGCACTGACGGTGTTGTAAAAATGTCAAAAACATATCCTGAACATTGTATATCTTTAACAGACAGTGCAAAAGATATGTTCGGCAAATTGATGAGTATTCCTGATAATATGATTACACGTTATTTCAGTTTGCTGACAGACACATCAAAAGAAGATTTGGAAAAATATGATGCCCAAATTGCAGATGGTTCAATCAACCCAAGAAATCTTAAAATGCAATTAGCACATACAATAACAGAAGAATACCACGGTAAAGACGGAGCAGACAAAGCTCAGGAAGATTTTATCAATGTTGTATCCAACAAAGGAATACCCGATGATATTCAAGAAGTAAAAATTGAAAACGGCAAATCAATGCTTGATTTACTCGTAGAATTAAATTTTGTTGCAAGTAAAGGAGAAGCAAAACGCCTAATTCAAGGCGGCGGAGTAAAAATTGACGGCGAAAAAATTGCCGATATGGGTTATACCGTTTCATTTGAAGAAAGCGTAGTATTGCAAGCAGGCAAACGTAAATTTGCAAAATTGGTACACTAAAATGTTTAAAACTATAAAACGCGGAATATCAAAAGTCAGTGAAGATATAAATGTAATTTATGAAAACGATCCGGCAGCAAAAAACATATTTGAAGTAATTTTATGCTACCCCGGGTTACATGCGCTTATTGCATACAGACTTGCACACAGATTATACAAATGGCATATCCCGCTAATTCCGAGAATGATTTCATATCTGACAAGAATAATAACGGGTATAGAAATTCATCCGGCAGCAAATATTGGCAGAAGATTTTTCATAGACCACGGTGAAGGTGTCGTAATTGGTGAAACTACGATTATAGGTGATGACGTTTTAATATATCAACAGGTAACATTAGGCGGGACAGGTAAAGACACTGGCAAACGTCACCCAACTATTGGTAATCACGTTATTATCGGTGCAGGAGCAAAAGTATTAGGTGATATAATTATTGCAGACCATGTTCGAATAGGCGCAGGCTCTGTTGTAATTGAAGATGTACCATCTCATTCAACAGTTGTCGGTATTCCGGGCAGAATTGTTCAAAGAGCAGAAATAGATGAAGACGGCAACTTGATGCACAATCATATCCCTGATCCTGTCAAAACAGATATTCAAACTTTAAAAGATGATATTCAACGACTAAAAGAACATCTTAATCTTTAATTATATCCATATGCTTTTTTTTATAGCAAATTCATATTAAATTTACGTTCTAAAGATTTTTACAACTTATTAAAGTGTTATTTAATAATTATTTACATACAAACAATTTCACATTAAGAAAATACTTTATATAAACAGGTATTAATATGAATAGAATTTGTTTTAATTGTATAAAAAAAATTATGGGAAAAAGAATGGGGACCGTATTAAAGCAGCAGTAGATCAGGCTTTAGCCTGACACAATAAAAAAGAGATTTGAACATCTGTTCTAAATCTCTTTTTTTCTAAATTAGGTGCTGGCAAGCCCGAGCAGAGGCAGGCACAAAGTGCCAGACCGACAATTATGGAAGAATGAATATTCTTCCTAATTGGAGGCGT
>CADCKD010000024.1:18313-39181 GCA_902801985.1 uncultured bacterium | reverse complement strand
CTGATGAGCATATACGTGGTTATTTATTGCATTGATTGTACCGCCTGCGGCAGTTGTGGTTAAACCGTTTAGGTTCATTGTACCATAGGTTGTTGTACCATTAGCTTGTAATGATGTACCTAAAGTGATATTTGCATTATTATACATATTCAAAGTATTATTGCTTATATCATTATTTAAATAATAACGACCATTAGTGTTTTCTTCTCCATCATTTACATTAATGGTACCATTTTCACCCGTAAATGGCTGATCTATTTTCATAGTTCTACCTGCATTTGCACTAAGATTTACCGAGCCTTTGTTATAGATATCAGCTAATGAAGTTTCATTATTCAATGTATTATTTGAAATTCTTACATCTTGATTTTGAGCGACAATATTTACTATAGCATCATTGCAAATGAGGCCACCTTCAATGTAATTAGTTCCCCCCATTGATATACTATTGTTTATAATATTAGAATCTGTAAATGTTACCTTTACCGTCGTCATTGTTCCGGTATTAGCACCATTAAGCAATAATCCACCTCTCATAGATGACGATTCAGTCATTATTTTATTCCCGGATATATCACCTGTAATATTACCTATTACGGCACTACCTCTATTTACTTCACTATTATATATCAACCCCCCATAAACATATTCTTTGGCTGTCACATCATTATTTAATATTCCTCCAGAAATATGACCAATAGTATTTAATCCGTCAGTGCGACCATTAGAAATTAGCCCACCGAAAACACCACCTTGGGTTGTAATTTTATTACTTGAAATACCACCATCAATATATCCGATATTACCGGAATTATAGTTGTCATCAATGCCACTGCTTATACCATTATATATAAGACCACCCGCAATGCTTAGAAAATCATTTGATGATGTTGTTATTTCATTTCCCAATACACCACCTGTTATACCTTTAATAGTGATGTCTTGTTCTTTGCCTACATAGTATATAATGTTATTTATGAGACCTCCATTAACACGCCCTCCGGCATTAATTTTATTATTTATTATTCCACCAGAAATTTCACCAATATAAATATTAGCTTCTGAGCTACGGCAATCATTATAAATCAATCCTCCGGAAATACTCGCATAATCGCCACCAGAAGCAATAATAGTATTATCTGAAATTCCACCCAGAATGTCACCCATAGAAATACTTGAATTACTAGTATCTCCTTCTTGTAAGCGATTAAAAATTAAGCCGCCAACAATACTATTCCCGCCATATGAGTCCCTACCTGTATTTTGCACAACATTACCGGATATACTGCCGGTAGTATCACCTATTACAATTCTATTATCACTTTTGGTACCTGCAATATTGTGTATAATACCACCGTTTATCCCATGTTGACCTAATATTTTATTATTTACTATAGACCCAAGTCCATTTACTGTAATTGAAGAACCTTCTCTTACTTCATTTGAGAGTATACCGCCCAATATTCGATTAGATGAAACATTATTTTCTACAATACTAGCAGAAATATACCCAAGATTTGAAGTTGAATATTTTTCAGCATAATTATATAATAACGACCCTGAAGTATTATTTTCTTTTATCAATCCAGTAATGTTACCAATAGAGCTATAACCGTACTGATACGAATAATTATATATCAAATTCCCTGTAGAATTATTTCCTATAATATCACTTTCTATATTACCTATCGTTGCTCTTGAGCCAGAGTTTTGAGATCTATTAGCCAGTATTCCTCCATAAACAGTTGACGGAGTTATATTATTATTTTTAATTTGACCTGAAATATTACCAATTGAAGACGATGAATTGGAAGTAGCTGCTTCATTTGATATTAAGCCACCATAAACACGTATGTATATATAATTCCCAGAATTAGATTCGACTGTGTTATTTTCAAAGTTGCCCGCTATATTACCAATAACTCCTTTATTACCAATGATACCGCCATATAAATAACTATTTGGACGACCTTTGGTTCTCTTTCCGCTAATTTTAACATAATTATTTAAGAAATCAGCCGAAATATCAGATATATTGCCGGCATTAGATATTATCCCACCTGTAGCTTCAGCAGTTACATTTGTTGAAGAAGAGGATGCATTCGCAGTTAACAAACTTGTATAAACATTATTTGATATTGAATTCGTTCCAGAAAAGTTTACAGTGGCACCTTGTAATACTCGCAATACTGCTCCACCTTCAAAATTACCACGACCACTGGATCTAGTCATTGATTCATCTTTTGAAAAACCGGAAAAACCAGCTCCCGCAAGTTCATCAGAAGAATTCGAACCATCTACTCCGCTAATGTTTAAAACTTGCCCATTTTGCACAGTTATTCCGGAATGAGCCTGACCATTAACACTATAACCACTACCTTCAATAGTCAAAGAAGAATTTGCACCTCCCATGACACCTAAATCAACTTCGACATTCTCATCCGCAAACATTTCATAAAAACGTTCTCCATCAGTCGCTGATACCACATCTACAAGAGTATCAGCATTTTTGTAAATCTAAATCCTTTTCCATTAAGAGAGCTATTCATATCGCACATCCTTTCATGACTACGTTATTGTTTATAACGATAGTTTTAAAGAAGTAAATTTATATCCTCGGGTAAGTGCCAGCTTTTAAGTACATATCCTATAGTATATATTTATTATAACTCTGTTTAATTAATATTTCAACTCTTTATGATTAATAAATTTAATTGAAATAACCAAAAAGTATTAGTTACAGTGTCTTCAAATTCATAAAAATTAATAATTGATTATACAGATTTTATTGGTGATAGAATAAAGTTAGTCGAAAAGTTTGTTACAAAAACTTTATATTCTGTATTCGCAATAGCAAAATTTTTTTTTACGGTCATATATATTTCTGCAGGAGTAAGAGTCATGGCAAAAATTAACAAAATTTCATTTAGTGGAGAAAGTAGTACAAATTTGCTCAGTCAAGTAAAGGCAGGGCAGCAGCAAGCAATAGAACCAACAAACGGACAAGCTCAGACCCAAACAAGTACTAATATAATAGCACCTCAACCTCAAGCAGTACCGATGCAAGCAGAACCTAAAGCAAACAAGGAGGCAATATATTTAACATCCGCAGTTGCACTAGCATCTTTAGGTGTGACAACAGTGTTGGCAGCTAAAAATGGCAAACTTAACCAAAAATTAGCACAACTAAGATTTGGAATGAAAGAAAAAGATGAAGCTATCAGTGCAATAACAAAAAAACTTGAAGAATATAGCGGCAAAGTTAAAGATGAAATAAATGAACTTACTCAAAGAATTGAATTAAAAAGCAAAGAAGCAAGTGACGAATTAACAAAGACAAAAGAAGGGCTAGATAAACAAATTAAAGATCTCGGCAGATGGGAAGATGGCCAAATTGCAGGAGCATCAAATGATTTAAGGAACGAAATAAATTCAAAATCTATTGCACCTGTGAGAATTGGGAACGCAGATGAAATTTTAACAGACAGCGTTAACATTAATGGCAGAGATTTAAGGCTTGCAACAGTTCAATATGGCTACGGAGTACATACTAAAGAAATTGAAGACTCTCTAAGAGCAGAATCAACAAAAAGAATCTTTAACCTTGTTGATCGCTCAAAAATTAAACCGAAAGACGAAATTACTGTAAGGGTCGTTACCTCAGAATATGAAGATTTTACAAACTTCGGAGGTATGTCCAAAGTTCCGAAAGACCTTGTTAAAAATTTAATAGCCATTGCTAATTCAAAACAGAAAGTCCGTATGGTCGTAGATACTCCAATGTATTTAGGACAAACTTCAGGAAAAGCTTTTTATAGTATAAAAAGAGCCGAAGACGGAACGTTTGAATATATACGTAAAAATGGCAACAAAACTAACGTAACCAAACTTGAATTACTTGATACAAGAGAAATTCCTATATATACAGACGGAAAGAAGTATGAAAAAGTAGAATACTATCTTGCCCGAGATATGGTTGCAGATATAGATTTGAAACTCTTAAAACCTTGGCTAAAGGGAAGTTTAGAACAAGAACTTCAGGCTGCAATAAAAGCTAAAAAACCTTTTGAAATCACAAAAGGAGCTCTTAATATTACATACGACCCGAATGTTAACGGAGGAAAGCCTTCTGCTTTTGTAAAATACGATGCATTATTACAAAAGAATGACAAATTCAGAATGGATGGACCTATCTTCGATGGTGATGCAAAAACAATCTATAACAACGTAACACACCAATGCAAAGAAACTGAAAGATTTATGTATTTTAATAAATTTTTCTATGAACAACTTGCAAGTAATTCCGAAACAGCAAGAGAAAGACTTGGTGCAGATGTAATACTTGCCAACGATTGGCAATCCGGCGGAATAAGCGCAATGACAAGGTTATTAACAACTGTCAGAAAGCACTTCGGGGGGGTGGATCCGGAATTTGCAGATAAATTATACAATACTCCAATAATTACAGTTATACATAACGCTCAATATAGCGGCGGCTCTTGGGAAAATGCCGATAAATATTTGAATATTTTATTTGGCGAACACGCTGCTATGATTGCAAAAAATGCTTGGATGCCAAAGGGAGCAGGATTGCCAAATGAACAACTTAACGGATTATTCCATAATACCAACATCAATCCTCAGACTATGGCTGCGGTATATTCAGATGCATTAGTTCCGGTTTCGGAAGGTTACGCAAAAGAATTGGCGGCTCATAGCGGATTTGGCAGAGAAAATCATAATATCTTCAGAATGCGTGCAAGAGCTCATGAATTCGGAATTGATAAAATTAAAGCAATTGCTAATGATAACGGAATTGATCCAAGACTAGTCACAAAAGAAAATTTGGCATATCAACCGATAACGAACGGTTGTGATAGAATTAACCATACTCTTACAGAGAAAAAGGCATATGAATTTGAAAAAGGACATAACCTACCGCGAGGATCGATTAAACTTTTGAAAAATTCCAGATCAGCACAGGAAATATACAATTGGCATATGCACAACAAAAGTG
The DNA here is from genome assembly GCA_902801985.1 of uncultured bacterium. GTDB lineage: Bacteria > Cyanobacteriota > Vampirovibrionia > Gastranaerophilales > Gastranaerophilaceae > Zag111. The sequence continues at coordinate 34,164 of CADCKD010000024.1, read as the reverse complement.
TTTACCTCAAAAAGTTAAGTGAATATGTCGATACGGCAAGAAAAGGCGGACAAAATCCTTTGAATATACACATGGCTGATATGACAAACCTTGAGGGCGTAACAAATAAAACAATGGTTATAACAACCGCAGGCAGAATTGTTGACCAAAAAGGTCTTGATATATTTGCAGCTGCAGTTGAAAAATTCATGAGTAAACACGCCAAAGACACTGATCCTCCTGTAATTTACGTTCAAGGTACAGGAAATATGGATTTTATAAAAAATTTCCTTGAGGTAAAACGTAAAATTGCGGCTAAATATGGTAGTAAAGCTGCAGACAGAATAGTTTATGCCGAAACATTTGAACAAAATTACTACAACGGCTGCAGAATTATGTCTGACTTCAATATAATGTCAAGTTGGTTTGAACCATGCGGACTTGTACACAAAGAAAATGCCGCATTTAACGCCTCCATAGGCATCGTAAATGAAGTAGGAGGACTAACTTCAGGTTTGAGAAATAATACAAATGCATTATTTGTCGATTTTGTCCCTAAATTTGACAACTATGAAATGGCACTTGACCTGAACAGCACTGCTCTTGCAGCTAAAATGGAAGAAGCATGTGAAATATTCAAAGACCAAAATAGATTTGCAAAAATGCTAAAATCTTCATACGGAACAGACCATAGTTGGTTAAAAATAAACGGTGCAATCGAAAAATACGCAAAATTACTTGTAGATCTAAAAGTAATGAAACCGGAAGTTCTTGAGCACAGTTAATAAACTATAACCTTTTTAATGCCTGTTCTAACTTGTCGAGTTTATTTTTGTTCGTACCGATACCACAAAGAAGCATAGTAGATTTGTCATTGGTAATTTCATCTTCTATGCCGAATTTGTCATACAGAATTTGAGATAGCGCATATCCGGACATGCCAGGCACCCTGATAAGAACTTTTGTCGGATCATCACCAAAAAATTCGCAGCCGCAACACTTTTCACGCATATAATCTAATCGGTCAATAATGTAATCAATTTCTCTGCGACCGCGCTTTGAATCTAAATAAGCAATATTTTCCTCAATAGATGCTAATAAAGGATATGACGGTGATGTAGTCATAAACATTTCTAATGCAGGGCGCACATCTATTTCACAATTGCAGTGCAACAATGCGGTTGGATTTAAGCCGCCTGCAGTTTTATGCAAAGATTGAACCGTAAAATCTGCAATATTTACAGCCGACAAAGGCAACTTTTCAGAAAACGGATACAACGCGCCATGAGCTTCATCAACAATCAAAAACGCATTGTGCTTTTCACAAATAGATTTTATTTCTTCAATATCAGAAATTATTCCTTCATAAGACGGAGAAGTAACTATTACAGTCTGAATATCGTACCGGTCTAAATATGACTCAATTACTTCCGGCTTTGTTTCCAAAGGAATACCCCAGTTTTTGTCAATTTCTAAATCATAAGTTAGTGCTCTAGCTCCTGCAAGCCTTACCGCATTGAAATGGCAAGGATGAGCATTTGAAGCAATTAAAACCTTGCCCCCAACTGGAGTACATGATAATACTGCAGCTATTATTCCGCTTGTAGAACCATTAGTTAGGAAAGTTGTAGAATACGTTTTATAAATAGTTCTTGCCCATAGCTGAGCTTGGTTTAATTCTTCCTGAGGGTTATAGCAATCCATCTCAGAGATATCAATCTTATACATTCCCTCTAATGGGGAATATATTACATTATTCTGCCCATGCGATGGGGTCGTAAATAATGTCATTTTTGTCTTTTGAGATAAAAGTTTTACCAAACTCATAAATACTGCCTATTTATTCTTAATTTCCACACTTCTTTTTGCACAAAATTGAGTTAATATCATTTTGTCATAGCTTGAATTATAATCAAATTGCCCCGAAACGGTATAACCGCCTTGTGAAGCTTTTTCTATTCTTATTGGGCGGAAAATACAAGATACACTCTTTTCTTCCCAAATAGGAATACTTATATTATAAGCTCCCTCTATATCAATTTTATCATTCGTATGGAATTTTAAACCACCGGCAGAAATATCAATTGTTGAAATCTTATACGTGCTGCCATTTGAATTAACATCAAAATCATGTGCATATTTTATACGAGTATATTGACGTCTTTGCAGAAATTTGTGTTTTGCCGGACTCACAACAACAATAGTATTGCCATTAATTTCTTTTGCATAAGATTCAAAAAACAACTTCCCATGAGGAGTTTGAGTATAAAAATCACAATATGTATTTTTTAATAAATTTTCAGGAGAATATTTTAGTTCTAATTCAAATTCTCCTGCACTAACAGATTTTACAACTCCTTTATTTGCATTTTTAAAATTTTGAGGAATAATTAAAACCTCTTGACCTTCTACAACCAGTTCTCTCATATTATACCTTTCATTATTTACGTATACTCAAATTGAATTATACACTATATTAAAATACATGTCATAATGTTAAGAAAAGAAAAGCCCTCGCTAAAATTTTGCAAGGGCAGCTGAGCAATCAGAAGAGTTGAGGATTTATATATACATAATATGTTTTGTTTAAATCTTTTACATTGGTAAAAATAATTAAAGTTTAGAAAAATAAACTTAGCACAATGTATATAATTTGATTTTTTTTGCATTTATGTGGTAGAATATCTTATCAAAAAATAAGGAGTTACTATGAAAAAGATTTTATTAGGAATGGGAATTATTTTTGGTGTAGCAGCGCTTACTTTGAGTGCAGATGCAGCACCTATGTACACAGCACCAAACGTAGGTAATAGCAGCTTTTTGCCCATGATGCAATCTCAAATGGAAAGAGAAGAAACATTGGATTTTGTAAATGATTCTGAGAATTACAAAAAGAAAAGAGAAGCTAAAGATAATAGCGAAAATACTATCAGACAATCTAATTACAATCCTAATTATGCTCCTAACTACGGAGGAACATATTTGCACCCTGTACATCCGGTACAAATGCAATTCACAAGAGATGCTAACGGTAATATCAAAATTCAGGGAATTCAATCTAACTCTGAAATGATTATGAACACAAACAGGCAGTAATAAATGATTAAACTTATTATTAAATGGTTAATTTTTGCCGGCGTTATAATGGGCACATGCTATTTGCCGGGGATTACAGTTGAAAACTTTCAATATGCAATGCTAATTGCTGCAGTGTTGACTTTGATTAATATATTTATTAAGCCACTGCTAAAGTTAATTGCACTACCTGTTAATTTTATGACTTTCGGGTTGTTTAATTTGGTAATAAACTTTGGAATTTTATATGCTGTGTCATATTTTATTCCTCAATACCATTTTGATAATATTGGCAGCTGTTTTTTAGCTTCACTGATTATCGCAATAGCATATACAATACTAAAAAAAGCATAATATACGATAAAAAAAAGACCTTGCATTCTAAATGCAGGGTCTTTTTTTATTTGTCTTGCATGACACCTTATTTTATTAGTCTTCCTTCTTGAGGGATTTGCCCTTGAACATCAGGTCTTTTATGCATTCTCATTTGACCGGGATGCATTTTGAAATTAGGCATTTGCCCTCTATGCTCTATCATCTGAGGTGGCATCTGTCTTTCAATACCAGGACGATGCGGTCCCATCATTTTGCCGTGACATGGCGGACAATTTGGTTTCAAAAGTGCATGGGCAAATAATAAAGCCATCAATGTACCAAAAAATACCGCACCGGATAAAAAGAAAAATTTACAAACCAATTTGCAGCATTCACATTTTTTACAATCTTCTACTTTTTTTTGTTCATCGCTCATAACATAGTCTCCTTATTTTATCTACACTATAAAAACGAAACAGAATTTGAAAAGTTCATTTTTTTTATGCATCAATGGTTTGCACTTTAAAATCAGGATTTTGCACCATGCGAGCTTGAATTTCATCAAACGTCAATAACCCTTGAGTTGCTCCAAAGACCGAAACTACGCCGGATGAATTTATTGATGCGGCGACTAATGCTTTAGAAATATCTAAGTCAAATTTATCAAGCCCTGCACAGAAAGTAGAAGCAAAAGCATCACCAGCGCCAAGAGTGGAAGCCACATGACCTGAGAAAACAGGGCAATAATAATACTTTTTACCATCATAAGCATAAGCACCGTGCTTTCCGTCAGTGATAACAATTACCTGATAGTCAGAAACTTTTAATTTCTTAAACATTTCCTTTAAGTCCGGATGAATCAACTCACTTGAATACTTCACATCCTTTGTATCTGGACGCAGATTAATTTTTGTAGCCATAGATGCTTCTTCTTTATTCATTACAACAACATCAGCAAGTTCAAGTATCTTTTTCAAATAATTAAAACCTTTTTTAATACCGGTAGTTCCTGCATTAAAACATACTCTTGTATCATTTTCTCTCGCAAATTTTACAATATCATCCAAAACGCGGTTACTTTCTCCATTCAAAGGAGCTATATATAATAGTTTTGCATTTTTAATAGCGTCAAAATCAATTTCAGATTTCTTTATATGAGCATTTGCTCCTCGGTGTGCCAAAACTGTTCTATCGCCTTCAAAACTTACAAGAATAATTGAAAAACCGGTAGAATCGCTTTTATCTTGAATTACAGAATTTAATTTTACACCTTTTGTTTTGAAAAAATCAAATAATCCTTGAGAATAAATATCATCTCCAACCTTGAAAATTGCACAAGTATCATATCCTAAATTATCAAAATTAACCGCAGTGTTAACTCCGCCTCCGCCAACTTGAGTTGCGAAGCTTGTAATTTCCATCTTTGCGCCATACGGATAACTCATATAATCCGCACTTTTATCTTTTAACCTAACAGACATTACTCCGGCATCATCGCATTCAACAAATACATCCATAGTAGCACTGCCAATAGTTATAACTTCACTCATACTTCTTATCCCCAATTTTTGTATTTACATAGACATATTATCATAAACATTTGTAAAATTTATCATTTTTTACAGCAAATTATTTTTTTATGCCCATTGATAAATATTGAAAATAATAGGAGAATTTGAATGAATATTAACAAAATCGATTTTATTAAGTATAACAGTTACCCCCATAATCCCCGAAAAGAAACAGAAACAACAGGCACAGTAGGGATACAACAAGAACAAATCAAAGAATATAAACCGCACGCCTATATGGATTATAATATTAATTTTGGAGCAAGACTTTTCAGAACTCCGGCGAACTTCTATGCTCAGCCATTCAACCAAAAAGGTATGCCTATTACAATGAAGAATTACTTAAATGAAGATTATGAAGATAGACAAAATATTCCTCCGGCACAAATGATGAGTATTGTATACGGAGATATAAAAGAAGCCAAATCTTTAGAACAAGTGAAAAAAATGTACCCCGAAGAACCCTTATTTCAAAATTTACACGACGTAAATTATGAAAGTTTCAGATCAGGAGCTTTGGGAGATATTATGCTCCTAAAAGATGATAAACATCCGCTTTTTAAAGATGGTTCGGATGATTTAGGGATGTATTTATTAAAGAAAATTTATGTAGAATGCAAAAGTATGAAAGAAATCGTACCTGATTTCAAAAAAGATATTTCTGAATACTATAAAGATATCGCCGACATTGACTATACAACAATCAAAAATTTCGGAATCGGCTATCCTAATAATGGCTTTTGGAAATCACTCACTGCAACAAGAGAAGAATTTCCTTTCACACACAAACCCCGAAAAAATATTAAATCCAGAATAAATGGAAACGAACAAAGAGAAAGATCAATTTACGATGCTCTTGAAAAAAGGGGGAAAATATACCCTGAAAAACCAACCCACAATCTTCCGGACCACGAAATTCAAAGAATTACAGAAACTATATTTAATTCAGGCGGAAATATTACTGAATCAGAAAAACAAATAAAAAGAAAACACCGAAATAAAAATGAAGAAAAAGAAATCAATTTTGTATGCAAATATCTCGGCCCAATAATGAGTATTACATTAGACAGAATTCACGCATCAGACGAAATGAGAGATTTCTTCAATAATTATGAAGCAACAACAAAATCTCAAAAGAAAAAAATGCAAGAATACTGGAAAGAACACCCAGATATGAAAGAATTACAATCTATTATCATGAGTGACACAATTAAATTATTTTTTGAATTATATGGCGCAGATGGTGAAAATGAATACTTCAAAGAATTACTTGATTATGCAAATTCTATCAAATCAAACAGAGAAATTGCCCAAAAAGAACATGAAGAAAAACAAAAGTATTATGAAGATCTATTTGCAGAACTTGATGAAGTAAAAGCAGAAGAAAATCCTGCTGAAATAAACTCAGAAAAACACATCACAACATATGAAGAACTGGGGAATAAATTAGATGATTTATTAAAAAAATATAATGCCAGCTTATACAAATTTGAAATCGATGGGAATGAATATAATCTAATATTTGATCCTAAGGATGTGTACAAAGACATTGCAAAAGTAAGATTTGGGGATATGGTACCTGAAGCCTGGATACAAAAATACTCAAAATACACATATGATAATCTTGATGTGAAATACATACTATCATTGATAAAACATTATACCAAAATAGAAGTCCCAATACCTGACGAACATATATTCACGCCTGAAGAAACAGCAATAACTATTTCAAAAAAAGACAAGGAATTTCAAAACAAATTTTCAAAAGAAACAAATGCCGCTATTACAGCATTAATGCACGAATATTTCAGCAAAACACACGACATAAATACTGTACAGGAATTATACTATGATACAAGAATAGGTGTTCTCTTTGGAAATATAGACGATGTAATAAAAGAAAAAGAACTTAAAGGCATAATAGACAAAAATAACATAAACGAAAAATACAATGAATACAGAAAACCTCTTTCAAATTCCGAAACAAACAAAATTGTTACAGAATTGATGAGCACTCTTAAGCAATATAGCCCTAAACAAAAAGATGATATAAAAATCTCTATTTTATTGGGAGCACTATCATTGATGGTTCAAGTAAAAGATGACAACTGCAAGAATTTCCGTTCAGAGCTATCACAATTCATTCAGAATAACTACGGCGGAGCCGCTCGTTCCATAATAGACAAAAAACTATCAGATGATATGAGAATGGAACAAATTATACATGTAATATGCGAATACAATTCTAATAAACCCGGTGAACTGGTTAAATATATTTCAAATAACAACATTAGTCATTTATTTTTACTCAGAAATCAACATTTGATGCAATAAACTTTTATTCAAAAAAAAAGCCTCTTTAATACAATTAAAGAGGCTTTTTGCTATATAAAATCATTTATTCTTCACTTTGTTGAGGTTGAGAGACTTCAACTTCAGCAGGAACAACTTCTACTTTTTCACAATTACATTCCGGCTTTTTATCAGTTTTTTCAATAACTTTTTCAGCACCTTTTTCTAATTTTTGAGCAGACTTTCTCACACCGCGTGCTGTAAAGTTTGTAGCTTTTTTAGCGCCCTTAACTGTGGCATCTTTAGCCTTTTTCCCACCTTTTTTCAATGCTTTTCCTGTTTTATCGGCAGCCTTAATAGATTTATCTTTCATAAATACAGCCGCTTTCTTTGAACCGCATTTTACATGAGATGCAGCAGATTTTGCACCTGCTTCTGTTTTTGTTGAAACAGTTTCAAGAATTTTTTCTGCTTTTGTCGGTTCCGGTGTGACTACAACTTCAATTTCTTCTGCAAACACACAACTGCAAGCTGAAATTATTATTCCTGCGCACAACAACGTTAAAAATTTTTTCATACACTTAACTCCTCATTTTTTAATTCCACAGAATATGCTATTATGTTTTTGCAAAATTGTCAATAAAAAGCCGTCTGCTAGCAAGCAGACGGCTTTTTAATATTTTATAAACTAATTTATACATTTAGCTTTATCTTCTTCGGTTACCCCTTTTAAAGTCAAGTTTACACGACCTTTTTCATCTATTTTTACAACTTTAACAATAACTTCTTGACCGATAGTTAAATGAGGTTCAATTGTATCAATTCTTTCATTACATACTTGGGAAATATGAATCATGCCATCTTTGCCTCCGCCTAATTCAACGAAAGCACCGATAGGAATAATTCTTACAACTTTCCCTCTTATAACCATACCGACTTCAGGCTTAAATGTAATGTCATTAATCATCTTCATTGCAATTTTTGCACCTTCTTGGTCATTAGAAGTAATTGTAACAATGCCGTTATCTTGAATATCAATTTCTGCACCAGAAGCATCTATAATTTCTCTGATTTGTTTTCCGCCAGGCCCGATTACTGCTCCGATATCTTCAACCGGAATAGTCATTGTTGTTATGCTTGGTGCGAACGGAGATAATTCCTTAGCCGGTTCAGTGATTACTTCTCTCATTTTACCTAAGATATGTAATCTTCCTTCTTTTGCTTGGAATAATGCTCTGCGCAATGTTTCATTCGGAATACCCTTTGCTTTCATATCCATTTGAAGTGCGGTGATACCGTCGTCATTACCTGTTACTTTAAAGTCCATATCACCTAAGAAATCTTCAATACCCTGAATATCAGTTAATACAACAGGTTCATAACCGTCTTCTTTAATCATACCCATTGCTACACCACCAATCATACATTTTACAGGAACACCTGCGTTCATCAATGCCATTGAAGAACCGCATGTTGAACCCATAGAAGTAGAGCCGTTTGATTCTAATACATCTGATGTTACTCTGATTGTATAACCGAATTCTTCTTGACTTGGTAATGCAGGAATATTAGCACGTTCTGCCAAGTTTCCGTGTCCGACTTCACGTCTTCCAGGTCCTCTTAGAGGTTTTACTTCACCAACTGAGAATCCAGGGAAGATGTATTTGTGCATATATGTTTTTTCAGTTTGAGGGTCAACTCCGTCAAGTTCCTGCTTCATAGCAGGGCCTGCTAACGTTGCAACCGAAAGAATTTGAGTTTGACCTCTTGTAAATACCGCACTGCCGTGAGCTCTTGGGATAACACCAACTTCGCACCAAATAGGACGAACTTCGGTTGGTTTTCTACCATCAGCTCTTACGCCTTCATCAAGAATCATTGCACGCATAATATGTTTTTCTGCAGCTTTAAATTCTTCTGCAACAAAGTCAATACCTGTTTCTTCAATGATTTGTTTAATATAATCATCTTCAGGAAGAGCATCGATTTTTTCTTTTACAAGCTTTTTAGCTTCTTCCAATTTATTTTGTCTGTATTCTCTGTCGAAATTGTGATAAGCATCAAAAATCATATCGTGAGCAGTTTCTTCGATAATTTGAGCTATTCTTGAAGTATCATAAGGATTTGTAAATTCTTCTTTTACAACTCCGCAAAGTTTTGCAAATTCGACTTGAGCATCACATTGTTTTCTTATTTCACCTTGTGCAAATTCAACAGCGTTCATAATATCATCTTCTGTAACGAATTTACATCCTGCTTCAACCATAATTACACTATCATGAGTACCTGCCACAACGATATCTAAATCAGATTCGTGAGCTTGTTTGTGAGTTGGATTAGCGATGAAGTTGCCGTCAGCATCACGTGATACTCTTACAGCACCAATAGGCCCTTCAAAAGGAGCACCGGATAGCATCAAAGCACATGAAGCGCCCAGCATTGCCAATGTATCAGGTTGATTTTCTTGATCGTAGCTGAATAACTGAGCAACGATTTGAATATCGTTTCTATATCCTTTAGGGAAAAGCGGTCTTATTGGTCTGTCGATTAAACGAGAAACCAAAATAGCTTTGTCACTTGCTTTCCCTTCAGATCTGTTGTATCCGCCAGGGATTCTGCCTATCGCAGACATTCTTTCTTCATAGTCAATTAATAATGGGAAGAAATCTATACCAACTCTTGGTTCTTTTGATACAACACAATGTACAAATAACATTGTATCACCGCATCTAACAGTTACAGAGCCATTAGTTGATTGAGCATACTTCCCTGTTTCTACGGTAACAGTTTTACCGCCTATTTCCAATTGGAAACTTTTTGTTTCAGGTTTCATAAATTACCCTTTCTCTTTCTCGCATTCTATCTTAATGCGTTTAACTAATCACTTCCTTTTTGTTTACAGAGCTATTATACCCCAAAAAAAATTTTAAATATATTAATTATTCTTAACAATCAAAAAAAACATTAAAGAAAATATATAAAAGAGCCGATGATGAAAAAGGAAAGAATATATAGAGGTAGAACTATGGATCAAATCGGAAATAATTACGGTATGAATATAAACCGCACAAATGGAATTTCAAGAATAAAAACTTTTGCACCAGAAGCACCTGCAGGAGGGGGAGATCCTGCCTCTTTTAGCCCAAAAACAATAGGCTACAACACTAAAAAAGTCATGCACAGAACGAGCTTTGGGGAGTACATGAATGGTTTAATAGGGCGTCACGAAATCAATGGTAAAGCGCCGTCAGATATAACAAAAGGAAATCCCGGGCATCAATGGTGTTCATACACCGTGAGTTTTGCTCTTGAGAAATCCGTCGGAAGAGACAAGCTAAAAAAATTCGGCATAGATAAAACTTGGCCGAGAGTAACACAATATGTAGAATGGGGTAAGAAAAACGGAAGATATAAAGCAATTCAAAAAGCGGATGTTGGAGCAAATACGATAGACAAAGACAGAGCTACAAGAGAGAGTCAAATCAGAGCACAATTAAAAGACCCTAAAAAAAGGATGAAAGAAGGGGACTTGATTATCTGGAAAGGCAGTTATTATGCCAAGACAAATGTAGGTAATAAACAAATACAAGGAAGTCATATAGGCATGATTGAAAGAGTAACCCAAGACCAAAAAACCGGGGAATATTTCGTTTGGGTTATAGAGGGTAACGCAAACGAAGCTAAGTCTGATAGCAAATTTGAAAGATATATAAATCCAAACGATTCAACCATTGGAGCTCAAAAAGCCGGAGAAATTGTTGAAATGAACAATAACGACGGAGTCATCAGGAAGTGTTATTCCGTTAAAGAGCTTGCTAATTTCGGTTATAGCGGATATATAGACATGCAAGGTATTGTTTCTTAGTAGCAAAAAAATATTTTATGCGTTTTTAAATAAATGCTATGAATATAAATATTACCCCAAAATTAAGTTTTCAGGCTCACCCTATGAAATATTGTCCTACTGTCATGAAATTAAATAATGAGGACAAAAGTTATAGGCAAGAGCAAGTTAGTATGGTTGAAATAGACTTAGATAACAAAAAAGATATTGAAGCATTGAGTAATTTGTCTGAAAACTGGACTAATGCAAACTTGATAACGAGTATATACTCAGAAGCAAAAGAAATGTCAGAAGAAGAGGAATACAGATTGGATTACAGATTTTATGCTATAACATCACAAAATGACAATTTCGAAAATTTGGATCCTGAAAAGATTATATCCGTATGTGAAATAGAAACATCAGAAGATGATGATAGTGCATTTATAGAATATATACAGTCACATCCAGATTCTGCACACAAAATTTACCCTGAATACAAAAGAGGGGCATCAGCAATGCTTGACGGTCTAAAATATTATTATAACGATATAAGATTATATGCAATTCCAACGAAAGATGTTTTAAAATTTTATGCTCGAAATGATTTTAGAGCAAGTACAACGCAAAAACACCTTTTACAATGGAATAAAGATATATCGTTCGGCGGGGGAATAAAAGAAGATAATTCTCGCAATACTTTTAATGCAAACATAGATACTGAAGAAATTTTGAACGAATTAAAACAATATGGAAAAACTGTTGTAACAGTTAATGATGATCTGATTCGTTACAAAGGAGAAAGAGAACACGGCTCGTGGTACACCAACAGACGTAATTACTTGAAATACATTAAAGATCCTGAACTTGCAAAACTAATAAAACAAGGAGCAATTATATTTAAACAAGATATACAAAAAAGAACTGAAGACTATAGGCAAGGTCACGAACTAGAAATCCTAATGAAATTATGTGAAAAATGTTCTGCTAATTGTATTAATGATTATGTAACCAATCGCACAAATCATCTACAAGATTATCATATGATTGAATTTGCAAACAGAAAATATAATGAATATTTAAATAACTTAAATATTCCTCAAAACATAAAACTACAATGTAAAGAAATTGCCAAAAAATATGGAACAAAAGTATTTTTACCAGCAATGATAGAATACAATGATAGTTATAATACACTTAAACTTATAAATGATGAATTTGCACAGTGGTATCGATTTGGAGGGAAAAGAGCTAAATTCCCTGCTGTTTTAGATTTCACTGCGGCCAAAGCAGACTATGTCAATAATAAAAGAGCTTATGGTATGAGTGCAGCCGCAGGAATAGCACATTTTAATAATTCAAAAATAGATATAGATGGTCTTTATCCTTACACTGTACAAAATATTTTACGCCACGAAATGACACACATCAATGATACCAAAAAACTAAATAGCGTTGATGACGGGGTTATAGTAAAAAAACAATCTAATAAACTGCGAGATGATGGTATTTGGGAAATAAGTGAAGAAATAGATTTTGATAACTGCAAATATAGAGAAGAATTTCTGAAATCCGGAATTCGTCCTAATCACGTAAAATATGCGTATAACAATCCTCAAGAATTTATCGCCGTAGCATCAGAAGGGGACATGTCAAAATTTTCATCGGAATTTAAAAAACTTTTAATCAGCTATGGAATGCCTGAATGGATGTTTGAAATGGAGAATAGCAGCACAGAGATACAATTTCAAATAAGTAATAATGAACAACTGCTTAAAATGTACCCCGGGAAAAAACTTGAAGAAATTATGTTCCCAAATATTGCAAAAATTTTAAATGAATCATTGCAAACATCAAAGCTGATCAGCGATTTTTATAAAGATATTGACTATATACGCAAAAACCCTACAAACGAAATCCGCAATCAATCCCCCGGAGTGATAAAATATAAAATCAATGGCAAATCCGGAGTCATATATTATGACAAAAACGGGATGATAATAGGAGGGGAAAAATCTACTGGTGAATACTTCGGATATGATGAAAATGGAAATTATAAAATTTTAACATTTGACGAATATGACTCTGTAATGTGTCAACGCGATGTTGAAAATAATTATGAAAAGAAAAAAATTATAGAATACCGTAAACAACAAAAAGCAGAAAAAGAAAGAGAAATTCAAGAATCATTGGGAGCCTTAAGCGGCAAAGACAGAGAAATATCGGAAAGAATTCTAAAATATGAATCTGAATCTGATGAAATTATTGACTGCATATATAATAATCTTCTATACGGTCTAAATAGCGAAACCCTGGCCATAATGGATGAAATGATGATGGCATCAAAAACTTGTGAAAATCAACTATTTAAAAATATAAACAACATAAAATACATTGCACAAGAGATGTACAATTGCGGGATAAAACCAGAACAAGTTAAAAAAATTATAGAAGCAAAAGATAAAAATGGTGATTATATTGCAAACATTTCTACCATAGACGACATTATCTACAATGGTTTTAATGATATAAACATTTAAACATAGCGATGACAGTACGACATAACATTATCTTTCTATTTCTTCCGAAAGAAGTAAATCTGCTATGGAAATTTTATCAAATTTGTTATAAAATGGACACAGAATGGACACAGGAAAATATTGAGTGTCTGAAACGCTTATGGCTTCGTAGCTCAGTAGGATAGAGCGGCGGTTTCCTAAACCGCGTCTTGCCCGCGTTCGAATCGCGGCGGGGCCAAATAAAAAAGAGATGAACTTTTTGTTCAGCTCTTTTTTATTGTTCTGCTAAAGAAGAGAACGCCCAAGGTGAAACCTTGTTGTCGTTCGACAAGCCGAGCAGAGCCATGAGCCGAAGGCGAAAGACCGACAATTATGCCTGCAATGAATATTCAGGCTAATTGGAGGTGGTGGCGTTTAAGGCGAGGCGCAGTAATATCGCGCGGGGCCAAATAAAAAAGAGATGAACTTTTTTGTTCAGCTCTTTTTTATTGATTTGTCAGCATCGAAAACACCGTTTTGCGTTCGGCGGATTTTGCGCAGTGCGGATGTGAGCGAAATGATTTATTTGCGAGACGAGGTAATATTTTTTGTAACAAAACTTTACTGGCAAATTTTATTTTTAGGGTTTTTAATATAACAAACACGTATTTTACATGTTTTTGAGATACAATAGAATAGCATCCTAGATTAAGAAAGGGGAAATTATGATTGGATCAATACAGGGGTACAGCCCTTCATTCAAAGCGGCACAGTTAAATATTCTTGCAACATCAGACAACCACGGTAATTTTTTAACCTGGCCGTTACTTGCTCAAACAGTAGAGAATAATAAAAAAGATATTTTTCAAAAAGCAGAAGAAGACAGCACTTTAAATTTATTAGCAATCAACGGGGACTGGTTTATAAACCCGTCTAAAAACGGATTTATCACAGATCCGGATGCAAGCAGCGGGAAATTACAATTTTCAATATTAAATCAATTTATAGATTTTGTACGCAAGCAAGCAGGAAAGGATGCAAAATTTGATACTGTTTACACCATGGGTAACCACGATTTAGACGCCGGCGACTCATTTATGTACAACGTTATGAGAAAAGCTAAAATGAACACTCTTATCACAAACGTTGATGTAGAAAACTCTCCTGGAATTCAAAAAGTATTAAACAAAACAGACAAAGTTACAAAATCCAAAGTATATTCAATTCCTGACGATAAGAACCCGTACTTAGAACATAAAGTTTTACTTCTGGGGGTAACAATCCCAAGTATGAAATTCTACAATCCGGGACTTTTAAAAGATATGAGATTCTTTGATGATTGCAATAAAAAAGACGCAAATTTAAAAGAAGAAGATCTATTGAATACATTCAATGCAGTAAAAGAAGAAGTAGAAAAATTCAAAGAAGAAAACCCTAAAGGTGCGGTAATTGTTATGTCACACACAGGAGCACCTATTTCTAAAATGATTAAAAAGCACGTTCCTGAAATCGACGTAATATTAAACGGTCATGACCATAAAAACTTGACCTCACTAATCGGCAGCACAAACATTGATTCTTTGGGAAAAGATAACGAAATTATTAAGGCTTTCTCTTTGAAATTTGATGATGACGGAGACTTGGAAAAAGAAGTTAATACATACGTATCAAAAGCGACATCAACTGAAAAATTAGACAAAAACCCAATAAATACTCACATGAGAGAATTACTTGCCGAAGACTTAAAACCTCTTGTTAGCGTAACAGATATTTCAGGCAGTGAAGCTGAACTTCCTTATAATGAACTTGAAGTAAGAAGTAAAAACAGTTACCTCGCGAATTATTTGACAAGCGCAGTAAAAAGAAGTGTTAGAAAACTTACCGGCGAAAACGACGTTATCGTAGGTATACAATCCTCAATTATAAGAGGCGGCCTCAAGAACGGTTCTAATAATCTGGCAATAATGAAAATATTCGACGGGGTAAGTGAAGACCTATCAAATGTAAAAATTGGTGCACTCAGCGGTGAAGAACTTGTAGGGCTCATAACAGAAAACATTAAAAGTAACCTCAAGAACCCTAAACGTAATACTCTTATTCAATGGTCAGATATCAAAATAAACAGAACTCTTATTTCTGATATTGTTGAAGGTAAGTCTAAAAAAGACTTCTCAGATGCAATTCAAGTAAGAAACAACATTACTAACGAATTTGAACCAATTAATTTGAATAAAAAATACAAAATAGCAATTGGCGAAAAATTCTTAGTAAAAGATGATATTGAATGGCCGGGAAGAA
>CADCKD010000024.1:0-18296 GCA_902801985.1 uncultured bacterium | reverse complement strand
AAACTTTTAAGAAGTTATATTTCATCAGACGAAATTAACTATCAACTAAAAGTTACGCCAAAAACAAAAGAAAACAGAATATACTAGAAAGAAAAAATAACCGGTTTAATAACCGGTTATTTTTTTTACATTTTGTCAATTGAAATAGCCTTTACACCTGCACTTCTGGCTTTATCCATAAGTGTAACAACAGTACCGTGTGTCGCATCACCATCTGTACGAATAAGCATACCGTCAGGATAATTTGGCATCTCTTTAGTTAAAACATCCCCAAGGCTGGCAGCCTCAATTTCTTCATTATTTATAAAATATTTATTTGCCTTTGTAACGTACACCGTTAATATTTGAGGTTCTTTTTCTATCTGTTCTGCTTCAACATTTTCAGGAACAGTTAAACTTATACCTTGTTGGTCAAGCAAAGGAGCAACAACCATCATTATGATAAGTAAAACTAAGAAAATATCCGTTAACGGAGTAATATTTATCTCATTAAATGTTTTTCTCATTATTCTTCCTCCGTTGGGATTTCAATACTTCTTCTTGAAGCATTTGATTCCAATTCTTTTTGTTCTTTTTTATTCAACGGTTCACCGGCAACAATAAGTTTTTGGTATTCAGCATTTTGAGCACAATCCATAATATCCATTATTTTTGCACTCTTAATATTTTTATCTGCCTTAACTATAACTTCCTGCTTTTCTTCATCAGTCTTTAGAGCAACAAGCTTATCAGTTAATTCTGAAGCACTTACAGGTTCACCATTTACATACATCGCACCGTCATGAGTGACAGAAACAGTTACCTTAGCTTCTTCAATATTTACACCGTTATTAATTTCCGGAACATCAACAGCAGTATCATTTGACTGGAATGACGGAGCTACAACCATCATAATAATCAAAAGTACCAAGAAAATATCCGTCAACGGAGTAATATTTATTTCAGAAAATATTTTACCTTGTTTATTATTACCAAACGCCATTTTTATTACCTATTATAAGTTAACCTTTGATGTTGAATATTTTGATTGTGCTTGGCCCTCAGAATCAACGAAACTTAAGAATAACAATTTTATTAACTGAAAATCATCTTCAAAATGTTTAACAATTGATTGGAAAGAGTTGAAGAAAATAACAGCTACAATCGCAACACCTAAACCGAAAGCAGTAGCAATCAACGCAGAACCAATACCGGAAGCAACAGTTGCTGCCTGATTTCCTGCGTCAGCCAATATGTTGAATGTTAAAAGAATTCTTACAACAGTACCAAACAAACCTAAAAACGGGGCAACACCACCGATTGTACCTAAAATTGTAAGGTTACTTTCAAGTTTTCTTGTAGCTAAAGCAGCTGAAATATCAAAAGATCTTGAGAAACCACTCTTTTGTTCAGAGAATATTCTTACAGCTTCTTCAATAACTTCACCTATAACACCTCCGCAATTCATTGCAGTATCTTGAGCGGCCCTAAGATCATTATTTTGAAGTTCTCTATTTAATTCTCTCATATAAATAGAAATATCACGTTGATTTTTCTGATAGAAAGACCATTTTCTGATAACTACCGCCAAAACCAGTATAGAGCACAAGAATATAGGCAACAATACCGGCCAGTCCATTTTAATTGATTCAATTAACAATTCCATAATTTTTTATCCTCTTTTTTGTATTACTCTTTCACTTTATTTCAATTTTAATATTTTGCTGCAAATACGTTGTAATCAAACGTAAATTGAATATCTATACTTTGTCCTTTATATTCTGCAGGTAGTGGTCTAAAAGGTGCGGCTAAATGAACAGCATTAAGCGCCGCTTTATCTGCATTTTGCAAGCCGGAAGACTTTAACACGCTGCAAGATAATAATCTACCATCTTTTGCGATTTTGAATAAAAGAACAACTCTTTTACTTTCGTTACCCTTTGGCGGGTCCCAACTCATTTTGATACGACGTTGAAGTTCTCTCATGTAAGGACCGAAATCCGGTTCTTTTATGGCATCAATACCCGGACGTCCACCGCCTCCGCCAGGATTACCACCGCCGGTGCCGTTGCCTCCGCCGCCACCCGAGCCGCTGCCGGTACCTGCACCTGTTCCTTTTGAAGCAGTTCTGCTGCCGCCGTAATTTCCGCTTCCTGAAGAGCCCCCGTTTTTAGAAGTTCCGGAACCACTGATAGGGCCTGTTGCGTACTGACCTGAAGTAGTTCCTCCCGATGGGACAGGAATCTTAAACGGAGAAGTTGAAGGTTTTTGCACCGTTTTCGGATTTGACATAGGAGGTCTTACAGAAGGTCTTTCTGTAGGTGGCTGCGGACGAGCAGCTTGCGGTTTTGGTATAGCTTGAGTCACCGTTGGAGATGGTGTAACATTTTTTTGAGTTGTAGTATTTGCCTTTGGCTGAGACTGAGGCTTTTGCGCTGTCGAACTTGGTTTAATCCTATCAATCAGAGATTTTTTAGGATTACCCCCGCCAGGAGTCGCGATTTTTGGAGCCGCAGGTGCTGAAGGCATTGAAACAGGACGTTTTGGATCATTTATTCCACCTGAACGAGAATTCATATCAGCCCTGTTTTTTGTATTCATATCTCTTGGAGTATCTTCGTGATCTACCAAAACAAATTCAATATCATTTACCTTCGGTTTTGGAGGGTTAAATAATGACAATTTTATACCCAGTAAAGCAAGAATCGTTAATACAAGCCATAAAATGAAGACAGATGCAGGATGTAATATTGACGAAATAACCATAGCTTTTTTAAAAGAAATGGAACCGTCATTTGTTTCACGTATTACGGCCGGCTCTTTATACTCCGAAGTATTCGGATATCTCTCTTTTGTTGCTCTCTTGCTTGAATTTTCTGTATATTTACCTAATAGTGACATATTTTTCCTTAACTTTTTATATGTTTATATTATTTTAAAAAAGATAAAATAAAATTATTACCCTATCTACTAATTTTCATATGAAGCAGGGTCAGTTGTAATAGGTTGAATTAAAATCAACTCAAACGGAGAATTTACAGGAATCTCTACCTCTGAACCTTTATCCCAAATAGACTTTACAAGCCCCCCGCCGGAACCAAGCGCAGGCATTACACTATTACCGCCTGTAACAGAATAAACAGCAGGAGGAGCTATCGTTCTTGCTATTGCACTTTCATCTTCAATTGCTGATTCTGTATTATATTCTGTCAACACGTCCCATTTCATTCCACCATATATAATACCGGAATGATCATCTGTTTTTACCATTGCTGAAATCGGAATATCCGCTCCGGACGGAGTAATAATATGTGTAAAACGTAAAGTTATTTTACCGTTCAAGGCGCCATGCTTTGCTCTTGCGACATCAATTACAGTACCTGTAACTGCACTCCCGACAGGAGCTATTAAGTTGCCGTTATAATAAAAATCGCGACTTAATGCCAGTGAAATTTCTTGCCCTGTATACGCCAAAGAGGAAGAAACAGGAGCAAGGAACACTCCTTTGATACAAACACCTGCAGGAACAGTTACGATAGTATTTTTAAGAGTTACACCCTGATTGTAAACAGGCAAAGGCTTATCCATGGCAAACGCATGGGAACAGAAGACACCCGAACATCCTAATACACTTATAACAACTAGTGCTGTCAGCATTTTCTTCATGAAACTACACCTTCTCCCTAATCAACATTTACATAATACATTTTAGCGCATTAAAGTTATTTGTCAATTTATTAAGGATTACTCCTCTACGGTATGAGTAATTTCCACCGGAGCAACAAATGTAATAAGAACCTGTTCACCTGTAGGAACTTTCACATGACGTCCCATCGAACGTTTGCCTCCCGGACGAATTTGCAATGTTGCAATACGATGATTCCAAGATATCCCCTGAAATCTGCCCTGATAATGAGGCATCCTCACCCATTCAGAGGGAGAAGTCAACTCCCCGCCTATCACATTATCATTCGAAGAATATAAATAACCTTTTATAGGTATTTCAAATCCGTCAGGTAAAATCATTTTTGTAATTTTAACTTTCATGGAAGCATTTGTCCCTACAATAGGCTCATTAATCTTTTCGATATAACCATAAAATTCGGTATTTTCAGGAATTACATTTGTATCGTGTACATACAAATCATTTGTAGAAACAAATTTTACTTTATAACCTTCAGGACAAGTTTCTGTTGACAATTCCTGCATATTTATTGCAGAAACAACAATCCCCGCAGGGACATTTATACCATCGTAGGTACGCATATCAAGCTGTATATCAGCCAGTTCCGCACCATACGACAAAGCCCCGAAATTTAAAAACACAGAGCATAATAATATTAAAATTGCAAACTTAAGTCTCATAGTACTGATATTATAACAATTTTTTCAAAGATATCAAGGGTTTATTTTTGAATTTTATCAAGAAATTTTTCCAGAGCGATTTTTACGTGAGAATATGTTAATCCTCCCTGCATATAGGCAACATAAGGTGCCCTCATAGGTCCATCAGCCGAAAGTTCAATAGTTGAACCTTCTATAAATGTTCCCCCGGCCATAATAACCTTATCTTCATACCCCGGTATATTTTCCGGAATGGGAGTAACATACGCATTTATCGGAGAAAGTGATTGTATTGTTCGACAAAATTGTTCTAACAACTCCGGTTTACCAAATGTTATATTTTGAATAATATCTGTCCTTTTTTCGTTATATTTTGGTGCAGAGTCATAACCGATTTCATCAAATATTTTTTCTTCTATAATTGCACCTTTAACTGCATCACAAACAACAGAAGGGGCCATAAACAAACCTTGAAATATTAATCTGTGCTGATTAAACATTGCACCGCCCTCAGAACCAATTCCGGGTGCTGTCAACCTGTTTGCACTGCGTTCAACATAAAGTTCCTTGCCCGCAATATAACCACCGGCCTCTACAAGGCCTCCTCCGGGATTTTTTATTAAAGAACCACCTATTAAATCCGCTCCGACTTCCAGCGGTTCTTTTTTATCAACAAATTCACCATAGCAATTATCAACAAAACAAATACAGTTAGGATTTTTTGATTTTACGATTTCACAAATTTTACCTATTGTATCAATTGTTAAAGATTTGCGGGTAGAATACCCTTTTGAGCGCTGAATAAGCACCATAGTCGTAGAAGAATCAACAGCATTTTTTATTCCTTCAAAATCAACATCGCTATCGTCTATCAAAGGAACCTCTTCATAAATAACTCCATTACCGATTAAAGAAGATCGTTTTGTTTCTTCATCGCCCATTGTTCCAATAACTTCCTGCATTGTATCGTATGGAGTTCCGACTACAGACAACAATTTATCTCCCGGTTTTAAATTTCCAAACAACGCACAAGCAAGAGTATGAGTTCCGGAAGCAAAATGAATTCTGACAAGAGCTTTTTCAGCCTTAAAAACTTGGGCAAAAACCCTATCTAACACTTCTCGTCCCAAATCATCATGACCATATCCGGAAACAGTGTAAAAATGTTCAGGAGCAACACGATTATCATAAAAGGCCTCCAAAACCTTCTCTTGATTATAATCGCGAACTTCTTCCATATATTCAAATTGTTCTTTTAAAGACTCTTGTGCTTTTTTTACTATTTCTTTATTATTCATATTTTATATTTCCTTAAGACAAATTACATCTAAATTATATCACGAGAAAAATCCATCATATTGACCTTTGTAAAAATATGTAGAATACTAATTATATGTCAAAACAAAAAGTTATAGCATTGGTTGATTGTGATTCTTTTTTTGTATCATGCGAGCAAAAAAGGGACCCCGAGCTTAAAAATAAACCGGTCTGCGTAATATCTAATACAGAGGGGTGCGTTATTTCTCGGGCAAAAGAAGCTAAAGAAATGGGTATACGTATGGGTGAACCGTTGTTTAAGGCAAAAAAAGAACACCCTAACGGGATTTACATTGTAGCTGATCACGAATACTACGCACAAGTTTCGCATCAAGTTATGTCTATACTAAAAGATTTTAGCCCTTATGTCCAAATTTATTCAGTAGATGAAGCATTTATAGACCTCACGGGATTAACAAGATTTTATAAAAAAAACTACTATAAAATTGCACTAATGCTAAGAGCAAAAATCCTGCAAGTAGCAGATATACCCGTTTCAATAGGAGTAAGTACTTCTAAAACATTAGCAAAACTTGCTTCAGATAAAAGTAAATCCCATTTTGACCATATATATTTAATCGGAAAACGAAAAATAATAAAAGAATTAAGAGATACAAAAATAGAAGAAATTTGGGGCATTGGCAGAAGACTTACAATATCCCTGAAAAAAAACGGGATACTGACAGCGCAAGAGCTTGTTAATAAAAGCGATAACTGGCTTGACAAGCAAATTGGCATTCACGGAATAGAAATGCGCCATGAACTTTTGGGAGAAATGACATCACCTGTTATAAATGAAGAAAAAGCCCCTAAATCAATACAAAATACAAGAGCATTTGGAATTTTTACTTCAGATTTCAACTACATAAAAAATGAACTCAATCGCCATATCCATACTTCATGCCGGAAACTTAGAAGTTACGATACAAAATGCAGACAGATTGGAGTTATGCTGCGGACAAAAGATTTCAGAGTCTTTTACACTAAAAAAGACTTACTTGCTCCTGTCGATTTTGAGCTTGAAATTTCTAAAATTGCAATAGAGCTTTTAAAAGAGATATATGACTCTAATATTTTATATCGCAGCACCGGTGTAATTTTGGATAGAATTGGAGAAGAAGGAGCAGAACAACTTAATCTTTTTTCTGATGATGAGGAAAGCATAAAGAAAAAAAATCTTACAAGATGCTTTGACAAATTGGAACAAAAATTCCACAAAAATATTGTTAAAATCGGTTTTACAAAATAAAGGAGAGATATGAAAAAATTTTTTAAAATAAAAACAATAGTATTAATAATATTAATACTGTTTTCAATTATAATAACTGCACTATATTTAAACCCAGACAGATACAAAATAAACTTCCCAATGATGGATTTAGAGTACAAAAAATCAATAATTAAAACCTCACTAAATCCGTTTTACAAACTTGAAAACCTTAGACCGCTTATGGGGGAAGAAGAATTAGGGGAATTTATTAAAAAGAATAATTCAAATGCTTCGATATATACACCATCCTCAGAAAATAGAAAAAGCGGAAGATTTAGGGCAAACTTACATAACCATACTACTAATTCTGACGGGCAAATGACCGTAACTGAATTACTTGATAAAGCACAAGCATATGCACAAAGTTATATAAAAGATGACTATATGGTTATAGGTATCACAGACCACAATACAGTTTTAGGAGCAAAAGAAATTATTAAAGTTCTTGAAAAATATCCTAACAGATATCCAAACCTAAAAATTGTAGCAGGAATTGAAATTTTTAGCGCGTATAAAAACAGCAAATACTCTCCGGCAGAAGATGTACAAATACATGTACTTAGCTGGTGTATTAACCCTTATGACAGATATTTAAACAAAGAATTCTATAAAAGGGATAAAAAGGATAAATATAATAGAGGCAAAGAAGACAGAGATTTTGATACACTAATTCATATAATGTCAAAATATTCTCTTGTCGGCATTGCACATCCTGCAAGATACCTGACTGACATAAAAGAGGAAGACCGCATCTTATATATTGAAGAAATGCTTGATAGGTATTTAAAACAAACAACAAAAATACCTTTTATTGAAGGCTATTACCAATCATATTCTGATGACGGAATTAAAAAATTTGAAGGTCTGGAAGATTTATCTTATGAATTATACAAAATAATCTCTGAACACCAAGAATTAAAAGGGAAGATATACGGTAAAAGATTTGAAATTTTCCTCAAAAATATCAACAATATTGCAGATAAAAAAGGTATTATAAAAACAGGCAGCACAGATTCACACGGATTGTCTATATTCCGTGCAAGATAAATTAGGTGTGCCAATCAATTTCTTTACAACCCAAAGAAGATAGTATTTTGTTACATTCTGAGAATGTATTACTATCCATAAACGATTTTATTTTTCCGTCAAAAATTGCGGTATTTTTTGCATTCCCCATATTTGACGGATGAGAGGAGCGCAAAATATACACTTTTTTTGTTTTGTATTGTGCCTCTTTTTCAAAAGAGAATTGTTCCATTTCATTTGCCGGATTTCCCCAGAGAATAACGACAAGAGGCTGATTACGATTAATTAATCTATCAATAATATTATCAATAACAGGGAGCCAAAATTTATTTCTCTTGGCCAAAGATTCTTCTTTTGAAAAAGTCAAAGCCCTGTTTAAAAGCAACACCCCTTGTTGAGCCCATTTTGTCAAGTTGCCGTTAGTATTTTCTACCCCGACATCATCTTTAATTTTTGCAAATATATTTTTTAAACTCGCAGGTAATTTTCCGGATTTTTTTGAAAAGGCCAAACCATGAGCATCTTCTTTATTCGGATATGGATCCTGACCTATAATAACGACCTTAACCTTGTTAAACGGGGTCACTTTTAGAGAGTATAAAACTCCGCTATCCTCATCTTCAAGCGGCAACACTTCACATTCTGAGCGTTTTTTTTCAACAATTTCCATTCGCTGTATTAAATCTTGAACGGCTGCAGAACCTAATGCACTACACCAATCTTTTCCGATATATTCTTCCAAATTATAAACCATCAATAACTCCTTCAATTTAACTTATTTTAACATGAAACAATAATCGGTAGCAAAATTTATTTTTAGACATTTTAAAACAAATACAACGCATAAGTAAAATAGGAATTCTCATGGAAATCAATCAAATCAGTTATTTAAACTTTGCTGCAAATCCGATGAAAGGCAGAAAGCTTATACCTTTGTCAGAATACCAAAAACCTTTATTAAAACTAACAAAATCAGACAATGTAAAAATTGAGCAGCTTCAAGCGCGCAGAACAGAATTGGCAGTAGAACAATACAAAATCTCAAGTTACGTTTCATTTCGTCCGCAGATGTCTATTGATTTAAAACGGCATTACCAAGACAAACTAAATGACTTAAATATGGAAATTGAAGATATAGATAATCAGATAAGAAAAATAAAAGAAACACGCTATCAAAAACAACTTAAAAAAAATAATAATAAATAAAAACGGCTAAAGTAATCAGATTATGTAATAGAAAGGACTCATAATGTATATTACACCGACTTCATATCTGCACAAAAATTACAGCGGATACACAACAAAAAACGCGAATTATAATACCCGTGCCGGACTGAATATTAAAGCAAACAGCTGCGATACAGTTTCATTTACAGGTGTTAAAGTTATCGACCCAAAGGTTTTAAAAAATAAATTCGCAATAATGCTATCACAAGACAGATGGGCAGAAAAATTAGATATTAAAATGCCTGAATGTGAAGAGGAAAAAGAAGCCTTGATAGAATTTTTAACACATAGAAAAGCCCTTGACGGATACACAAGACTAACAAACGAAAGAGGAAGAATTCTTTTACACAAAAACTGGCTTAGTCACGTAAAAGTAAAAGATCCGACAAACCCGTATATTAAAGATTCAGAAGAAGAATTAGCAAAAAGAGGCAATATAGAAGCAGTACTGAATACTCTTGATAAAAAAATTGCAGTTGCAAAATCAAAAAACATACAAGCAATCAAATATTTTGAGAATTTGAACAAACTGGAAGAAGAATATACCGCTTCAAAACTTCTTAAAAATAATGAACTTGCAAAATTCTGGTACCAAATTAAGAAAAATAATATAAATAAAGACCACAAATACTCCACTCAAGAGCTCCTTGATATCGTACAAGGTAAAAAAGCAATAGAACAAACAGAAGAAGTTCAAAAAATAAAACCGGTTACTAAAAAAATCACAAGAAAAGACGTTATAAACGAACTTGGCGAAAAATATGAACAATTTTTACGTGAAAATATCAGCATCTATCTTCAAAACTTCAACGAAGCCAATATTGAAGGCAGAAGAATAATTAACGAATATCTTGAAAAATATAATGTTGCATTTCCGGGTCTAAAAAAACAACTTATAAGAACTGTCGAAGACAACATCCGCAAATATAACTTTAAAGTTGAAAGCCTTGGAGAAGGGCAATATTACCAGCTGGACGAGCGCCACATTGAGCTTGTTGCAGGGCTAAAATTGATAAAGAACAAAAAAGCTGAATTAGCGAAACTGCAAAAAACCGCAAATAAAAATAAAGACGACAAAAAAGCCCAAGCTGCGGTTACAAAAGCCGAAAAGAGCCTTGCAAAATTCCAAAGAGAATGGATAAAAGCCTTGAAAGAAGGAGTCGAAGCAGAAGCCGCGAATAGAGAAATGTTTACAGCAAAAGGTAAGGGCGATGCGTATGACTACCTTATGGGTAAAAATAAAAACGTAGTAACCTACAAAAAAATATATGCCCTTATAAAAGAAAACAAAGGCAAATTACCTGAAGAGGTATGGGAAAGCCTGATTTCGTAAGTAGGATAGAACAAACAGTTTCTTCAATAAACACTACTTTTAACACGCAAAATATAAAATATTAAGAAATATTAATACGACTATTAAAATCTGCAAACACGCTTCGTTTGTGGGTTTTAACGTTTCTATGCAATAATGAATTCTCCCTTAGAGGGCAATTATTTTACTTGTAAATACTTTATATATACATAGGAAATACAAACGGGGAAATAAAGAGTATAAACGAAAGGGGATTGAATTATGGCAATTGGAGCATTAGGATTTATTAACGGAGCATTATCATTTGTTGGTAAAGTTAACAATGACAAGCAGGGTAACAAATTATTTTCAAACGGAAGAAAAGAACGTTGGTGTGCAGACTTTGTAACATACCATCTAAAAAAAGCAGGGATTACATGGCTTGGTTCACCGGCTGTATCAACGCTAAGATCTCAAGCAATCAGCAAAGGTAAATATATGCGCACAGAAAACATGAATGAAAAAGCAAAATCTTTATTCATCGCTAAAAACGTAAAACCGGGAGATATAATGATTGAAAAACGTAACGGTAAATCTCACACAGGTATAGTAACAAGCGTTAACACAAAAACTGGTTCATTCACAACTGTTGAAGGAAACTCAGGAGATAAAGTTGCCAAAAGAAGTTACCAATCAAACAGCAAAACATTGAGCGGATTTATAAAAATGTTCCGTTAGAGAACAACTGCTATAATCCTATAACTATATACAAAAAAGACACCTTCACGGGTGTCTTTTTTTGTAACAAGCGCTTCAACTTTCAATTACATATAAAATTAAACCTCTAATAAAACAGGACACGACTTTAACATTTTGTTTAAATGTATCATGGTAAAAATGGATTTCAATAAAGCGGAAGTTCCTTGAAAATTGGGCATTTAAGCACATGGAATTATTTGTAAATAATTGTTACAATGCAAGATTTGTATATCAAATATTTCTCATAGAAATACTTTATATATATAAGGGGAAATTAAGAGATGATTTATTCACCATTTACAGCAACAAATTATATGAATAATATGGCAGTTTGCAATATGGCAGCACCTTGTCCAATGCCTATTATGGGACCGGTATTTATGCCGCCAATGTTTTTATTCCCATCTCTTTTTTCTAAATCAGGCATATCCGGAGGAGGTTCATCAGGAGGAAGTTCATCCGACAGCGAAAACAAAGCCCAAGGCACAACAAAAAGTAACACCTCAATGTTGCAAAGAATCGTAGATTCCTGTAAAAAATATATGGGTAAAGGTGTAGCTGAAATGAAAAAACTTTTGGAAAACGCAGGTGTCGAATTCCATAACAGATTATGGTGCGCAGACGGCGGACGTTTCTTTATAGAACAAGCATACGGAGGAAAAGAAAATCTTCCTGAGTGGTACAAAAAATGTCATTATCCAAGCTGCGCGAGAGTTTTAAGTGCAGCCCAAAAAGCCGGCAAAGTAGTATCAAAATCGGAAGGAAAACCTGGTATGATTGCATTATTAGATTGGAATGGCGATGGCAAACCTGATCACTTCTCAATTCTTAAAGAAGAGATAAAAGGCAATACTGTTTATACATACGAAGCAAATACAACCCCTCGTGGGAAAGGTAATGGAGCATATTGCCAAACCAGAAAATTATCTCAAATATGCGCAGTTATAGATGTCACTGCATAAAAAGACATTTTTGCATGAACATCAAGCTAATTTTTTTTAAACAAAAACACCTTCAACAGGTGTTTTTGTTTGGTAGGTCGGGAGTGCCGCAATGCTTGACACAACATCCGAGTTAAGGCTCACTTATATTTCTTATGCAACTTTCAGCGTATTTGCTGTATGCCTTTTAGGTAACAGCCAAAACAGAATCGCTGGTGACAAATCGTGAGGAAAACTCCCGTTCCCATACCGAACACGGTCGAAAAGACTCATTGAGGCGAAAATACTCGGCGGGCCACTGCCCGGGAAGATAGCTAGTTGCCAGCACTATATTTAAAAGAAAAAGAGGATTAAGACGGATGTCTAATCCTCTTTTAAATTAAAATTATTTGGTGCGAAACATCGCACCCTACTACTACTTACTGTTACAAATTGTAAAAATGAGTTTAAAATGGCTAAAATCCAGTTATAATGCCCTATATGATATGAGAGATTTTTTGACTTGCTAACAAAAATTTTTTTTACGGATTTTAGTACTACTATACAGATTAGAAAGGAGAAGTATATGCAGATATGTAATGTTCAACAAGGTTATAAACCATATTTTGGTCTCAGATTGAGTGGAGATGCAAAAGAATATTTATCAAAAGAGACACAACAAGATGCAAAAAAATCTCTGCTTGCGAGAGCAATTGATGCAAATAAAGAATACAAAAAGGCTGAACTGGTAGTATTTCCTCCAAGAGCATATGGTAGTGATTTAGTCCCGGGAACAGTACGTTCATACGGATGGCGCGCATATATAGATTTGGGTGTATCTAAAGAAAAACATGTTTCATCAGAAGATATCCCTATTGTAAGTGATGCTAAAAATGTTAGTGAGATTGAGGATGCCATACGTGATGTTTGCTCATCTGACGAGCCTCTTAGAGCATTTGAACATGCAAGATATGAGGCAGATGCTTGAATCGCAAAATGAGAGAATAATCAAGTAGCAGGTAGGGTAGACTTCAGTCTACCGACATATTTTGGTTGGCTAAAGTCAACCCTACTTTTGAGTGCAAATATTGGGACAAAAAGTACAAATTTACGGACATTTTAGTTACCAAAATCGGACATTTCAGACATTTTGAATCAAACAAATTCCGACATTATTCAATCCGCAAAAGCTGGATTGCTTCGGGCTTTCGCCCTCGCAATGACATGAAAAACTTCCGACCAAATGTCCTGAAAAAAGGTACCTGTATTACCTAAAACCCGTGCTATATAAGGGCAAAAAAATATGCCGCAACTCGGAATTGAACCAAGGACACAGGGATTTTCAGTCCCTTGCTCTACCAACTGAGCTATTGCGGCGTATTATATTCAGTTTAAAGCCCTAGGGCTATAAATCCATATTACACATTCAAGATTGAAAGTCAAGAACAAAGATTATGAAGCCTGAGGAGCAAGGTAGAACGTAACGTTTCTGCCTTCCAATTGAGGTTTCTTCTCCAATTGAATCGGGTCACTTTCCAAATCGGCAATAAACCTGTTTGCCAAATCAAAAGCCAAATTTGAATGCTGCATTTCACGACCTCTAAGCATGACAACCACTTTTACTTTATTTCCTTGAGAAATAAATTTCTTCGTACTTTTAAGTCTTACTTCATAGTCATGAACATCTATTTTATAGCGCATTTTAACTTCTTTTATTTCAACAACATGTTGTTTTTTCTTAGCTTCTTTTGCTTTTTTAGCCAATTCATATTTATATTTGCCGTAGTCTAAAATCTTAGCAACAGGTGGAACTTGATTAGGACTGATTAATACTAAATCTAAATCTGCATCCTCTGCCATTTGCAATGCTTTTGAAGTTGGTACTACACCGTGATTTTCGCCATTTTCATCAATTAATCTAACTTCTTTTGCTCGAATATACTCATTTAAAATATTTTTGTCCTTTGATTTAGAATTACTGTTAATTATTGTCCTATCTCCTATGTTGTTTCATTATGGATATTATTTTACCACAAAAACTAAAAAACAAGTATACATATATTTTATAAAATTATTAACTTTTGTAAAGGCGAATTTTCTTATATTTTACAACGCTTTCAGACGAGCTAAATAAAAAAATAAAAAACTCGGATTAAAGAAATAAAAAATATATCCGATATATATACTACAAGCGAACAATAATTTAGCCGGAAAAATTACATAAGGAGTATTAAGAATGATTAAAGAGACAAATGCTATTGTTGAAGCAAGGGGTTGTAAAATGGATTCATCAGATGTGGATATGTGTAAACCCATCCAAGACTTGTTTGATGAATGTTTGAACTTTATTTCTATCAGCAGCTTTGATATTTAGCATTAAAGTTCGGGCTTTATAAAAGAGTAAGTCGATAAAGGCTTACTCTTTTAGTTTATATACATAAATTTACAATTAACCTTCATGTGTATATACAGAAAATCATTATTGTTATAAAATATGCAATAATGAAGGGAGCAACCATGAAGAAAGCCTTAACTACAATTTCTGCAGCAGTATTACTTACTTTTACAATAAGCGGATTTGCATATGCAGATTTCAGAGAACACTTCGATTTAGGTCAAAATTATCTCGCTCAGTACCAATATTCAGGAGCAATAAACGAATTTCGCAGTGCATTAAGAATTAACTATATGGATACTTCCGCAAGAATAGGATTAGTCAACGCATACCTTGCAAGAGGCATGGAATACGCAAATAAGGACAAATCCTGGGGGAAAGCCGCAGATGATTACAGAAGTGCTTTATTTTATCTAAAATATTACCCCGGAGCTGAAGCTGTAAGAAATTCTTCACAGGTTATCTCACAAGTAACCAACAACTTAAGTGTTTGCTTGGATGTTTTAAAATATGACAGGGGCTTTCAAAATAGATATGAAACAGCGAAACAACTAAGAGCAGAGGGGAATTTCCCTGCTGCAGCATACGAATTTAATCAAGCTCTCGGGGCAAAAAATCTACAAAAAGACAGCTTCCGCCAGATTGGCGACATTATGAATCTTTTAGGGAATAAACCAAAAGCCGCGGAATATTACAAAAAAGCGGTTGCTGTTGCACCTCAAGACCTAAATTTAAGACTAACATACGCAAAAAGTTTAGATGCTAACGGCGAAGAAGATAGCGCAATTTCAGAATACAGCTATATCCTAGACCGTGCCAACAGAAATGATAAAGAAATATTATATACGCTGGAACGGACTTTTCAAAAGAAACTCGAAAATAACTCTAAAAATGCTAATTTGAACGCAAATATGGGTGCCGTTCTTCAAAAAGAAAATAGACTTGACGAAGCATTAACATATTATAAGCAGGCTGAATCTTTAGATCCTTCAAATATCACTACAAGAATTAATGTTGGTACACTTTACCAACAAAAAGAGGACTATAAAACAGCTATAAAAGCATACGAAACCGTGCTTATATTGTACCCTGATAATGTAAGGGCAATATTGTACAGAGCTCAATGCTACGACAAGCTTGGAGATAAGAAAATTGCAGATGAAGGCTATAAAAAAGTTTTGATGCTTGATCCAGACAACCAAGAGATTAAAGAACTTATGCTTGCAAATATCAAAAAAGAATCCACTCCTGCAGCTTTTGTTCAATATGTAAAAACCAACTTTGCCCAAAACAATCCTGAAAATATAATCTACGATTATGCAATAGAATTGCACAAAGACGGCAAAGTTACAGATGCAATTGCAATGTATCACGAAGCTATAACTCTTGCGGATTCAAATGCAGATGCAGAAATGTTTGTTAACTTAGCACTTGCACAAGCTCAAGGCAAAGATTATGAATCAGCTATTTCAACTCTTAATTCCGCAAACTCTAAATTCTCAAATAATAAATCTATTAAAGATGCACTTAAAAACATAAAAGATATGCAAACAGACACAAAACTTGCTAAAGCCGCAGAATACTATAAAAATCAAGATTATAAAAACGCTATTTCTGCTTATTTAGAAATTACCCCTCCAACAGCAGACACAATGCTTACCGTTGCAAGCGCATATCAGCAGCTTGGAGATAAAGAAAATGCTATTGAATACTATAAAAAAGCACTTTCTCTAAAACCTGTTGATTCAAATATCGCATTCTACATAGCATCTTTATATGGAGAACAAGAAAACTACGTCAGCGCAAAGGATTACCTAAAGAAAGCAATAGCCTTTGATAAAAATAATACTCAGGCAATTGAATACCTTAAATCTATAGAAGAAATGGAAACATCTAATCTTCTAAATGAAGCTATAAATAAATATGAAGCAAACAATCTTGATGACAGCTTGAAAGATTTTAATAATGTCCTGTCCAAAGAACCTGAAAATGCTTATGCCTTATATTATAGAGGGATGATATACGATACAAAGGGTAAAAAGCAAGAATCTATAAATGATTTAATAAAAGCTTATAATTTGAACAAAGATTTTGCTATCTGCAATTATATAATCGCTTCAAATTATGACAGTATGGAAAAATATAAAGAAGCTTATAATTATTATCTTGCATACGCAAATTCTGACGTACCGGATGATGATTATAAAAAATACGCTAAAGACCGCGCCGAAGAATTGAAAAAGTATGCAGAAGACAAAACAGCAGCAAAGTAACAGAATTCAAGAGATATTAAAAAGCAAAGTATCCCTGGCACCTATGGCAGGGATTACTGATTATGTTTTAAGAAGCATTATTAGGGAATATTCTTCAACTTGTCTTTTAACAACAGAGATGATAAGCTCTGAATTTCTTGCACAAAACAGAAACCAAAGCGATATTATAAAACTTGATGAAACTCATCATCCGATTTCTTATCAAATATGCGGGCATAAACCTTTTATGATGAAAGATGCCGCAGAAAGATTATCACAATACGCAGATATTATTGATATTAATATGGGTTGTCCGGTAAAAAAAGTTGTATGCGGCCATGATGGTTCTGCTCTAATGAGAGAACCTGAACTTGCATATGACATTGTACAAGCCGTTAGAGAAGGAACAACAAAACCTGTAAGTGTCAAATTTCGACTTGGTTACACAGCATCAGAGATGAATTTTGTTGAATACGGTCAAAAAATGCAGGAAGCAGGGGCAGAATTTATAACACTTCATGCAAGAACACGTTCTCAAATGTACTCAGGAAAAGCAGACTGGGCGAGAATTAAAGATTTAAAAAATAATGTTGATATTCCGGTTTTTGCCAATGGTGATATTAATACAATTGATGATGCTATAAAATGCCTTGAAATTAGCGGCGCTGACGGCGTTGCAATCGGACGAGGAGTACTCGGAGATCCTACACTTTTATATAGAATAGAGCATTATTTTGAAACCGGAGAAAAATTGCCGCCACCCACTCTTGAGCAAA
Source organism: uncultured bacterium (assembly GCA_902801985.1). GTDB lineage: Bacteria > Cyanobacteriota > Vampirovibrionia > Gastranaerophilales > Gastranaerophilaceae > Zag111. The sequence continues at coordinate 740 of CADCKD010000024.1, read as the reverse complement.
AACTCGATATGATGGAACATCACTTAGCAAAAGAAATTGAGCAAAAGAGAGAAATCGTTGCAATAAAATTTTTCAGAAAATTTTACCCGTTTTATATTAGCGACTTTAAAAATGCCTCAAAAATCAGAGGAGTACTAATTACTGAAGAAAATTATTCCAAACTGAAAGAACATTTCGCCTATATAAGAAAAAATTATTTATAAATTTAATTATTTCTTAATTTTTCAAAGCTATGCTCCACTTGATTAGTTTTTTTGTTAATGCTACTATCGACATGTTATAGTAGTAGATTATGTTACACATAAGAAGGAGTAAAAAATTATGGTAAACGTAGCAATTAACGGATTCGGCAGAATCGGTAGAAATACATTGAGAGCCGCAATCAGAGAAGGTATTTTTGAAAAAATCAATTATGTAGCAATCAATGACCCTGGTTTAAAACCTGAAGATGCTGCAAGACTTTTCAAATATGATTCAGTTATGGGTAAATTTGACGGCAGTGTAGAAGCATACGAAGAAGGTATTATCGTTAACGGTAAGAAAATCAAATTCTTCGCAGAAAAAGATCCTGCTCAATTACCTTGGAGAGATTTAGGTGTTGAAGTTGTTGTTGAATCAACAGGTTTCTTCACAGATGCAGAAAAAGCAAAAGCTCACATCACAGCAGGAGCTAAAAAAGTTATCATCTCTGCACCTGCAACTAACGAAGACAAAACTATCGTTTTAGGTGTAAACGATAA
>CADCKD010000023.1 GCA_902801985.1 uncultured bacterium | reverse complement strand
AACTTTTACTTTATCAGTTTTAACTTCAGTTTTATTTTTTTCCGTTTCATTTTTTAAATTAGATTTTTTAGACTCATCAGATTTACCGGTTTCTTTGGTGTTTTCGGTTTTTTCGGATGAAGAAACTTTATTCATTTCATCCTTGAAAGACGAATCCGAAGTTGTTTTTGCTGATACTGATGATGAACTTTGATTTACTGTTGGAGATGAATTTACTGTAATTGTTGAAGTTGATTCCATAGCCATAATTATTACCTTCTACTTGTTAATTATTTTCTTGTTTTTTTCTGAAGAACCTTGTTACACCGATATCTGAAAATTGTTTTAGCTCTTCTTTTTTTTCTTCTTGGATATATTCATCTTTGTTTTTTTCTTTATGTTTTTCAAGAACTTTAACTGCCTGCTCGCATTTTACAAGTTTTTGAAGTTCAATATCCAAAAGTTTTTGTTTTTCTTTTCGGACTTCTTCAAGTCTTTCAGCTTCTTCCCACAAATGTTTTAAATATTTATCATATGTTTCATACATTGAGGGATCTGCCTGACGCATGCCATCTTTTGTTTCAACAATCATCTGATTATTTTTTTGAATATCTTGTTCCGCCTTACGGACTGCGCTCTGAGCTTTTTGAACTCTTAAAAGTTGCTCTTCTTTTTGATTTATTCTAAAATCCAATATCTTTTGCAGTCTATAACGGAATGGCATGGTTGTATCACTTTCTTGTACATTATCCGTTATTTTAACCTTTATATAAACGTCTAAATGTATGAGATTGTTTTAAGGATAAATATATAAAAGTCAAATAAAAAAAATAACCTAAGCAAAATTTTAGCCTAGGTTATTTCGTATTTATTTATGTTATTCGTTATTCTTCGGTTTTTGTCTCTTCTTCTGGAGCTTCTGATTGCTCATGTACAGAAAGAGCAATTCTTCTGTCAGATGGATTAAATTTGATAATATACGTATCAATTTTGTCACCAACTTGAAGAATAGCCTTTGATTCATTTTGATACTCAACTACTTCATTGTGAGGCAAAAGTGCTTCAACACCCGGATAAACTTCAACAAAAGCACCGAAGTATTTGATACGAGTAACTGTACCTTGAATTTTATCACCCTCTTTAATATTCTTTTCAGCTTCAATCCAAGGATCAGGTTCAAGATTTTTCAAACTCAATGATACTCTTTGTTTTTCATTATCAACAAGAATAACTTCTACATCAATCTTACTTCCTACACTTAAAATATCTGTCGGGTGATCTATCCATCTCCATGACAGTTGCGACAACGGCAATAAACCGTCAATTCCACCGATATCGATAAATGCTCCGAAATCAGTAATTCGAACGACTTCGCCTTTTACAACTTGACCGACTTCTAATTGAGAAAAGACATTTTTACGTGTTTCTTCTGCACTATCTTCATAAACTTTTTTATTTGAAAGAATAAAGTTATTTTGTTGTGCATCTAATGTCAAAATTTTAACTTCAATCTTAGAACCCGGTTCTAAATCCGTTTCTTTAACTCTCAACTGACTTGAAGGAATAAAGCCGCGGACTCCGGCAACTTCAACAATAACACCGCCTTTAACACTGTTAACAACAGTACCAAGGATAGTTTCGTCAGCTTCTTTTGCTTTTTCAAGGTCTTTCCATGCATACGCGAAATCGACTTTTTTCTTGGACAATAAGAATTTTCCATCTTCATCTTCATCTCTTATGATTAAAAATTCGCCTTCTTGTCCTTTTTCAAATTTACTTTCAGGATTTTCACCTTTGTCAACAGCTTCGTAAGTTGGAATAACCGCTGTTGTTTTTGCACCGATGTCAACAAGTATACCTTGACTGTCAAAGCCGCAAATAACACCTTTTACCAAATCACCTTTTTGGAATTTATAGTCATATTGTTCTAATAATTTCTCAAAATCTTGATCTGATATATCTTTTTTCTTTGTAGCCATACATAAACTCCATATCTATTATTTAATACATGGGAAAATATATCAAATATTTTTTTATATGTAAAGTATTGTAACAATTACTTAATATTTTTAAAATGCACTAAATCTTTGTTTATTTTAAAAAGATCCAAAATTGCATTTATAAACATATTCTCAATTGTTTCTATTGAGCCTCTTGCACGAATTTCTACCGCATCCATCCACTCTCCGTTGTTAAATCTTTGCTCTTTTTGAATAAATTCATCGTTAACAACGGTTAAAATTATGCGCTTGTAATCACCTGCTTGAAAATAATGACCTGTATTTTCTGAAGCGTTCTCAAAATGCATATTATTTTCTTTCATTATATTCTTAGCAAATGTCCTTAATTCTGCAATGTTAGGCGCTACTTTTTGTACATTCATAAAATAATCTCCTTTGTAATATATTAAATACAAAGAAGATTATTTTTGCTATATATAATAAAAATTTTATGCTTTTAAAGAACTTATTAAATCTTTAATGTTTGATTCCTGTAAAACTAACTCACTAATTCTTGATTTTGTCTGTTCTACAAGCTCTTGAGGCGCATTTTCTACGAATTTTGCATTGTTCATGCGACCTTCCAATGATTTTCTCTCATTTTCAAGTTTAGTAAGTTTCTTTTCTTGTCTTTCAATTTCTTTATCAAAATCGATTAAATTTTCCAATGGAATTATAATTTTTGAAGCTGAAACAACAGCACTTGCGGATTTTTTAGTCGATACGTCACCATCCGAATAAGTAATATTTTCAACCTTTGCCATACGTTTTACATAACTTTCAATCTCCTTAAAGATTGGTTTTTCGGCTTCTGAGGCGTGTATTTCAATATCAAAATTCAAACTCATAGGTATATTAAAGCTTTGTCTAACATTTCTTAAAGACGATATAGTTTCAAACACAAGCTCCATTTCTTCAGCTTCTTTACTAAACACCAAATCAGAGCTAAATACAGGGAATGGGGCAAGCATAATAGCTTTAATATCTGTATGCTGAGGTATTAATTGCCATACTTTTTCTGTGATATGCGGCATTATCGGGTGTAACAACCTTAATGACATATCAAGAACATATCTTAAAACTCTTTGAGTATTCAATTTTATATCGCTATCTTGCAGTTGAATTTTTGCAATTTCTACATACCAATCACAATATGAATTCCAGAAAAAGTCATATAATACGTGTGCAGTCTCACCAATACGATAATTTTTAATATCATCATTAACTTCTTTTGCAACATTATTTAATTTGTTTAATATCCATTTATCTGCAATTGTAAGTTTTGAATAGTCAATATCATTATTGTCCACACCATCAAGATTCATAAGAACAAATCTTGAAGCATTCCAGATTTTATTTGCAAAATTTCTCCCGTATTCAAATCGTTCATCACTAATTTTTATATCTTGGCCGCCATAAGTACATAATGAAGTCATTGTGAATCTTAAAGCATCACATCCGTATTTATCAATTATTTCAACCGGATCAATAGTGTTACCTTTTGATTTGGACATCTTTTGGCCTTTTTCGTCACGAATTAAACCGTGAATATAAACTGTTGAAAATGGCGCTTTACCGGTAAATTCAAGACCCATTGTAATCATTCTTGCAACCCAGAAGAAAATAATATCAAATCCTGTTACAAGAGTTGTAGTAGGGTAGAATTTTTTAAAATCATCGCTATCAGTATTCGGCCAGCCCATAGTACTAAACGGCCACAAACCAGATGAGAACCACGTATCAAGAACATCCGTTTCCTGTTCCCATACTGCCGGATCAGGATTTTCTTTGGCTACAATCATTTCACCTGTTTTTTTGTTGTGGTATGCCGGGATTTGATGCCCCCACCATAATTGTCTTGAGATACACCAATCTCTAATATTTTCCATCCAACCAAGATAATTCTTTTCCCAACGCTCAGGAATAAACTTTATACGTCCATCTTTAACTGCCGCAATAGCTTCCTTTGCCAGTGGTTCCATTTTTACAAACCACTGTTCAGACAACAATGGTTCAATAGTTGTATTACATCTTTGGCATTTACCAACATTATGTTCGTGGTCTTTTATTCTTAACAAGAAGTTTTGATACTGCAAATCCCCAACAATAGATTTTCTTGCCTCATACCTATCCATTTTATGATATTTCTGAGGAACTTCGCCGCAAGCAATCATTTTACCTTCTTCATCAATAACCCAAATTGGTTTAAGATTATGGCGTTTTCCGACTTCGTAATCGTTAGGATCATGTGCAGGAGTAATTTTAACAGCACCGGTTCCAAAGTTTCTATCTACGTATTCGTCAGCAATAATAGGTATTTCCCTTCCTGAAAGAGGTACGATAACTGTTTTTCCAACAAGTTCAGAATACTTATGATCATCAGGATGAACAGCTATGGCAACATCACCAAAAATTGTTTCAGGACGTGTAGTTGCAACTATAATTGCACCCGGCTCATTTTTAAGAGGATATGAAATTTCCCACAAATGACCTTGTTCTGTTGCATACTCAGTTTCTACATCTGATATCGCACTACGACAGCGAGGGCACCAGTTTACAATATATTTTCCTTTGTATATCAAACCCTTTTCATAAAGTCGAACAAATACTTCTTTTACTGCCTCAGAGCAACCTTTATCAAAAGTAAATCTTTCTCTTGAACGGTCGAATGAAGCACCAAGTCGCTTACATTGGTCAAGAATTCTTGATTTATGAGCATTAGCCCAATTCCAGGTCTCTTCCAAGAATTTTTCACGCCCTAAATCATAGCGTGAAACACCTTTTTCTCTTAGTTTTTTCTCAACAACATTCTGTGTTGCAATACCGGCATGGTCAGTACCCGGAACCCATAATGTTTCATAGCCGCTCATTCTGTGATAGCGAACCAAAATATCTTGCAATGTTTCATCTAAGGCATGACCCATATGCAATACTCCAGTAACATTCGGAGGAGGAATTACGATTGAATATGGCTTTTTAGAGCTTTTTGCATCCGCTTTAAAAAATCCGTTATCTTCCCAAAATTTGTATATATTTTCTTCTGTTTCTTTTGCGTTGTAAACGGTAGGTAAATCTTCAATATTGATAGTCTGCATTTGTAATCCTCTCATAATTTTTTATCAGTATATCTAACATATCACAAAATCATTTTATAAGAAAAGAATTATTGAAATATAGGTAACAATATGTTATAATAATAAATATAAATTAGTTTGAGGATAATCTTTACGGAGTTGGATATGATGTTAAAAGGGAATAAAAACGCATTTACACTGGCAGAAATTATGATTGTTGCCCTGATATTATCAATAATTTTTGCTGTTTTAGCCCCTATTTTGACTAAAAAAATGACAAAAGATACAGCAAATCCTTGGAATTGGGTTCGCCCTATGTCACAATTGAACGCATTTATCAATAGAAACAATGCCCAAAAACCTGCAGAGGTATTTTTTGGTTTAACGCCTACTATTGGTTCAACTCCAGACTATGAACCATACTCAAAGGCAATTATTAGATCTGCACCATGGGGTAATACAATACAAAAGCAATTTCACTTCAGATATGGGTATGTTCCATTACAAAATAATTCTCCGTCCAATGAACGTAAAAATATGATTGAAAGAATCGGTGAAGATTCAGGATCATGGCTTATGGATGCAAGGAATATCCTAATTGGCGGAACATATCAAAATATGCTGCCGGTTGGGAATAATGTTGCTAAGCACCGTAATACCGAAAGTTATTATCCATACAATAATATTGCTCTTGGCTATATGGCACTGAATAGCATTAATACTTATGAACATATAGATACAAATGGTAATGATATAGTTACAGGCAACAACAATATCGCAGTTGGTTATAATGCGGGTATGAGTAGTTCCGGAATTGGTACGAATGATGATTCTAAGGATAATATATACATAGGTTACAATTCCGGAAAGTATGCTCCTTCATCACAAGAACAGACTTTTATCGGGTCTGGTGCTGGTGAGAATAACACTGGTAGTTCTGATACTGCGATTGGTTATAATGCCGGAAAAAATTCATTACATGGAACCCCCCAAAAAACAAACAATGTATTTGTGGGGTATGGTGCAGGTGCGGGGAAAAAACTAGGTGAAACTTCAATTGCGTATAACTCTACTGATGCTACTGTAAGCTCAGAGGATTTAAGTAAAACCAGCAAATCAGCTGGTTCTGTGGCTATTGGGCACAATGCATTAACACATATAATAAGTGGCAATAGGAATATTGCTATTGGCAGTGGCGCACTTGGAAATCTTAAATATGGAGATAATAATGTTGCTATCGGATATAATGCTTGCAATGGCTACTATTATTCATATAACAAAATTTGTATAGGTGCGAATTCAGGTCCACAAGTTAAAGATAAAAATGAAAATGATTATGTATCTACAGCTACAAGATTTTTCCACACATATCAGGATCCTAATCCTTATACTTATAAGGATGAAAATAACATTAAACGTTTTAATTATAAAAAAGTCAACAATATTGAGAGTATATATATAGGTAGTAAACCTGAAAACTTTGGAGGAGATGCGGTACTAGAAATACATAATACCAGAGATGTCTCCCCCCAACAAAATATGACGGATACATCTATTCCAAGTTCTTATTTTGGAGGTACTTCATCAAACCCAGGATATAGCAAACTGGTATATAAACTTAACAACTACCCATCTATTGTAGGCAGAAAATCAACGACAATTATCAATGGAAATTTAATTGTTAGAGGTCGCACATTCTTTACTGTTGGCGATTATTTATATAATTTCAAAAGAACAAATGATGGTGATTACCTAGGATCAGGTACAAAACTTAATACAGACGGTAAGGTTGTTGAACAAGATGTGATTTGTGCGGTCAATCCGCTTAAATATACCTTTGGCGATGTATGGAAAGATGATTCTCACACTGAAACAACTTCATCTGATGTTGCGTGCCCAAGAGTTATATATAACGCGACAAGTGATCGACGTTTGAAGAATATTGGCTCTAAATCAAAATCCGGACTTGCAGAAATATCAAAATTGAAAGTGTTTAATTACATTTTTAAAGACGATGAGAGTAAAACTCCGCAAGTTGGGGTTATCGCACAAGATTTGCAAAAGATATTTCCTAAATCTGTAATGAAAAATAAGGACGGCTTTTTATCTATAAAACTTGACGAAATGTTCTATGCTGCAATAAATGCGATTAAAGAACTTGATAAGAAAATTGTTTCACTTGCTAAAAAATTATATAAAGTTGAAACAACAATATCCAAATTAGAAAAGGAAAATACAGAGCTAAAAGCTGACGTAGAAAACTTGTCTATCAGAGTTCAAAAAATCAAAGCATCTCGCGGCTTATAATTACGTTATATAACTTATCATATTAAAATAAATATTTGCTTTCGTTTCTACTTTGTTTTACACTGTAGTGAATTGGTGTGCCGGGTCGGAATTAAAAACCTTACCGGCGGTAGAAATTAAAATTAAGGAGAAACAAAAGAAATGACTGGAAAAAATTTTTTATTTACCTCTGAATCTGTTACAGAAGGTCACCCTGACAAGGTTTGCGATCAAATATCCGATGCAATCTTAGATGAATTTTTGACAAAGGACAAACACTCAAGAGTAGCAGCCGAAACAACAGTTACAACAGGAATGGCATTAGTTTGCGGAGAAATAACAGCTGATTGTTATGTTGATATTCCACAGGTTGTAAGAAATACGATTAAAAATATCGGTTATACTGGTGCTGCTTCAGGCGGTTTTGATGCTGATACTTGTGCGGTAATAACAAGTATTGATGAGCAATCAACCGATATAGGCAATGGTGTAAATAAAGCGTTTGAAACAAGAGCAGAAAATGCAGATACATCTTCTGTTGAGACAGAAGAAATAGGAGCCGGCGACCAAGGAATAATGTTTGGCTATGCATGCAATGAAACACCTGAATTGATGCCGCTACCTATTAGTTTAGCTCACAAATTGTCATATAGACTTGCTCAAGTTAGGAAACAGGGCATTTTGCCATATTTAAGACCGGATGGGAAATCTCAAGTTACCGTTGAATATGTCGATGGTGTTCCATCAAGAATACACACTGTTTTATTATCTACGCAGCATAACCCGACAATAAACGGCATTTCTGACAATTCAGCAGTCCAAAATATTATAAAACAAGACTTACAAAAGCATGTTATCGACTATGTATTTGGCAATGAATCAATAAAACCGGATGATAAAACTGTTATATTGATAAATCCATCAGGCAGATTTGTTATTGGTGGACCTCAAGGGGATTCAGGATTAACCGGAAGAAAAATTATCGTTGATACATACGGCGGATACTCACGTCACGGTGGCGGAGCATTTTCAGGAAAAGATCCGACAAAAGTTGATAGATCTGCTGCATATGCATCAAGATATGTCGCAAAAAACGTTGTTGCATCTGGTCTTGCTGATAAATGCGAAGTTGAGCTTGCATACGCAATTGGTGTTGCTGAACCTTTATCTATAATGATTGATACGTTCGGAACCGGTAAAATTTCAGATGAAGAAATAGAAAAACTTGTTCGCAAGAATTTTGACTTAAGACCTGCAGGAATTATAAATAAATTTGATTTGAGAAATCTGCCTGCCAAAAACAACGGCAAATTTTATCAATTACTTGCAGCATACGGTCACATGGGCAGAACTGACATAGATGTTCCTTGGGAACATACTGATAAAGCTGCTGATTTAAAAAATCAAGCGTTATCTTGCGGATGTGGATCAATATAAGAACATTACAAAAAAGCACCTTAGCTAAAAGCTAAGGTGTTTTTTTTATTTAAATTTAGTTTATTAACAAACTGATGAAAATGAACTACTTGAGCCTCCGGAAAATCCTCCGCCACATGAGCAAGAACAATCTCCACCAAAGCTGCTGAATGCCCCATCACCTAAAACTGCTATCGCATCTGAGAATTCACTCATAAAAGCCAAGCAAGGCATTAAATTGCCATCTTCTGAGTACATTGAATAATCTACAGGGACATGCTGAGAAAAATCACACATATCATATTCTTTCGAACTTAACAAACTCTTATAACCTGAGTTCATAGCCAAAATACCTGAATTTTCTACCGGATGATTTTTTGTGTTGTTATTTTTACGGGTAGATGCTGTTTTGTGCGCCTTTTCACCAAATAAGAGTATCATTTTTGTCTCCTAATATCTATCTCGTGTACATATATATAAAGGATTAAAAATTATCTCAATTTCAGCATGGCTTTCTTTTGTTACAAAACTTTATAATAAAGCAAAACCCTCTGACAGTTTAAATCAGAGGGTTTTTGTATGAAATGTTATTTAATTATTTTAAATAAAAATCAGCATCAATATTAGCATAAATTGTAATATTTCCTGCTTCAATATCTGTTACCTGAGCAGCTTCCGGCATAGCAGCATCATTAGCTATCCCTGCAGCTTTCATCATACGCATATTTGAATACGCATATGAAACGTGTCTTTGATTTAAAGAACAAGATGTTCTAATATTTTTTACCCCTGTAACTTGAGTACCAACAGAAGCTGCAACAACATCAGCTCTTTTTCTTACTTGTTTCCCTGCGGTTGAAAGAAGATCTGCACACTGACCATCTTTGTTTGAAAGGGTAAAATTCAAACTATTAACGTTTGTAGCCCCAAGTTGAATCGATTTATCAATCAAAGTTGAAACTTTGTCAAGAGATTTTGAATGTACTACTATGTTGTTTGAAACTTCATATTTATCAAATACTCGTTTATTGTTAACATATATATACAATGGAGTAGCAGAGTAATTAGAAGTTTTTATATAATCACCTGCAGCTGTATTTATATTAGATTTTAAATATTCATAAATCTTATTTGTAATTTCTTTGTTTTTAGAAGATGCCTCTTGCATAGATTTCTTATCAGTTGTTTTAACTGCTATAGAAAATTCTACCGTATCAGGAGAAACTTCTTTTTCCGTTGTATAAGACACAGATGCATACCCTTTTTCAATCTGATTATCTAAAGCTCCTGCAGGTAAAACTCCTAACGGTAAAATCATTAATACTGCTAAAACAAATGCAATAAAATTTTTTTTCATACTATTACTCCTTATTTTAAATTAGAAACTTTATCTTCACTATCTGATTTTGAAGATTCAACAGATGAAATCACTGTTTTTAGATCAGATAAATCCTTATTATTTACATTCAACATTTCTTCTTTTCTTTTCTCAAATTTATCAGATAGTTGTATTTCTTTATTAATTTTTTCAATTTGAGATTGAATTTTTGCCTGCTTTATAATATTTTCGACTTCTGAATTTCTAAATTCATTTACATGTTTAAACGATACAGGCATATTACCTTTAGTTAATATCACGTATGAAACTGCCGTAATCCCCCAAAGTAGTGTCCCTTGAATAAGGTTTATTACAGGAAAAGACGCTAACGTTACAAGATACTTGTTCCACAAATGCATTGCAACAAGTCCCGGGAATACAACAAACCCTGCGAATAAGCATACCCCTATAAATGCTACTGTCAATAAGCCGCGAAAGCCATTTATTTGTATAATTTTCATACTAATTATTCATTCCTTACTACTTTATCATTTCAAGAAAATCATCTTCTGTCAATATTATAACACCTAAATTTTGTGCTTTGTCCAATTTTGAACCTGCATTAGCTCCGGCTAGAACATAATCAGTCTTTTTGGAAACAGATGAAGATGTTTTACCTCCATGTGATTTTATTAAATCAGAAGCTTCATCCCTTGTCATATGTTCCAGTGTCCCTGTCAAAACAAATATTTTTCCTGCTAATTTATCAGATTTCGGTTTAGCTTTTGAAATTGGATTTATACCAAGATTTTTCAGCTCCTCAAGCAATTTCAAATTATTTTCATCATGGAAATAATCATAAATAGATTTTGCAATAATATCCCCAATTCCTTCAATTTGTGAAAGCTGGTCTAATGTAGCATTTTTCAATTCATCCAAAGACGGATATTCATTTGTTAATATATCAGCGGTTTCTTTTCCGACATGACGTATTCCAAGCGCAGTAACAAGGCGATTTAGCGGTCTTGTTTTACTCTCTTGAATTGACATATATATGTTTGATGCAGATTTTTCCTGAATAAGATCTAACATCATCAAATCTTGCGGAAGCAATTTATACAAATCAACAGGATTTGAAATCATTTTTTTGTCATAAAGCTGACGTATCACAGAAGGGCCAACTTTATCTATATCCATTGCCTCTTTTGAAGCCCAATATTCAATTTTTGCACACATCAGGCTCTCACAATCCGGATTAGAACAGTATAAACCAACTTGGCCGTCTTTTTCAACCAATTCAGATCCGCATGCAGGGCATCTTGTAGGAGGAATATATTCAGGCAAAATAGCGTGATTAGAGTTTTCAACTACTTTTATTACTTTTGGAATAATTTCAGCTGCTTTCATAATAAGAACCTCATCACCTATGCGCACATCAAGCCGTTTAATTTCGTCAAAATTATGCAAACTTGCTCTTGATACAGTCGACCCTGCAAGTTGTACCGGTTCCAAAACAGCAACCGGAGTAACGACTCCTGTTTTACCAGTATTTAACTCTATATCAAGAAGCCTTGTTTTGACTTCTTCCGGAGGGAACTTAAAGGCCGTTGCCCATTTCGGAGCTCTTGCAGTAAATCCTAAATCTTTTTGAATTGCGATATCATTAACCTTGATTACTACGCCATCTGTTGCATAATCGAGATCAAATCTCTTTGAATCCCACTCATGAAGATAATCAATTACCTCTTTTATATTTTTTACAAGTCTAATGTTTGGATTAACTTTAAATCCAAGCTCTTTTAGCTCATGAATACTATCATAGTGTGTTTTAAAAGATTTATCGGCGTCATCCTCAAATATTGCAGTATATGTAAACATTGAAAGATCACGTTTTGCTGTAATTGTGCTATCAAGTTGTCTTAAAGAACCACTCGCAGCATTACGAGGGTTAGCAAATACTTTATCTCCATTTTGAATAGCTTCTTGATTAAGTTTTTCAAAAGAGGATTTCGGCATATAAATTTCACCGCGGACTTCAAGATTTTTAGGTTCAAACAGCTTTAAAGGAATAGCTTTTATTGTTTTTAGATTTTGCGTTATATCTTCGCCTGTAATCCCGTCCCCACGAGTAACTCCTCTGACAAAAACTCCATTTTCGTATGTCAAAGCAATTGCCAAGCCATCAATTTTTAGTTCGCAAACCAGTTCAAGTTCTCTACCATATTCTTTGCAAACTCTTTCATACCATTTTTCCAGATCTTCAGAATTATATGAATTATCAAGGCTGTACAGCCTATATTTATGCTTATGAGGGAAAAATTTTTCACTTACAGAACCCACTCTTTGAGTCGGGGAATCAGAAGTTTTGAACATAGGATATTTTTCTTCTAATTCTTTTAATTCGGCAAAAAGTTTATCATACTCAAAATCCGTCAAGTACGGATTTTCATTAACATAATACTCATAATTTGATTTATTTATTTCATTTTTAAGGTAATCAATTCGTTCTAAAATTTCCATTTATATCCCTACTCTAACCATTTACATTTGATTTTCTTCTCAAAAAATCATACAAATTTATATTCACAGTCCTATTTTTCGGCACAAAAAGCAATATATGTTTACAAACAAAAATAACGTTATTTGAAGTGTTGTAAAGTTCTTTTATATCGGTATAAGAATAATTCGCAGCACTTCCTCCTGTTTCAATTGAAAAACTTGAATCGCCAAAAACAAATTTGCGATTTAATCCAGCATCTTTAGCTGCTTTATACATCGCCTGCCCATTATTTTGTATACCATATAGAACTAAAAATGAAATTAACGTCGCATACACAATGGACATCCAATTTTTAAAAATTATAATTGAAATTGTATAAATAAGAATTAAGGCTATTCCACCGTTTATTAAATATGGTTTATTATACTTTTTGATGGTGAGCAAATCTCTGCCCAGATTTAAAAAATCTTTCTTTTCTAACTCAAATTCTAAATTGTACATATAAACATCCTCATTTTGCTACATTGCCATTAAAAGTTCTCTTATAACCTTTGTCGCAACAGCAGTCGAAGCTCCGCTTGTATCATAATCCGGAGCCAATTCAACAACATCTGCTCCGACTATATTGAAGTTTTTAAGGTGCTTGAACCAACTATTTAACTCTTTAAAAGTCATTCCGCCTGCTTCAGGAGTACCCGTACCCGGCATAATAGACGTATCAAGACAATCCAAATCGACAGTAACAAACACAGGCTTGTTTTTTAGTCCTTCTAGATCTTTGAAATCATGACACAAAGTATTATATACAGACATGAATGCCCATTCCTCTTTTAAACCGGATCTTATACCAATTTGCTTTATGTTTTTAGGGCCGACAATTTCGGAACAATGACGAATAACTGCACTATGAGAAAGCTTTTCTCCAAGATACTCTTCTCTTAAATCCGTATGAGCATCAAAATGAATAATTGCCAAGTCTTTATAATATTTCGATACTGCTTGAATTTCAGGGAGAGTTACTAAATGCTCTCCTCCGATACCAAAAACTTTTTTTCCGTCTTTGTAAATATCCTCAACATTATTTCTGATTTGCTCGAGTGATTTTTCCGTATTACCAAGAGGCAATTCTAAATCTCCGGCATCATGAAAGTTTACATCCGCAAGCTCTCTATCAAAAACAGGAGAGTATTCTTCAAGCCCCCAACTTGCGAGTCTGATTTGTTCCGGAGCAAATCTTGATCCACTCCTATATGAAACTGTACCATCAAACGGCATTCCAAGCATCACGATATCTGCTTGATTATAATCAGGATTTTGAGCCATCCAGCTCCTATCTAAAAAAGGTCCTCTTAACATAAAACATACTCCTTATAAATGAAATTCTATCATAAAATATACATTTTTGAGGGAATTTTAAACATTTTTTAAATGATTAATTTTTAAATTCGGATTTATTGTTATTCCAATAACATCAATTCTGTAATCTTTTATATTATTTTCTTTTATATAAGATAAAACACCGGTTTTTATATTATTGTATTTTGTTTTCGTAATAGCTTCAAGCGGAGATCCAAATGCATCAGACTTTCTTGTTTTTACCTCAATAAATACAATTTTATTCTTATATTTGGCAATAATATCAATTTCACATAATTTTGAAAAATGTTTGTTACGTTCCAAAATTTCATATCCGTTTTTAACCAGATACTCGCATGCTAAATCTTCACCCTTAGACCCAAATTCACGATTATTCATCTATTAATCCTTCACATAGTATAAAACGTCCAAGTAATACTACTTCGCAATAATTATTTAGCGAATCCACAAGACATTTATTTTCGCAAAATCCACCGGAGAGGTACAATTTATCAGGCTTTTTTGCAAAATTCCAAGCATTATAAGCAATACCATGAATAAATTTTGAAACAGCAACAGATGACTTCTCTCCTTTTGATATTGAATCCATTATCTTTTCCAAACCGAAAATTCCGCAGGTTATATTAAATTTTTCCGGGTTATAACAAAGTTCTTTAGGCTTTAAATCATAAAATTTTAGTAACATTTCAACAGTTGCACCGGTTGAACTTGCACAGGCGCTATTCCAATCCATATCATGAAACTTTCCGTCTTTAAACGAAATCCATTTTGCATCTCTGCTGCCTAAATCTAATATTGTTGCATTAGAGTCGATATATTTTTGCGAACCTTTGGCCAAAGCTATGATTTCATTTTCATGTATTTCGGAACCTGTCATATGACCGCAGGCAGATTTATATTTCAAATTTAAAGATTTCAAATCCTTTGATTCAATAATATAATAGTTATATTCGTTAATATTATTGTGCTTCGAACATACAGGTTTAAGAGAGGGGATATCTTCATTTACCCCTATAATTTTTGAATATGTTGTACCAGCATCAAGATATAAAGTCATAGAATTATATTTTCACAATAACACTCTAAAATCAAATTTATAATTTTGTAGTATAATTCATAATTATGAAACATAAATTTGAACAAAAAGTATATTTTTCTGACACTGACGCATACGGTGTTGTTTGGCACGGAGCATATCTGCGCTGGATGGAAATGGGCAGGGTTGATTATTGTCAATCCGTCGGCTACTCTTTGACAGAGCTGGAAGCAAGGGATATTCTGCTTCCCGTTTCTTCAATAAATATAAAATATAAATCTTCGGCTAAACTTGAAGATACTGTTATTATCGAAACAGAAATATCGGAATTTAAAGGACTTACTGCCACATTTAAACAAACTATAAAATCAAAAGATACAGGAAACATCTTCATAACTGCAGATGTTGTTATTGTAGCTGTAAATAAAGACGGAAAACTTTACAGACGAATTCCTGAGCCGCTTGCCAGCATATTTGAAAGGGAAATATCATGTCCGGAACCCGTTTAAATAAATATATAGCTTCGTCGGGTTTATGCTCAAGAAGAAAAGCTGACGAAATTATTGAATCAGGAGTTGTTAAAGTTAATGGAAAAACTGTAACAGAACTTGGCTATATTGTTCAAGAAAAAGATAAAGTTTTTGTAGAGAATAAACTTATACATCCTGTAAAATTGCAATATTATCGCTTTTACAAGCCTGCAGGATACATTACAACATCAGATGATGAGAATGGAAGAAAAACGATATATGATTTGCTTCCGGAAAATCTTCACCACCTTAATCCTGTCGGAAGGCTTGACAAAGATTCAACCGGACTTTTGATACTTACAAACGATGGCGAACTTGCCAATCAACTTACGCACCCGTCAGTTAAAGTCCCTAAATTGTACAGAGTCACAATTGATAGCAAAATTACTAATGAAGATATCTCAAAAATGAACTCCGGAATTGAAATTGAGCCCGGTAAATTGGCATATGCACAAGTAAGAATTATTGAAGTTGATAATAAACATACGACTATGGAAATATTACTATTCCAAGGACTAAACAGACAGATACGCAAAATGTTTGAATATTTAGGTCACAATGTTGTATCACTGAAAAGAATTCAGCATGCAACATTGAACCTAGACGGTCTGAAACGGGGAGAATTTAAGCCCATAAAACCACAACAGATAAAAGAATTGAAAAACTTTTTAAATAAGGTAAAAAAGAATGATTAAATACGCAATTTGCGGTAATATTGCAAGTGGCAAAAGCACTGTTGAAAACATTTTAAAAAAACACGGATATAGTGTTCTTGACACAGATTTAGTTTGCCACGATATTTTAAATAAGAATAATGAAATTAAAGAAGAATTCAAAAATTATGACATATTTGAAAACGGTTGCATTTCCAGAGAAAAGCTGGGCAAAATTGTATTTTCTGACAATAATTTAAAAAAAAAGCTGGAAAACATTATGCATCCTATCGTTAAGCAAGAAATAGAAAACTTTTTTAATATCAACTCTGATAAAACGCAACTATTTGTCTCAATCCCTCTTTTATTTGAAGCTAACATGCAAGATCTTTTTGACAAAATTATATTTATATATGCCAATGATGAGATACGTCTAAAAAGGCTTATGGACAGAAATAACTATTCGTTAGAATATGCAAAGATTAGAATGAATTCGCAAATGAGCCAAGAAGAAAAGATAAAACATTGTGACTTTGTAATATACAACAATTCTTCAGTTATAGATTTAGAAAATCAAATTCTTAAGCTAATTGTATAAAACCACTCAGATTTTTTCTATATTCTTCACTTCCGGGTCTATATGTAGCAGTTGTAACTTTATCGCCACGGTTACCCTCTATGGTGTGGAATGTACCGTCGTTATCGACTCTTGTTACAAAACCTGTATGAGAAGCATAATTTTCATTCAAAATCATAATATCACCAGGCTTAATATTTTGAGCTATAAAACTTGGGGTATTAGATTTATTAGACGTTCTAGTAAAATAATCATTTCTGATTGCCCAGTTTTTCAGCGTTTCGACATCATGATCCCCAAAACCTGCAGGAACATGCTTACCATTATTTCTGTATGATTCTTTTACAACATAAGTTACAAAGTCTGTACACCATTCGCCTTCATTAAAAGGATTACAACCAATGTTTATACAGAATTTTTTATGCGACCCATCTGCCTCACTGACCCCGTTATATTTGTATGCAACATTTACAAAATCTCTACGTAAATCTACATTATTTGAGGTGTTTTGTTGCGCTTGTGGTTTTGCATGGTTTGACGGGTTCTCAGCCTTCTTTGCTGCCGGTTTATTTGTAGATTTGAAAGGATTTGTTTTTTGGCTTGCAGAACTGTCTTTAATATTATTTTGTTTATCCGCAGCAAAAGCAGATGAACTACTTCCGGTAAAATTAAATGACTGAGTCGGAACAAGACTTGAATTCATTCCACCTGTAAAATTATAAGTTTTAGTTGCTACCGGTGCGACAGAAACATTACCGGTAAAATTGTATACCTTGTTAGAAGAAACTCCGGAAAAACAAGAGCCATAACTGCTGTTGCCTTTAAAATTATACGTCTGCGGAGTATATGAACAAGAACTTGTCCCTGAGAAAGTACCATTAAATCCACTGTATGCTGAAACATTAAAACCTTTAGCCATACCGCTTATATAATTTATTGCAACAGGCAACGGCGCCGGATTACAATACGATATTGGCGTATTATATAAACAATTAAACAAAATTTTCCTCCTGAATTTCCCCTATATTAATATAAAGTATTTTGATTCAGAAAAATTGCCTAATTTTTTTCTACTATTTTAAATTCGTTAATATTTCCTTTATTGCGTTAATTTTATCATCATCCATACTATGACCGCCTTTTGGAAGTATTACAACATCTTTTGATATGTGAATTTCATCAAGAAAAGATTTTATACTCTTGTAAGAAATATATCTATCAGTTTTAGAATGGACAATGCAGGTTGGGGTTTTATTATTTTTAATGTATTTTTTGATATCACACACCTTTGAATACATTTTTCTTAACCTCTGTACAAGTTTTATCAATTTATTTTCACTTTTATATTTTTTAGGATGTTTTATTACATTTTCATACCAAAATTGCAAGGATAACATAGGAGAAACAAGAAGTTGAAAATTAAATTTGTTTTGCGATGATGCTTTTGCAGCCAGATAAGCACCAAAGCTATGACCGATTAAACCAATCTCTTTTATTCCTTTTGATTCTAAATATGCTTTGGCAGCATTTATATCTTCAATTATATTTTCTTGAGAAATATTCTTACTTGGGGGATTTTTTCCATAACCACGATAATCAATTGCCAAAATTCCAAATTTTGTCTTTAATAATGACTTATACAGATTCATGTTACTTGTAATATTATGAGAAAATCCGTGCAAAAAGATAATATACTTCTTGGAGTTCCCTGGATTTATATCAAAAGCATTTATTTCTTCAAAGTCAGTTACAGGAATTTTAACAGGCTTAATTTTCCCTTCTAATGCGGGCTTGATGGGTATATATGGAATTTTTGAACCTTTAATAGAATTTTTGTACGCCTTATTTTCAAGAATTATTTGCAATGCTTTGTCATAAAAATAAAAAATTTTATTAGATTGAAAACTTATAAAACTATTTGGCTTTTTAGAACGAAGTGAAAATATAATAGCTATGAAATGGATAACTGAAACATATATCTATATAACTTTAATTATTTACATAATATCAAAACAAATATCA
>CADCKD010000022.1 GCA_902801985.1 uncultured bacterium | reverse complement strand
TCGGTATTTACCGTTTCTATCAACTAAATCCTGCATCATAAGTTTATGTGCTTTTAGTAAATCTTTCTCTTTGTATGGATTAAGGGATAAAAGCAAATCGTATGCCTGAATTGAATTTTTTACTTCTTTTATTTCGTTTGGATTACCTAAAACTCGTTTGCCGTCAATAATTGCAGTAATTTGTTTTAAGCTTAAACTGTTGTTTTCAATAGCCAAAGATGAATGAATAGTTTTTATTCGATTTTCTTTTCGCAACTTGACATGATACGGACTATCCTGAAGCGAATTTATCTCTCCGATTTTTTCTGAGATATTGGAGATAAGTTCAATTATTTTTGATGTAATTTCAAATGGTGGTGTGTACAATTTTATACATCCTTGTGTTATGAGTACCACTTAATACCTTTATTTTACCACAAATAAAGGACTTTATATAATTAATTTTCAACTAAAACGGGTTCTTCTTGCGGAATTAAAATTCCTCGTTCTAGGTCATGTTGATATATGAATCTGACTTTTTCCATAACTTCTTCTTCACCTATTATCTCTGTTATGTTGTTTATTAATTTTTCTTGCGTTTCTTCATTGTGATAATAAATATTAATTATAGAGTCTTGATGTGCAAGAAAAATATGTTTTAAAATAATAGCATCACTTTTATCAAGAGAGTGTCCAATAACATGAAACACACGTCTGGTACTATCATTAGGACTTTTTATAATATGTAACAAGTTTTGATACTCTTCTATTGTATTATATTTGTGTCTTTGATTGTGCTTTCTAAAAACATTAAATTCAGGTGATATAACAGTATTTTTATTATCATAAAATTGTGTTCCTAAAATCATATTATTTGAATTTATTTTCCCATGTACATAAAAGTTTCGTATTGACTTTTTCTGTCTTGAATCCATAGTTTGCTCATATAATCTTGTTAAAGTATCTGTATAATTAAAATTTAGCACATATAAAAATTTCATTATATTCGGCTTAGATTCTTGTAACAAAGAAAGTTGATATTTAGGTTCGGAATCAATTTCTGACATTACAGTTTCGTCTAAATATTTTTCAAATAATTCAACAAAAGCTCTTAATTGGTCATAAATAAAATTGATAAATCCTTGATAATTGTCAATATAAAAATACAAATGTGAAAAATCATTTGTTTCTATGGTTGTATATTTTTTCTCATCAGTTTCTATTCTATTATTACATGTTTTTAAATAATCAATTATTTGATTAAAATCAAAATTTAGAATATCTTTTTGAATTGAGAATGTTAAAGGAAAAATCACTTCTACATCACCACCGGACATATCTTTTAGGATTTTGTTCAAAGACAACACAACTCTATATATTTCTTCTTCTATATCAATCCAATTTTTACCATAATTATTGCAAGTTGTTATAAAATGTCTTAACCATATATTATCGATGAAAGTTGTTCCATAGTTTATCATCCCTTTTAATCTTTTACTGTTTTTTCCAACACAATAATTTAAAAAATCCATATATGTGGTTTTTAAGCCGTGTGCTAAATCAAATCCATTCCCTAAAATCAAAATATCCATAATTTGCCTAGTTTATATATTCCAATAGTTGTTTAAACAATTCACTTACATGACCATTTACGTTATTAATACAAAAGGCTGCATTTGCACCCTCTTCTGTACTACCACTTGTTAAAATCATATCTCCATATATTTCTTTCATTTCTTCAGAATTTATATTTACACTTGATATTAGAGGAGTTATCATTCCTTTCCCTTTTAAACGAGTTATGTATGAAATAAAAGTATAGTTATCCATTGAGAGTTCTGCTAAAATTTGTTTCTCTGTAGCTTTTGAAACTTTTATATCGAATTTTTCTCCACTATGCTCTTCTTCAATTCTATTGATTATGCTCATAATTAAGAATTCGGTATCAGTCAGTTCATCAATCAAATTTATAAACAATTCAAATTTATCGTCACTTAAACTTTCTTTATTCCTAATTCCGTTAACAGTCAATAGTTTAAAGCGATTTATTTTTTCTTGTGTCATTACTTTATGAATAGCTTGAGTTGCCCTATACAGCCGCTTTAAAGGTTTTACAGTGTCTAAACTTTTAATATCTGCTAATTTCTTGTCAGTTAAAACAGCAGTAATAAAGTTATCTACATTACTTTTCTCAACCATATCAAACACAATTTTACAAAGACCTAAAGGATTAATTGTTCCTGAAACAGGGTCGATATTTGCACCAATTTCTGAAGCAATCTTGCCTAAATCTATTGAAACTTGAGTAATTTTATCTATAAAAGATTCTCTTATAAGTTTATTTGACATAATAATTAATTATCCTTATTTTAACTTATCCACTATTGCCAACAGCTCTTGTTCTTATAATACAGAATATAATCTGCACGTTTTTGCTTGCCACGAGAAACAAGTTTACCTCTTACAATAACTTTTCCTGCGGTAAAAGAAACTTCTTAACGAATTTGCAAATTTCTATCCCAACCAGCTTTTACAATAGCAGGTATAATAAATTTTGTACATATATCTCGTTCAGATAAATCTTTTTTATTCATGAAGACCTCGCAGCTTTTGAATTAATTGTATCATGAAAATATTATATAGTTTGTTGTGTAATAATGTTATTATAATTTCATTTAATCATACTGCTATGTCAAAAACGGATATAGTATGTTTTAATTTTTTCTGATAATTTGAGTTACTTCTTCTGATTTTATTTCTTTATTTTATACATAAACAAATAACGTTTTATTGTAGTTTTAATGCTGTTCAAAATACCGATTTAATATAAAAGTCAAATAATCATTTACCCTGTTACAAATAATCATCTAGAGTGTTAGTTTACACACCGCTCACGGGTTGTTTGTGCTCAGAGCACAAACCCTCTCGCAAAACAATACTTAATTGTTTTGCTCGGCAGAGTCCGTGAGGTCGAGAGTTCGGCGCAAGCGAGCCAAGTGCGAAGCCTTGAGCCTTATTAATAGGCTGTCCGCAGGACATAAAGGCTCAAGCGGAGTCACGTCGATAGCGAGCGAAGCAAGCCAATCTCTCTGTAGTAAGACGAGTAGTACGATTTTGTCAGTTCGACTGTTTTATTTTCTAAAACTCGCTCATTGTAGGGGTTTGAGCGGTCGGAAGTTGATGTGTCCTAAAAATAGCAAACTACTCATATTTACTCATTATTTACTCACACCGGTCAGCCACTTTCCAATAATAGTTTTTGTTGGGTTGAAAACCCAACCTACGGGCTATTTAAGCGCCTGTTCAAATAAATTTAACATTCTTTTTAAAGCTTCAACATTGCCAGGACTAGTGTGTACGACTCTTTGACCATTAACCATTGTAAAAAGACCTCCACCGTGCATAAAGTCAGGGTGTCCAAGCCATTCATAAAATTCCGGTTCAAGGTTTAATAATTTAGCCTTTATTAATAACGGCTTGATTGTTTCTTTTGTCGGTTCTAATACATGATATACACCGTCAGAAATCTTATCGCCTAACATCACTTCATTAGCTGTAGGTCTGGTATGAGGTTTTGCAATTTTGGCAATATCCTGCTGTATTTGAGGTGTTAAATTATTTGAAAAATAAATTGTTATTGTATCATGACGGGTATTCCAACCAATATTACCTGCTCCTGGGCATTTATAATGTGCATTTGGACAATTTTTTGATAAGTAAGTGTCTAATTTTTGTATAAGTTCTTTATCTTGATAAACATTAAGCGATATTCTATCAGTAGCAGGTGTTTTAGGCTTACCACTTATTGGGTATCGGTATTTCCAACTTTCTTCAACAGCACCATAGAAACCGTTAGCCTTTTGGTCCAATGCGTTATCAAATTCACGTGGATTATATCCTTCTCTTGGTTTGTAGATTAATTTTTTGCCTGCACGTATACTTTCATAAAATTTATCCCTTATATAAGTATAAAATTCTTTGGGTTTATCTGTCAAAGATACAAGTTCAGGATCTCTATTGCCAATTCTTTGTAAAATCCTGGTTCTACAGTTTCCAGAATTTCTAAAAATAGGAGCCATTCGCCCCCCACTATTCACTCTATTGACAGTCTTTGATGCCAATTCAACACATTTTTCAATGTTACGACCATTACAAATTTCAACAAAAAGTCTTCCCAATCCAGCCATTGTAGTTTTTTCTTATTTCCCCTATGTTTATATAAAGTATTTTTCTATTCATAAATTGCCTAATTGTAACAATATTTAACAGAATTATTACAAATTAACTTTACCCAAAAGTGCAAACTATCTGTCTAACGAAACCATACCATCTGTCTATTTACACTCTCCCTTGCTATTTTTTAATCTTTATATATTCTCCAACCCTACAGACTACATTTGGGCTAATTTTTTGCCAAGCTCAAAGGCATTTTGCATATCTTTAGGGAATTGAGTTGCATTAACTTCTTTTTTATGAGTTTCATCAAAAAGGTCGCAATTATATTTTGAAAAATCTGCAAACTGCATTGTATCATAAGAGAATAAACCTTCTGCATATCCCATAATATGATTATATGTATTTATATTTTCATCCAAAATTGTATGATAATTTATTTTATCAGCAAGTTCTTGAGGGCAGTTCATTGTAAAAATTATACCTGTCGGGATTGTTTTATTCAATCTGCGTTTAAGCCCGCCATTTTCCCTGTCAACCATATATGTATGATTAGGGAACAACAATCTTTCTGTAAAACTTCTGAAAACACCTGTCGGATAAGAAAAATACACAGGAGTACCTATTACTATCGCATCTGCTTCCAAACATTTTTCAAGTAATGGTTTTAAATCATCCCTTATTGCACAAATGCCATTTGTAGTACTTCCTTTTCTTTGGCAGGCAAAACAACTTCTGCAGCCTAAGAAATTGTAATTATATAGATCATAATATTCAACACTTGCACCAACAGACTCAGCTCCTTTTTGCGCTTCTTTTAACAACTTTGCGGTATTAAAATTTTTTCTTGGGCTTGCATTCAATACAATAACTTTTTTCATTTTTTCTCTCCCCTTAATTTATGCAATATGATGGTAACACAAACACATAAAAATTTTTATGCTAACATTAGAATGCTTGAGGTTCTGACAAACAATAATAGAGAGGGAAAAATGAATAAATATTCTCATAAATATGACGTAATCTTGGATAATATGGATTTGAACGAATACAGATTGAGGCCAATTTCGGCAATTATGTATTTACAAGATGCATTTGCAAGATTTTGTGCCACAAAAAAGATGGCTGCATACGATTTATTCCCAAAAAATTTATATTGGATTGTTTCGGAATTCAACGTTGAATTTACTGATAATCTTCCATTCTGGTCAGAAGAAATAACAACAGAAATATGGATTTCAGAGATTACAAAATTAAAAACATACACAGACTTTAATTTGTATTACAAGGATAAAATATTTGCAAAAGGAAATGCATGCTGGTTCATATTAGATCAACAAACAAAGCGCCCTGCCAAAACAGGTCTAATATTAGAACATTTTAATGTATGCCCTGAATTTGTTCTTGGAGAACACAAAAAATTTACATTATTAAATACACAAGAAAAAGTTCGAGAAATTGTTCACAAAAACAATCTTTCTGATTTGGACTTTAATAACCATGTTAATAATAAAAGTTATATTAATATAGCAGAAGCAACTTCAACAAATGAATTTAAAAAATCACACGCCTTGAAAACTTTGAATATAAAATTTAACAGAGAATCTTTTCTTGATGATATTTTAATATGTTCAACATACAAAACAGAAACCCCAAATGCTTATGTTCACAAAATAATGAAAAATGAAGAATCAATTTGTGATATTCAAACTTTATGGGAAAATAAATCTACACAAGAAGACATTTTAACATATAATTTAGCTGTCAAAACAGAAAAATAGAAAGGTTTGTTATGGATTTAATTGCACGCAATAAAGAATTAATGAAAAAATTTGAAACAATGATAAATACCGCAGATAAAAAATTAGCCCAAGAGCTTGTTGCGTCTGACGCGCCATTTTACACTCCGGCAAGCCCGACTCCGCTATACGGCGGCGAAGGCTATCTTTCTGTTGTACATTGGATGAGAAAAGGATTTTCAGATGTTCAATGGCATATTATAGATATGATTGCAGACGAAGATAAAGTTGCAGTTCGCTGGGAATTGACAGGAACACATGACGGCGAATTTATGGGGATAAAACCCACAAATAAGAAAATTTCTGTTTGCGTTATGAATTTTTATTATTTTAATAAAGAAGGTAAAGTTACAAATGACATAGCAGCAGAAGGAATGATAGGTATCCTCAGAGGAATAAATGCCCTATAATAAAACAAAACAATAAAAAGGCGGTGCATTTGAAATGCACCGCCTTTTTGTTAATTAAATTTATCCGCATCCAAATATTTTATAACTCTTGCAGGATTACCAACCACAACAGCATTATCGGGGACATCTTTTGTAACAACCGCACCGGCTCCTACAACGGCATTCTCACCAATTGTAACTCCCGGAAGTATCGTTACATTTACTCCAATCCAAACATTACGTTTTATATGAACCGGCTTGCAAGTGATGACATATCTGTCATAAAAATCATGATTATTTGTAGCAATAGTACAATTCAGAGAAATCATTGTATTATCATCAATCGTCAAACCTCCTGCTGACATACATTGAAAACCATTTAAAATAGTTACATTTTTGCCTATTTTAACCTTATCTGCCAAAATCATAAACATTGGCGGATGAATAACGGTATTTTCGCCCAATGTATGATTAAAAAGTTCCTGAACGAGTTCCTGACATTCGGGTGTTGTCGGGTTTGTGTGGTTTATCCTAAAACATAAATCAGAACTTCTTTTTGCTTCTGCAATTCTTTCAGGACTTTGTGTTCTTACATCAATTCTTATTTCTTCCATATCTTCCCTGCTAATCTAAGTTTTTCGTCTATTTAAGTATTCTATATTCTTTATCAGAAACTTCTTCAAGCCATTCGTTTGAAGTTTCTGTGCCGTCAATTTCCACCGCCAAATGTGAAAACCAAGAATCAGGCGCCGCACCATGCCAGTGTTTTACATTTGCGGGAATATTTATAACATCACCCGGCTTCATTTCAATAGGTTCTTTACCCCATTCCTGATAATAACCTCGGCCACCGACTGCAATTAACATTTGACCGCCGCCTGATTTTGCCTTGTGAATATGCCAATTATTTCTGCATTTTGGTTCAAAAGTTACATTATAAATATTTACCTGAGAGGTTGAAACAGGGGCAATATAACTTTGTCCGATAAAATATTTTGCATAAGCATCATTTGGGTTCCCTATCGGAAACATTATTGTCTGCGCATATTTTTCTTTTTCTGTCAAAGCAGGAGTATTGTCATTCCAAATATCTTTTGCAAGATTAAAAACTGCCCACGCCTTTGGCCATCCTGCATAGAATGCAGTATTTGTAATTATTGCAGAAATTTCTTCTTTTGTTACTCCGTTATTTTTTGCGTTTTGAAGGTGATATTTTAATGAAGAATCAGTTATGCCCTGTGACATAAGAGAAACAACCGTTATTATACATCTTGTTTTTGTTGAAATATTCTGATTATTCCAGTTTTCTCCAAATAAAATGTCATCATTAAAGTGTGCAAATTCCGGTGCAAAATTTCCCAAATTATCTCTGCCTGCAGTTTGTACTATTTTAGTCATAGTTTTTATTTCTCCTTTATTTTTCTGCGCAAAAGCAAAACCTGTGCTTTGCAATATAAAAGACAATGTGATTATTGCAAGTAGTATTTTTTTCATTTGAACTCCTTATCTTATGAAATTCGTAAACACGGTTTCTTCAGTTTTTGGCATCGGAACCCCGGCATTTTTGCCTGCTTCTAAACATTTTAAATGCCAAGCCATATTACGAGCCAAAATTCTCATATTTTGGAGCCCCTCTTTGTCTTCAAGAACCTGCTCTGCTGTTGCACCATGAACCATATTCCAGTATCGGCCTGAAATCATTGGCATTTGAGTAATTGCGAAATATTTATTTAGCTGATCTAAAGCAGCAGTAGTCCCTGCACGTCTTGCACTAACTATTGCGGCACCCGGTTTGTGCAAAAATACATCCCCCCTGCCTGATTGGAACGCAGTAAAGAAAGCCCTATCTAAAAACGCAGTAATACCACCGCACGCAGATCCATAATGAACAGGAGAACCAAAAATGAACCCGTCAAAATCTTTTGCGTAATCAATAAAATCATTAACTTTATCATTAATTACGCAACGACCTGTTTTTGAACAAGCATAACAAGCTCTGCAAGCTGATATAGGTTCAATTCCTATTTGATAAATTTCAGAATCAATACCCTCCTGCTTTAAAGTTTTTGATATTTCTTCTAATGCCGTATAAGTACAACCATTCTTGTGTGGTGAGCCATTAAATAATAATACTTTCATTTTATCTCTCCTTTTAACTCTTAATATAAGCCTGATTTTACATGAGGAACATAAGGTGCTTCAAGTTTATTAATTATATCTTCACCAAGTTTAATATCAAGTGCATCAACTGCTTCTTGGACATGTTTTTCGTCCGTAAATCCAACAATAGGAGAGGTAATATATGGTTTTGAAAGCATCCACGCTAAAGACACCTGAGCCATAGAATAACCCAGCTCTTTTGAAATTTTTTCCAAATTATCTACAACAATTTTATCCTGTTCATCTGTTGCACCCCATACCATTGGTGATACTTCATCAATACTGTTTCTGTCAGTTATTGTCCCCCATGGATGTGCACATCTGCCTCCTGCAAGCGGACTCCAAGGAACAACCGCAATTTTTCTGTCTTGGCAAAGTGGCATCATTTCCCGTTCTTCTTCTCGGTAAATCAAATTATATTGATTTTGCATTGAAACAAACTTTGTCCAACCGTTACGTTCAGCAATTTGGTTTAATCTTTCAAACTCCCACGCCCACATTACAGAAGCCCCTATATATCTTGCTTTTCCTGATTTTACAACATCATGCAACGCTTCCATAATTTCTTCCATCGGTGTTTCGTGATCCAATCTGTGAATTTGATAAACATCTACATAATCTAAACCAAGCCTTTTTAAAGAATGATCAATTTCTGCCATAATATTTTTACGGCTTGAACCAGCACCGTTTGGTCTGCCCTCTCTCATCGCAAAGTGAACTTTTGTCGCTACCACGATTTCATCTCTGTCTAAACCGTATTCTTTTATTAAGCGGCCTGTAATTTCTTCTGATGTACCTAACTGATAAACATTTGCCGTATCAAAATAATTTATACCTAAGTCAATTGCTTTTTTAAATATAGGTTTTGCATCTTCATAATCTTTAGCCCACGGAAAAACACCGTTTTCTTTTCCCGGTTTTCCAAAACTCATACATCCAAGACAAATTCTTGAAACATCCATGCCGGTATTGCCAAATTTTACATATTGCATAATAACCTCTCCTTAATTTTTAGTTTTTAATTATTCTCATTATAAACATTTGTTACCAAGTTTTCAAATTGAAATATTAAATTATTGATTTAATTTTTCGATTAAGATAAATATATAATAGATACATTAATTAAGGGCAAAAAATGAACACAAAACAAATTGATTACATTATAGAGTTAGCTCGTACAAAAAATTTTAACCGAGCAGCAGAAAACCTTTTTATTTCTCAATCAACATTAACATACCAAATTAAAGAAATAGAAAAAGAATTAAAATTTGAACTTTTTGAGCGCACAAGCAAAGGAGCAGCCCTAACTCCTGCCGGCAAACAATTTGCAACAACATTGAAAAATATTAAAAATCAATTGACACAAGCAATAGAACAAGCACAAAATTTTAGCAAAAAATATTCTGACAATATCACTATCGGCCTGCCTACACGCTCATGCATATACTACCTGCCGCAAGCAATAAAAGAATTCAACAAAAAGTACCCGAATATCTCAATAACTCCAATCTTCAACGGATTTTACAGACCCGAAGAGTTTTTAAGGGGTAATCAAGATATATTCTTCACTTTCGATAACGAAATGAAACACGTACCTGACACAAAACTCATTCATCTATATACAACCGGAATTTATTTAATTACCAAAAAAGATGATGGACTTGCGAAACTAAAAAGTGCAAAAATTGAAAATTTAAAAGGGAGAACACTTATGGTTGGAGGAGGGTCTCCCCCTCAATTAAAAGCCCTCCAACAAAAAATAATTAATACTATCGGAATTGACTATTTTAATTCCGAAAATCACGAAACAACCCTTACAAATATTCTATCGGACAAAGGAATTTGCTTAACACCCGGTTTTTTTCAAGACTATACAAATGAATTTGCTTGGATACCATTTGAATGCGATGAAAAATTTGAATGTTATTTGTGTATACACTCAAACGATAAAAGAAACTCTTTAACAGATTTTATTAAAATTTTAAATAAAATATACAAGTAACAATTGTGATATTATATCACAATTAGTATATAATTCGTGCAAAATTACACGATAAATATAATATTAAATTCAATAAATACAAACTGTTGACTTTATTTATTTTATGTAATAAAATTCTAATTAAGGAAATTAATCACAATTTGAAAAAGGAGATATAGATTATGCCTAAATTAAAAGAAAAAACTACCCCACAAAAAAGTTCAACAGGTCTGGTTGACACTGTTGAGGCTTTAAACGAATTACTTGAGAGAGTAAAAAAAGCACAGGAAGAGTATTCAAAATTCTCCCAAGAAGCAGTAGACAAGATTTTTAAAGCTGCTGCAACCGCTGCAGATAAAGCTCGTATTCCTCTTGCAAGAATGGCTGTCGAAGATACCGGAATGGGTGTTTTAGAAGACAAAATCATCAAAAATCATTTTGCATCAGAATACATATACAACAAACACAAAAATGCAAAAACATGCGGTATTATCAGTGAAGATAAAATTAATGGTACAAAGATAGTTGCAGAACCTTTAGGAATTTTGGCAGGTATCATACCTACAACAAACCCTACATCAACTGCAATATTTAAATCACTTCTTGCTTTGAAAACAAGAAACGGTATTGTATTTTCACCGCACCCGAGAGCAACAAAATCAACAATTGAAGCAGCTAAAGTTGTTTTAAACGCAGCAATAGAAGCAGGAGCACCTAAAGATATTATCGGGTGGATTGATACTCCATCTATGGAACTTTCAGACGCGCTATTGCACCATCCAAATATCGCTTGCATACTTGCCACAGGCGGTCCTGGTATGGTTAAAGCAGCATATTCATCAGGTAAACCTGCATTAGGTGTGGGCCCTGGTAACACTGCCGCTGTTATAGATGAAACTGCCGATATAAAAATGGCTGTATCTTCAGTTCTTATGTCAAAAACTTTTGATAACGGTATGATTTGTGCTTCAGAACAATCTGTTATCGTGGTTGAAGATATCTATGAAGAAGTTAAAAAAGAATTTATCTACCGCGGAGCATATCTTGTTAAAAAATCTGATGAAGAAAAAATGATGAATTTACCATTCATTGATCCTGCAAGAGGAACTGCTCATCCTGCTATCGTAGGTCAACCCGCACATAAAATAGCAGAATTATCAGGATTTAAAATTCCTGAAGATTCTAAAATTCTTCTTTGCGAAAGATCAAAAGTTGATTGGAAAGATCCATTCTCAAGAGAAAAATTATCACCAATTTTGACTATGTATAAAGCTAAATCATTTGAACAAGCTGCAGATATGGCTTATGAATTAGTATTAAAAGGAGGCGCCGGTCACACATCAGTTCTTTACACAGATGAAAGAAAATCTGAAAGAATTAATATGTATGCAGAAAAAATGCCTTCTTGCCGTATACTAATTAACCAACCTTCATCACAAGGCGGTATCGGGGATTTATACAATTTCAGATTAGAACCATCATTATCATTAGGTTGTGGTTCTTGGGGCGGAAACGCAGTATCAGGAAACATTGGTGTAGAACATTTATTAAATTACAAAACTGTAGCTGAAAGGAGAGAAAATATGTTATGGTTCAAAGTTCCTCCAAAAGTTTACTTCAAACGCGGTGCGGTTGACTTAGCGTTAAGAGAACTTGAAGGGAAAAAACGTGCATTTATTGTTACTGACCGATTCTTATTCAACTCAGGTGCAGTTGATTCAATCACAAAAACACTTGATGAAATCGGAATAGATCATGAAGTATTCTTTGATGTTAAACCGGATCCTACTCTTGCAACAATAAAACAAGCAATGGAAATCGTAAAACCATATGAACCTGATGTTATCATCGCATTAGGTGGCGGGTCTCCTATGGATGCAGGTAAAATTATTTGGCTATTGTATGAACAACCGGATACAAACTTTGAAGATATTTCAATGAGATTTATGGATATAAGAAAAAGAATTTGTCAAATTCCTGAACTTGGTAAAAAAGCTACTATGGTTTGTGTACCGACAACATCAGGAACAGGTTCTGAAGTTACTCCATTCTCAATCATTACAGATGAAAAAACTCATTACAAATATGCAATCGCAGATTACGCATTGACACCAAACATGGCAATCGTTGACCCTAACTTTGTTGATGGAATGCCAAAAGGTTTAACTGCCGCTTCAGGTATTGATGCTTTAGTTCACTCTTTAGAAGCTTATGTATCTTGTATGGCAACAAACTTTACTAATTCTAATGCTCTTGAAGCAACAAAATTAGTCTTCAAATATTTGGCTCGCTCATACAGCGAAGGTGCTAATGATCCAATTGCAAGAGAAAAAATGCATTATGCCGCAACAATTGCAGGTATGTCATTTGCAAACGCATTCTTAGGTTTGTGTCACTCTATGGCACACAAGCTTGGTGCTATGTATTCTATTCCTCATGGTGTAGCTAATGCATTATTAATAAGACAAATTATAAAATTCAACGCAACAGATAAACCTACAAAACAGGCAATATTCCCTCAATACAAGTTCCCTTGTGCAAAAGCTAAATATGGTCAAATTGCAGACGAACTTGGCTTAGGCGGAAAAGACGATGATGAAAAGGTTGAATTACTTATTAAGGCAGTAGATGACCTTATGACAGCAATCAACTTACCAAAATCAATCAGAGAATTTGGCGTTAAAGAAGATGAATTTATGAAAAACTTGGACATATTGGTTGAAAGAGCTTATGACGACCAATGTACAGGTGCAAACCCTAGATATCCTCTTATGAGCGAAATCAAGAAAATCTTCTTAGATGCTTATGAAGGTATTGTCTAAATTATTTTTTAATGGAGGCTTGACTTGTCATATATATTTTTTTTCAAGCCTCCACTTTTCTTTGGTTAAATAACAAAGAAAGTTTGAAGGAGTTAAGGAAATGAACATTCCTGACAAAGTAGTAAATCGATTAACATTGTATCATTATATTCTTGATGATTTGCGTGAAGATGAAAAAAATATTTCCAGTTCAAAAATTGCGCAATTTTTGGGAATAGATAACTCGCAAGTCAGAAAAGATTTAAAATATCTCGGCAATTCGGGCAAATGCCATGTCGGCTATGATGTTAAAGAATTAAAAAAAGCAATTGAAGAAAAATTAGGCTTTAAGAAAACAAAAGATGCTTTCATTATCGGAGCAGGACATTTAGGTTCAGCGCTTGCAAAGTATGACAGCTTTAAGGATTATGGTTTGAATGTTATTGCAATGTTTGATAATGATACAAAAAAAATCGGCACGACAATAAACGGTAAAGAAGTTTTTGATATTACAAAAGTCGGGAATTTAGCGCAAAGACTTAACGTTGATATTGCAATATTAACGGTTCCAAGAGAGTATGCAAAAGGAGTTGCAAATTATCTTGCGGGCTCAGGAATAAAATATATTTGGAATTTTACCCCGTGTATTCTTGATGTTCCAAATGATATTAAAGTATGGAATGAAAACTTAATCGGAAGTTTTCTTCAATTCACAAATAAAGATGAGGTAACAAAAAATAACAATGACAACTGAAATAAAAGTTTGCATGGGCAGTGCCTGTTTTGCAAAAGGGAATTTGGAAAATCTGGAATTTATAAAAGAATATATACAAGAAAATAATCTTGATTCAGAAGTATCAATAGTAGGTTCCTTATGCGAAAACAAATGCGAAATGGGCCCAAGAATAATTGTAAATAATAAAGAATATACTAACGTAAAAAAAGAAGATATAGCTAAAATACTACAAGAAAATTAGTAAAAAGGGGTAAATAATGAATAAACAATATCCTGTTTATACTTTAAAAAATGAATGTAATGACTGCTACAAATGCATAAGAGGCTGTCATATTAAAGCTATTCGTATACAAAGCGGCAGTGCATCAGTTATAAATGAAAAATGTATTGCTTGCGGACACTGCGTTCAGGTTTGTCCTGCCGGAGCAAAAAGAGTACGAAACGATATAGATATTGTTAAAACATTATTTTTAACCGGGAAAAAAGTTTATGTATCACTCGCACCAAGCTGGGCAGGAGTATACAATATTTCTAAAGAAAAGATGATAGCCATATTGAAAAAACTTGGATTTGCAGGAGTTTCAGAAACAGCATTAGGGGCACAAGAAGTTTCAATTCAAACGGCAAAAATGTTAAATAATGCAGAGTCAGGTTTATACATTTCGTCAGCTTGTCCTGTAATAGACGATTACGTAAGGCTTTATAAATCAGATTTCGCAAAATGCATTACACCTATCGCATCGCCTGCGCTTACACACTGCGGGTTATTAAAGGATATGCTCGGAGAAGATATAAAAGTTGTATTTATAGGCCCATGCATTGCCAAAAAGAATGAAGCGGATAAAAATCCTGACTTAATGTCGGCAGCATTGACTTTTGATGAACTTAATTATTGGATTAAGGAAGAATTTATTGATATTGAAACTATTGAACCGGATGAAACATGCCATTTTGTACCGGAATCAGCCTATGAAGGAGCTTTATATCCTTTAGAAGGAGGTATGAATGAAACTATCAAAAGAGTTGGCATCGAAAAAGATGACGTTACATTCATAGCGGTTAGTTCTTTAGAAGATTTTGATAAATCACTGCAAAACATAAATCCTGACAAAATAGAAAACAAAATTTTTGTAGAAGCATTAGGTTGTTCAGGAGGCTGTATAAACGGGCCTTGCTTATCCAGTGAAAAATCAAGAATTTTAATAACTTCAGATATATATGCAAATACTCAATACAGAGATGAGGTACCAAAAGAACCAAGAAAAGTCGTTAATATGGAATACAATCCTGAACCGGTAGAAAAAATAGAATATTCTATTGAACAGGTAACAAAAGCATTAAGAAAAATCAGCAAACATACAGAAGAAGATGAATTAAATTGTTCGGGCTGCGGATACGCAAGCTGCAGAGAGTTTGTTAATGCTTTAATTGCAGGAGATGCAGAACCTTCACAGTGCGTATCATATATGAGAAAAATTGCAGTACGAAAAGCCGCTGCAATGCTAAGATGTATGCCGTCAGCAGTTGTAATTGTCGATTCTAATATGGAAATTGTTGAAGCGAATGATTCCTTTGAACATATGTTCTTATCTGATGAGATGTATGAAGTATTTACATCTCGTCAGGACGGGCTTACAGGCGCATGCATTGACAGAATTGTAACATTCCCTGAATTATTTAAATCTGCACTTGATACAGGAAAAGACATCCATCAAGAACATTACGCAATTGAAGATAAAGTTTATGACATTAGTATTTTCACTATTGAAGATAATGAACTTATCGGTGCTGTAATATCTGATGTCACAAAATCAGAAATTGACAGAAGTAAAATTGCACAAAAAGCAAGAGAAGTTATTACAAAAAACATTGCAACCGTTCAGGAAATTGCAAGCCTTTTGGGAGAACACATGGTTGAAACAGAACTTCTGCTAAGTTCTATTGCAGAAGGTTATGATCCTAACGCAAATGAAGGTGATAAGAGGTAAAAATGTTCATTGATATAGCTTGTTCACAGAAAAAGAAATACAACCAGAATGCTTATGGTGATTATTTTGCTTCAAACAGATTCCCTAATATGAACCGTGTTGTAGCAGTGCTTTCAGACGGATTAGGCAGCGGGATTAAAGCAAACATATTAGCATGTATGACATCTACTATGTTACTTAAATTTATGGAAAATCATTCCGACATAGAAAAATCTTGCGAAATCATAATGAACTCTCTTCCTGTATGCAAAGTGCGCGGAATAAGCTATTCTACATTCTCTGCAATTGACTGTTTTGAAAACGGGAAAGCAAAAATTGTAGAAGAAGGCAATCCGGATTTTATATGGATTAGAAATGGCGAAATCTTAAAACCCGAGTTCCAAACAATACAATCAAAAGATTTCAAAAATCGTAAAATGAAAGTGTATAATATTAACCTTGAAAAGTATGATAGAATAATTTTCTGCTCCGATGGTGCAACTCAAGTAGCAATGGGCACAAAAAAATTTCCTTTAGGATTGGAAAGAAGCGGACTTATAAAAATCATTTTAGATAAATTAGAACAAGATCCTGAAATATCCTCAAAAGATTTGAGTGAATATCTTGTTCACCAAATAGAACTTATCGCTCCCGAAAGAGAGCTTAAAGATGATACTTCAATCTTATCGATATATTGCCGTGACCCGAGAGAATCACTTATTTTTACCGGTCCGCCATTCCACAGTGAAAAAGACAATTATTATGCCAAAACATTTATGGAATTTGAAGGCAAGAA
Organism: uncultured bacterium; assembly: GCA_902801985.1. GTDB lineage: Bacteria > Cyanobacteriota > Vampirovibrionia > Gastranaerophilales > Gastranaerophilaceae > Zag111. Next base: position 12,693 of record CADCKD010000022.1, on the reverse strand, counting down.
AGCTATTTCCGGAGGAACAACAGCTAATATAATATCAAGAGAATTAAATATCCCTGTAAGCACAGATATGTCAATTAATACAGGTAAATTGCCGGGGTTACTAAAAATGGACGGAGTAGATTTAGTTACAGAAGGCATTTTGACGTTAACTAAAACACTTGAATACTTAGAAGATAATAAATTTGAAAATAATGCTGCAAAAACATTAATGGATTTTCTATTGGACAGTGATGTAATAAATTTCCTTGTAGGAGCACAGATGAATAAAGCACATTATGACCCTAATCTTCCGATAGAAATTGAAATCAGAAAAAATATAATCAAACAAATGGCAAAAGTTTTAGAAGAAAAATATTTAAAAAAAGTAAATGTACAGTTTATATAAAGGAGACTATTATGGAAAAAATTTCAGTTAAAGTATGCGTAGGAACAACATGTTTTGTTATGGGTGGCGCTAATTTGCAAGAATTAAACGAAATTATCCCTAAAAAATACGGAGATAAAGTAGAAGTAGCCGGAAGCAACTGTCTGGGACTTTGTTCAATAAATTGGGAATCTTCAAAGGCACCTTATGTAAAAGTTGATGACGAAATTGTTTCAGAAGCAACTGTTGAAAAAGTTATAGAAGCTATTGATAAAAAAATAGCAAAAAAATAATTATAATTATTAAGCTGACAAAAGAGACTTTATTACAAAATAAGTAGTAAAGCCTCTTTTTATTTATTATTTTTAACCTATACGCTCATAATCAAATTCTTTTCTATCCATAGATTCTCGATCATATAAATTTCTACCGTCAAAAATGACCGGCTTTTTCATTAAAGATTTGATTTTTTCAAAATCAGGTCTTCTAAATTCGTTCCATTCTGTTAAAAGCAGCATTGCATCAGCATTTTCCAACGCAGCATATGCAGATTTTGAATAAGTAATTTTATCTTTAAAATAAAACTTTGCACAATCAAATGCCTTTGGATCGTATGCTTGGATTTTTGCACCCTTTTCTAACAGAGCATTTATTATCGTAACAGACGGAGCTTCTCTCATATCGTTAGTTTTCGGTTTGAAAGCCAATCCCCAAATCGCAAATATTTTTCCTTTTAAGTCGTTACCGAATTTTTTAATAATTTTATCAATAAAAATTTGTCTTTGTTTTTTGTTCACATCATCGGCAGCTTTCAAAAGACTGTAATCACAACCGTTTTCTATTGCAGTTCTTGTCAGGGCTTTTACATCTTTAGGGAAACAACTTCCGCCATACCCTAATCCCGGAAATAAAAATTGAGAACCAATACGTTTATCCGTACACATGCCAATACGCACCATATCTGCATCTGCACCGACTTTTTCACAAATATTAGCGATTTCATTAGCATACGATATTTTTAATGCTAAGAACGAATTTGCCGCATATTTTGTCATCTCCGCAGACTTTACATCCATAATGACAACAGGATTGCCGGTTCTCAAATAAGGAGCATACAATTCTTGCATAATTTTTGTTGCTCTTGTTGAATTAGAACCAATTACGACTCTATCCGGCATCAAAAAGTCATCTACTGCATTACCCTGTTTTAAAAATTCAGGATTTGAAACAACATCAAATTCTTCATTGGAAAAAGATTTTATAATTTCGGTAACCTTTTCCGCCGTACCGACAGGAACAGTAGATTTATCTACAATAACTTTATATCCGTTCAATGCCTTGCCAATACTTTCCGCAACTTGATACACATACTGCATATCAGCACTTCCGTCTTCATCCTGAGGAGTACCGACAGCGATATAACAAACTTCAGAAGCTTTCACCGCAGCATCAATATCTGAAGTAAAAGTCAATCTTTCTTCTGACACATTGACTTTTATTAAATCTTCCAAACCCGGTTCATATATAGGAATTATGCCTTGATGTAACTTTTCTAATTTAGCTTCATCTTTATCGACGCAAATGACATCATTACCCATATCAGCAAGGCAAGTCCCTACAACCAATCCTACATATCCCGTACCTATTACACATACTTTCATTTATATTTTTCCTTTTAATCTTTTATCAAAATATTCTATTGTCATATCTAAACCTTGACTCAATTTAACTTTCGGTTCCCAATTCAATTTTGTTTTTGCAAGTGTAATATCAGGTCTCCTTTGAGTAGGATCGTCCGCAGGAAGAGGCTTATAGACAACTTTTAAATCTTTATTTATTTTTTCTCTAACCAAATCTGCCAGCTCTTTTATTGTAAATTCGCCGGGATTTCCGGTATTAACAGGGCCCAGGAATTCATCTTCACTATTCATCATCTTGATTATAACATCAATTAAATCATCTACATAACAGAAAGAACGAGTTTGAGAACCATCACCATAGATAGTCAAATCCTCCCCGCCAAGTGCCTGACAAATAAAGTTTGAAACAACACGCCCATCATTTGGATCCATAAACGGACCGTAAGTATTGAAAATTCTTATAACCTTAATTTTTAGGTCATAAATCCTGTGATAATCAAAAAATAAACTTTCTGCACAGCGTTTACCCTCATCATAACAAGCCCTTATACCATTTGGGTTAACATTTCCTCTATAAGTTTCAACTTGAGGATGGACTAACGGTTCACCATACACTTCACTTGTAGAAGATTGCAGAATTTTCGCATCATGTTTGCGTGCAAGCTCCAGCATATTAACAGCACCATACACACAAGTTTTGGTCGTAAATATTGCCCTGTCCCCTTGATAAGCCGGAGGAGATGCAGGACACGCAAGATTGTATATTTCGTCAATCTTTTCATCAATATTTAATGGCTCAATAATATCGTGTTCAATGAATTTGAAACGCGGATTGTCCAACAATTCACGAACATTATCTAAAGTTCCGGTATAATTATTATCTACACAAATAATTCTGTTATTCTCATCTTTAATAAGTTCTTTACAAAGATTTGAGCCAATAAAACCTGTCCCGCCAGTTATTAAAATTGTTTTACTCATTATTACTCCATTTATTTTTATTTTAAACTCGTTTCCTTCTCTATTCCAGAAAATAAAGATTTATTAATTCTTACCCGTACCCCTATTATATTCAAAGGAATACTTGTAGGAATATTTTTTATTTTTTTATATACTCTTTGTCTGTATTTTTCTTTTTTAGAATTTCTTTTTAATTTAAATTTGATATAATTAAATAAAATATATAATACATTTTTATTACAATTAGTTATATTGTAATATCGGTCAAAATCTTTTACAGTTTTGCATTTCTTCAAATTAGCATAATCATTAGTTGAAATACCACACCAATATAAATATTTTTCATAATTACTTATATTATTTATTCTTTCTATAATTTTTCTTAATGTCCCATAATAACACTCTTTTAATTTATCATCATTTAAAAGTGTTAAGCGAATAAATTTTATATTGTGCAACATTATATATGAAAAAACAGACATCAAAAATAATAATTGCAGTGAATATGAATCAATTAGTTCATATATTTTAGGTAAATCCATAAATATATTTTTTATAGATTCTAGTTTACAATACATATAATCTGAAGGAATTCTATAGTTATATTCACACCCCCTATGCACCGTTATTCTTTCTGATTTTATAAGTACGTCAACCCAAAACAACCAATCTTCACAATTACTATTTGGATAAAATTCTATATTCGGAATAGAAGACAATTTAAAAATTTTGTCCCCAATATATGGAGGTACAAAAATCAAATCTTGGATTTTTTTTATATTAAGGCATTCTTTATTTGTTAATGTATGCATCAGTAAAGATTTATAGATAATTTCTCCTGATATATCATCAAACGCTTTGTGTGTTGAAATGACAACATCAGAATTATTTTCCTCAGCATTTTGCACCATATGTTTTAGAAAATTTTTATCCATATAATCATCTGAATTCATAAAATGGATGTACTTGCCATGAGCTCTTTCTATACTAAGATTTCGAACAGATCCTAAGCCTTCATTAGGTTTGCTAATAACTGTAATTCTTGAATCTTTTTTAGCATACTCATTTAAAATCTCGAGAGAATTATCTGTCGACCCATCATTTATACAAATTATTTCAATATTTTTTAATGATGCATTTATTACACTATCCAAACATTTCCTTAGGAATTTTTCGGCATTATACACCGCAATACACACACTTAATATTGGTTTATTTGGTTCCCCAAGAACAATGTCTTCTTCTTCAATCTTTAAATCTTCATACGTACTGACTTCATTCCATTTTCTTTCATCCTCCAGAACCACCGCAGGATACTGAGCCAATCTTTTACCCATTTTTTCTAGATAGATAATATATGCCCCTGTTAACCTTTCACCTAAAAAACCTGCCCATCTGGCATTCAATGTCCCGGGAGCTAAATTTACATCATACAAATTTATATTCTTTTCTACCTCAAACAATGTCCCAAAAAGGAATTCACAATATTTATCAAAATCCTCAGACTTCATTATAAAAATATTATTGAAATAAGAAGAAGTACCATTTAAAACCTGTGTCCAGGTTTCTAAAAATTCAGGGAATTCATTTGCAATTACGTCTGTTGCATACTCAATATGTTTTGCAACATGGAAATGTTCATAGTGTGTTTTAACTGTATAATCCGACCAAATTGAAAGATCTGATTTATTTTTCACAATCACGTCTGATGAATTTAATATATTTCGAATATTTCTCTCTGTTAATCCCAGAGCATCAAGGAGTTTTGCTTCATTTTTTACATCATTATATTTATAGGTATAATATTCTTTATCTATATCCTTACCTGTCAAATCCATTAATCTACGATAATGCATTAGCCCCTTTATTTTCGCATCAGAATTTTTCCACAACCAATAAATTGCAGTTAATTCAGCATAGTGAAAATTTTTATATGAAATATTATCACCCGTATTGTCTGATATCATTGGTAATTTTATGTCTGTACAATCTTTTCCAACATGGATAGGTTTTAAACATTCATTTTCAAAAATTTTTGATTCTTTATGATAACAAACTAGAATATCAATCTCACTCATTTTTTGCGACAACTTCCTTTTTTACCAATTTCTTTTTAATTTTTATGCCAAAAAGTGTTAAAACTTTATATTTATTATTATTTGAATACACATTACCTATAGAAAATATTTTACGCAAATGCTTACAATACTTATTCTTTTCTTTTTCCAAAAATTCTATCTGAGATTTTAAATTCTCATTTTCTGCTTTTAATTTATTCATACGATTTACATAATCACCTTTAACAGGATGGTATAATTGATTGTCCGGATGCTCAAATAATCTATTCTCATTCAAATCAAATTCAATATTCCAAACTTCAGAACTAACATATTTTTCATCTATACTATGTGCAGAAAAACCATTTTTAATAAGCTCATTTGGTGCAAAAGTTTCACAAAATATCCACATAGAATGTGTTTTATCTTCAAGCTTCAAATACTGTTCTCCGCGTTCAAATCTCTTTTTATACAGAAAATCTATTGCTCTTGAACTTAATCTGCAAATCGGGAAAAATGATGCATAAAAATCTCCATCATACGCCCAATCAATTTCACTGCTCCAATACCACTCTCCATTGATTTGTTCAGGACGCAAATCGCATACCAATAAATCTTCTTCAAATTTCTCATATTTTGAAAAAAATTCTTGATAAGAATCTCCATTACAAAATATGTCATAATCAAACTGCCAGTAAAAATCGTAATCCGGGAAAAACTTTTTCACATAATAAAATCTGTAATCACCATTATACCACATTATCTCACTAAAATTCTCGGCTTTTCGGTTGTAAAAATAGCATGGCAAATTAAGCTCATTATGCAACTGTTCATCAAAAAAGAAACATTTAACCTTTGTGCCATAAAATTCCATTTCTTTAACTCTTGAATCAATTTCTATTTTTAAATTAGAATTATCAATAGCCAATATACAGTCAACATCTTTTACTTTGGACATTTTTATATATTCACTAATAACGGCTCCATTAATTAAATGGGTTGAAATAAAAACTAATTTACGCATTTAACCCTCCAATTTTTTCGAAAAGTTCAAAAATCCTTTCTACAGCCAAATCCATATTATAATATTTATATTCGCCCAATCTGCCTATAAAATACAAGCCATCAATTTTTGCCGCCTCATCATTATATTTTTCATACAAATTTTGGGTATCGCTATTTGATATCGGATAATACCTTTCGTTCTCGCCAAGTACAAACTGCTGAGGATACTCAATTGAAATAACAGATTTATCAGATTTTTCATTAAGAAAGTATTTATGCTCTGTAATTCTTGTAAAGTCATAATTATTCGGATAATTGGTCATTGCTGACTTTTGGAAATATTCTTTGTCAACTGTTTGAATATCAAAATCCAAACTCCTATAAGGTAATTGACCATACTTATAATCAAAAAATTCATCGATTGCGCCGGAATAAAAAATTCGTTTACAGGAAGATACTTTTTTCAGACTATCAACCCCATTTTCATTATGACTAAAAATCACATATTCTTTAGAATCTGTGTTCAACTTAACTTCAATATTTGGATGATTTAACATATTTTCAATCATCTTGGTATAACCATTAATCGGTATACCTTGATATTTATCCTGAAAATACCTGCAGTCATGACTTATAAAAATTGGAACACGAGCAGTAACAGAGGGGTCTATTTCTTCAGGTTTTAACCCCCACTGTTTACTTGTATAGTTCTCAAACATATGTTTATAAACATATTGAGCTATAAATTTTAGATCTTCATCATCTTCATCCCTCAATTTTAAAATCGGGACTTTCACTCCGTATCCAAACCTATTTATCAACTTTTCTTCTATTCTTTGCGCCATAGATTCTGAAAACAACTCATACAAAGTAGTTAAATTGAAAGGAATACTTACGCAATTACCTTCCATAATCGCATTTGGTTTGAAGAAAAAGTAATTCCATTTGGTAAATTTTGATAAATAATCCCAAACTTTTTTATTATTTGTATGAAAAATATGCGGGCCATATTTTTGAACAGTTATGCCTGTTTCTTTATCTTTGTAGTCATAAATATTACCGCCGACAACGCAACGTCGATCAATAACAACAACTTTCTCTCCTAACTTATCAGCTATTAAATTCGCTAATACTGCACCTGATAGCCCCGCGCCAACTATTATATTTTCCATATATCCCTCTATATTTAATATATGCTTAAATTTTATCACAAAAAAAGAGGGAAAATCCCTCCTTTTCTTTATTTAATAATTTTGAGCTTTTCTTTCAAAATAAGATTTTGGATGAGCGCACACAGGGCATTCGTCCGGCGCTTTTTTACCTACAACAATATGACCGCAATTTGAACACTGCCAAATCGTATCCCCTTGCGAAGAAAATACCAAATCCCCTTTGATATTAGCCAAAAGTTTACGATATCTTTCTTCATGTTCTTTTTCAATCTTAGCAACCCCTTCAAAAAGTGCGGCAATCTTTTCAAAACCCTCTTCTCTTGCTTCTTTTGCAAAAGTTGCATACATATCTGTCCATTCATAATTTTCGCCGTTTGCAGCTTCTTCCAAATTTTTAACGGTATCTCCGATACCATTTAACAGCTTAAACCAAATCTTAGCATGTTCTTTTTCATTTGCGGCTGTTTCCTCAAATATTTTGCTTATTTGAACATAACCTTCTTTTTTTGCAACAGATGCAAAATAAGTATATTTGTTTCTTGCTTGCGATTCACCGGCAAAAGCAGTTTTTAAATTCTGCTCAGTTTTAGTCCCTCTCAATTCCGTCATAAGAATACACCTTTCTACACTAATAACCTACAAAAATAGTATAACAAAAAAGAATTATAATTTCTTATAATTCTTTTTTTATCTTTGATAATAAACCATTGAACCAGGAATCTTTTTTCCCCTCAGGTTCACTCATATAATCCAACTTTTTTGATGATAATTCAAATGAGTCACCTTTATCGTTTTTGCCGGAGAACAGACTCCCTTGATTTTGATCTTTCTTTCTGCCACCGCCGCCCATATAACCGGTATTCCCTGCGCTTCCGCCGTCATTATTTGAGCCGGTTGCCGCTTTGATCATTGGTTCATTCATGGAGAAGTTTACATCGAAACTCATTTTCCCATTCCTTATATTTTTCCCTTATATATATAAAGTAAATATTTAGTAAATTTTTGTTACAAAACAGGTCGTATCGTAATAAAAATTTACAATTATTCATTTTCGAGAAAGCAAGCTATCTCTCTGTTTTCAGAGAATATTAAACTTTGTTACAATTGTCGTAAAATATTAAACTTATTTACTAATTATGCCGATAAATAAACAAAGAACTCTCGAGGTATACATGGCAATAAGAATTGATTCGATATTAGAATATTTACAAGCCAGACTGGGTTTATCAGAATCCCAGTTAAAAATATATGAGGATAAATCACTAGAGGAAATCTTAAGAGAGGAAGCACTTAAGGGAAATCAAGCTGCAATACAACTTGCTGTCGCAATGTTTACAAATCCTAAACAGCTTATAGAACTGTTTCAACTTGCAAATCCTGAAAACAAACTCACCATCATTAGCACAATGACCACATCACAAATCGAAAAACTTATACCAATGATGGAGAAAAAAGATTTAGTTCAAGGGCTTCACTTTTTCTCAATGGATGCACTTATGGATATGCTGCAAAAAATTCCAAAAGAAGAACTTGTAAAAACTGTTTTCCAATTATTTTCAAAAAAACAAGTTATTGAAATGATGCCGGAAAAACAGCTTGATAAAGTTCTTACAGGGCTTGATATGGATAAGGGTTATTTACTTCAAAATATGAAACTTATACCTGAAATGTATTTGAGGCAAATAATCGAGAGTATCACAGGAGAAGAAGCACAAGGTTCAAGCAATGATTTAAGAAATCAATTAGCGCAAATGGGCGATTTAGATTATAAACAAGCAATATTGAATCTTGAACCGGACCAAAAAAGACAATTAACATTACTTATTGCAAGCGGAGATGAAAAATATTTCAACAATTTTGATGCCGATGCATACACGCATATTATCAATCGCGAATGCCAAAAATATGACGTTGTAAACGCAATGGGAGTAATAAAAACTGAGTATCTTGAAAAAATGATTATGCAGCTTCCTCCGGATTTACTTTCAATTGTTATAACACAAGTTGATACAGAGAAATTTGCAGATGCTTTAATTAACAAATTCCCTGAAACACTTGCACGTTTTGTAGCTGCATAAATTATTCACTCGTTTTTACAGCAGGGAAGAAATATCTCACACCATCATCAGATCTCCATCTGACATAACCTGTTTTTGGTGTTTTATCCATATCCATAACACTGACAAGCGCCCAATTACCACGAATAACATTTAAATGAATTTGTTTTGGAACATTTATGGTAGAAATAGTTTTTGCCTTATCTTCAGGTGAAGATTTCAAATCTTTGCACAAAGCCGGTGCACCTTTTAAAAGATTTAAACCATATTTTTTACCATAAGTGTTATAAAAATTAATCCAAGTCATAAACTTGTACGGATCATCTTCTCTAATCCAACCTGTTTCACCTGTTGAGTTGTTATAAACAATTTCCACCCAACCATCAGCAATATCAACCACATTAACAAGTGCAAGTTCTTTTTTAGCCAAGAAAACAGAAAAAAAACTTTCCGGAGAGATATTTTGCGGGAAAAAATCTTTCTCATTCCAACGAACTCTGTACAGAATTTGAGAATTTTCATCAGGGAATTTGTATATAGTAACATCATTCCCCACTTGGTAAAGTCCTACCGTGTGGACATTGACCAACACAGGAGATGTCGGAATAATATCTTTGGCAAAAGCACCTCCGATACTTAACATAAAACCTAATATCAATGATAAAAATATTCTTTTCATAATAAAACCCTCACCCTAACCCTCTCCCTCGGAGAGGGAATAAACTGACAATTTAACTTTATTCTCTAAAACTAATTTGAGCATATGTTTTTTGCAATTTTTCACGAACAGATTGCATTTGTTGTTCAATAATTTCATCTGTCAAAGTTGCATTTTCATCTTGCATTTTTATCCTGAACGCAACTGATTTAAATCCTTCCTCTACGTGTTCGCCTTGATACACGTCAAATATTTCTGAACCGTTAAATATATTTTGTTTAACAGCACCTTTTATAACTCTTTGAATGTCATCAAAAGAAACATCTTCATTTATAATAAATGCGATATCACGTCTTACTTCAGGATATTGAGGAATATGTTTAAATCTTGGAACAGATTCTTTGACAGCACCAATTATTTCAGTTAAATCAACTTTAAATAAAAATGCGTGCTGATTAAGTTTCAATTTATCTTCAACTGTCGGATGAAGTTGTCCGAAATATCCAATAGGCTGAGGTTTTTTACCCAAAAGCAACAAAACACCGGTTCTGTATGGGTGAAGAACATTGTGAGTCTTTGCAAGTTCAGTTTGCTCAATCGGAACAATTTTAATTCTGCGCATAACATCAAGTTCTGTTAACAAATTCTCAACAATACCTTTTACATAGAAAAAGTCTGTCGGAGTTTTTACTTCCCATTTAGAATTTTGAACTTCACCGGTTATAACCCCTTCTAAAACTCTTGTTTCTTTAACACCGGTATTTTTTTCATCCGCAGGAGCTACTTTAATATAAGTTTTACCTATTTCATATGCCCAGAATGTTTTTTGGCCGTTGTCAAAGTTATTTTTCATACAGTTTAGTACACTTGCCGCCAAGCCCTGACGAAGCATTGAATATTCTTCACTTGCAGCATTTGCAACTTTTACTGCATTTTCATCATCATAATCAATTTTGAACTTGTCAAGCAAGGATTTGCCAATCAATGAACTTGTTTGAATTTCGGTCAAACCAGCAGAAAGCATTAACTGATGAACTTTTTTCAACACTTTTTCTTCTAAAGAAATTTCAGGAAGTTGAGATTTTGGAGGAAGTGTCGGAGAAATCTTATCAAAGCCATTAATCCTTGATATTTCTTCGATTAAATCAATTTCTCTTGTAACATCATACGCTCTGAAACTTGGAACTGAGAATTTTGCAGCAACAGGATTACCGCCAAGTTTTTCAAATCCCAATTTTTCTAATATACTATCGCACTTTTCAGCCTCAATATCGCAGCCCAAAATTCTTTTTATTTGAGGATATCTCAGGGTAATTTCAAGAGGCTCAAGTTTATTAACACCGTCTTCCACAACGCCGATAACCTCTGCATCTGCATATTGAACCAAAAGTTGCATTGCACGCATCAGAGCCGGTTTTACAGCTTCAATATCAATTCCGCGTTCAAATCTTGCACTTGCTTCGCTGCGATATCCTACACTGCGAGAAGACTTTCTGTTTGAAACAGGGGTAAAATACGCAGCTTCCAAAACCATAGAAGTCGTATTATCATCGATTTCAGAGTTTTCACCGCCGAAAACACCGGCTAAACATACCCCTTTGTCTTGTGTCGCTATTAGAACCGAATCATTTGTCAAATCTCTTTCAACACCGTCTAATGTTGTAATTTTTTCACCTTCTTTAGCACGTCTTACGCATAAATAACCGTCTAGTTTATCCGCATCGAAAGCGTGCAACGGACATCCGTATTCAAGCATTACATAGTTTGTAATATCAACAACGTTATTTATTGCACGAATACCTGAAGCAATAAGTCTTTTTTGCATCCAATCAGGAGAAGATTTTATTTTAATATTTTTCAAAAGTCCTGCTGAATAATATTTACAAACGTCTTTATCTAATATTTCAACCTTAAATTTATCTGTTGTTAAATCTTTTGTGCATTCAATAGGATTTAATTTAAGCGGTTTGTTAAATAATGCACTTAATTCTCTGGCAACCCCAATAACAGACATTTGATCTCCGCGGTTTGCCGTTGGAGCAACATCAATAACCGTATCCTTTTCAAATCCTAAAACGTCTTTAACATCCACTCCGATTTGCACATCAGGGAAAATTCTGTTTAATACAAGTATTCCGTCCTCTTGCTGATAATTTCTTTCAGATACACCAAGTTCATCGGCAGAGCAAAGCATACCCTGAGATTCAACCCCGCGAATAACCGCAGGAGTAAGTTCAAATTGTTCTCCGGTTTTTCTGTCCAAAACTTTTGACCCGACACTTGCATAAGGAACAATTTGACCGACTGCAATATTTTGAGCACCGCAAACAACAGTTTTAACACCGCTGCCCGTATTAACCGTAACCAAATGTAAATGATCAGAATTTGGATGATTATCAATTTTTTCAATTTTAACAGTAATAATATTTGTAAATGACGGTTGAACTTCTTCCACCGCTTCAACTTCCAAACCGCTCATAGTTAATTCATGCGCAATTTGTGAAACTTCTATATCGGATAAATCTACTAATTCGTTCAGCCAGTTTATAGATACTTGCATATTATATTCCCTCTTGTATTCATCGTATTTTACAATGGTATTTTAGTATAAAAGAAAAAAGAAGTAAATAAAGTTGGAAGTTTGATAAGTTAGATAAGTTAGATAGGTTTGATAAGTTGGATAAGTTGGATAAGTACGTATATGTTTATTTAGTTTATTATAACCTGTTAAGATATTTATTATTTATAAATCCTTGTAAAGAACTTCATACTTAGCAAAC
>CADCKD010000021.1:31387-37286 GCA_902801985.1 uncultured bacterium | reverse complement strand
GAAATATAGTCATCAAAAGCTAAATCTTCATAATTTATTTCTACAAAATTAGAAAATGCCTTTTCTATGCCAGCAACGGTAACATCACGGTAATTATCAAAGAAAGTTTTTACAGCAAGATTGATTTGTTCCCAATAATTATTACTTCTTCTTTGCATCAGTAAAATGATGGTTTTTGTTCCTGTTGCCATAAAAGCATTATCCTGTAATGCAAGAATACCTTTTATATCAAAGTATTTAAGGATAATTTCTCTGGTTTTGATATAGACTTTGTCATTAGTAAGTAAGCTTACCGGTAAAACTATCCCCGCATAACCTCCTTCTTTTATAAGTTGTTTTGCTCTTTCTACAAACAGACATTCTATTTCTGAACTATTCTCACTAAAATTACCGAATAATTCAAAAAGTTTATCTCCATTTTTTACTGTAGGCTTGAAAGCTTTTACTGAATATGGAGGATTGGCAATTAAGATATCAAACTGTTGATTGTCTTGCTTCTCTGTATTACTACGCAACTTTCCTATATAATCTTCGCTATCAAACGGAGCCAGACCATTGGCGTGCAATAAATTGGCTTTACCATCTCCATTCAAAAAGCAACTTATTTTAGATGCTTTAATTAACCTATAATCCAAATCAATACCATATATGTATTTTTCAGCCCATTCAAATTCACTATCTTTCCATAGTTTGAATTCTCTTTTTACTGCAGGTCTTGTTATATTTTCAATATCAATATCTTCTTTAATAATTTTATCAATATTATCCATAATCTCAGTCAAGAAATGCCCTGTGCCGCATGCGTAATCTATTACGTACGGAAGCGTGTCAGGCTCATTGTTTTTGATTTTATCTTGAATTATTTCTTTAATCGGTAATGATTTGATAATAAACTGAGTCAGCGGAACAGGTGTAAAGAATTGCCCAGCCTCCTGCTTTATACTATCATTCAACAATTTTTCAAAAAAATCACCTAAAAATTGTTGTTTATGAGAATATCTTAATTGTTTATCCTGTAGCAGTTCAACCACTTCTCTAACAACTTTTGCATTATCCTTAAATGATTTTTTGTCAAAAACTTCCTTGAAAGCAAATTCATTGTTTTTATAAAGACGTAGAGTTTTATAAAGTTCTTCAAATGCATCTTTTTTAGACTGATTACCTACAAAACTTAAAAGAGTTTCAAAATCATCTTTAGTAACATCTGAAACGTCTTTTTCAAGGTATGCACTCATTCCAGCTTTGTATAAATCATTTAAATCCTCTAACAATTCTTCGTCTGTTTTATCACGACCTAAAGTTCTTGTTTGAAATTTAACTTCTTTATTTTCTGCGGTATTATCTTCATCCCATATTTTGCATAAAAACATATTAATAATTTTATTAAATGCATTCGGTTTATCAGAAACAACATTATGTCTTAAAATTTCAGCAAACTGATTATATATTCCTTCAGAATCTTCTCTTTTGAGCTCTTTTAGGTCTTTTCTTCTAATTGCTTTGGATTCAATTTTGTAAAGTGGAATATCATCTTCAAATATACCATTGGTCTCAAATGTTTTAGTCCAACGATTAAATCTTTCTACTTGATTTAGTTCTGACCAATCCTCCTTATTATGAATAATGGCATTTTTATATTCAACTAAATTGCCTACTATATGAGATGTATAATAACATATTGCTTTTGTTGTTTTTGGCTCTTGTTGTAAGTATGAAAATACTTGTCCACCGTCATTTTCTTTGCTTTTGTTTTTATGGGTAAAGGTCTCTTTGACATACTTATCATATTCTTTACCCCAAGTTTTACACTCTATCATTGCAAAAGACGCATTTGTCTCATCTTTAACAAGGATATCTAAGTACCCTTCTGTGTGTCCCATACCCCAAGATTTCTCTAGTTCAATATTTTCAGGCTTATATCCTTTTTCAAGTAAGCGATTTACACATTCTAAAACAACCAAACTTTCTTCTTGATGAAAATTACAAGTAGTTTTACGATTGCATAGAATTTTTGTTCCATAATCAATTTCAGATTTTTCAGGTGAATTTTCATTATATTTAACTTTAATAGTATGTAATTTTTTATATAAATATTATCTTTGCCGTTTTCAGCAACAAATCCTAATACTTTTAAATTCTCTTTTAGCTCAACCATACTATCTTCCATCCTTTTACGAACCGTATAAACAGACTTTATTCCACCGTAATTGTAAAGAAATGTTAAGGAAAACACATCATCTGAATGCTTGATTATTTAAAAGCCTCTTCCTCGTTCCTTTTCAGGTGGTTTTTGTGCATCTTTAGGTATTAACCAATATTGTCCGTATTTAAAAGCTCTTTCAATTCTGCCTTCTGCACAATAGATTTGCACTCGCCTTTTTGATATGCCCCATTCCTCTGCACATTCTCTTGCTGTTTTTAAATAATCAGGTATATTTTTCATAATCAGTATATTTATTTTATAAATTTTGCCTTAAAAATGCAAAAATTTAAGACTCAACTTTACCAAAAAGTGCAAACCATTTGTCAAAAAATTTTGAGTACGCAGAAAATAAAAACCGCGAACAGATAAAAGCCAGTCGGGAACTTGATAATCAGATTTTTGGGTTCGGATTCCACTATCCACCATATAAAAGAATCATACTAACTGTTCTTATTAGTCAAACTGCAAGTGTAGTTAGAACGAGAATCCACCGTTTTGTGGGTTGAATATATTTTTTCACCTCAGTGTATCTGTACGCCTAATTTGATTTTTTTTGGTTAAATCGCCTGTGTGTAAAGGTTTCTGCGATTGGAAGTAACCAATAAAAAATCGTTTCAACTGTCCTGAAAGTCCTTTTTTTGAACCAATAAGTCTAAATTAATCCCATTTGTGTCCTAATTCTGTCCACAAAAGAGTTTTAGCGATTTTGCACCTCTCCGGCATTTTGTACGTTTGAAATGATTTTTCATTGGTTTTGTAGTATTAAAAATTTTATGTTTTTAAGTTCAAAATTTTTTCTTGGTCGGAAATTTTTTACAAAAGGTCGGAAGTCGAAAATTTATTTTTTATTATCTATAAAAAATACTTGCTTGAATAAAATTATAAGCCCGAATAGTTACAATGATACTCAATTCCTATTTTTGGACAAATTTCTCGCCAGTATTTATCCATTAATTTAATTCCCTCTTGTGTAGTCATTTGTTCTTCTATTAATCCAAGTTTCTTGAAAAATTTAAATGCGAATCCTGAACTACATTCTTCTAATTTATTTTTTGGAATTAAAGTTTCCAACCTTTTGTGTAATTCATCTATTATTGATTTTACATCTTCTGCTTTAAGTTGCTGAAAATTATCAGTTTTTCTCATACGGGAATATTGTCCAAATTCATTGTATGCAACAACTTCATTCATAGGTAAACGAACAAATGTCCTAAAGTCAGGAACTGATAACGGTGTTGTTGAAACACCATTTAAATAATATGTAGGGTGTCCATGTAGCATTACACTTGTTTTGAGATTTAATGGTAATTTGCTGTAATCTATATTTCTTCCGCATTCGTTGGCATCACCTAAATGAGTACAAATTGTTTTCCCCGTCTCTCTATCTACAATTACCATATATTCACGTGGTGAGTCCATTTTTAAATAAGATAATATTTTCGATTTATATTTGCTAAAATTAAGTTTTGGAATTTCTAACAAATCATGTTCTAAAGGTACATACTTTAAACCAGAAGGATTTATTTTTATTGGTCTTGTCGCAATCAAACTTTTACCTGTCCTTGTCCAAGCAATAATTTCTTTGCCTATATTTACTCCAATTTTTCCTATTCCCATAGAAATTTCCTTATTTCCCCTATGTATATATAAAGTATTTTTCTTTTAAAAAATTGACTCAATTGTAGCTACTCAAATAAAAATCGTTACACATAAAATTAATTAAATAAAATTTCAACAAATAATCTTTTTAGGTGAAACAAATAATCATCTCAGGTGAAATTTTACATTGAACGAGCGAGCCAAGTGCGTAGCCGTCTTGCTTGTTGCACACATGCAACTGAAAGCAAGACGCGAAGTCACGTCGATAGCGAGCGAAGTGACAGAATCCCCCACCCGCCCCATTTAAAGAATTTGACCCTTCGGGGTCTTTTTCATTAGGAACGATAGATCTTAATTTTCAAAAGACTTCATACTACGGAAGTTGAAATAGTCTATCGGCCAGATATACATCCTCAGGGTAAGTTATTTTGATATTTTTACTATCACCTTCAACTACATATACCTCACCAAGCCCATATTTTACAACCATACTACAATCATCTGTACAACTATTGTCATTTTTGGAAAGCTCGTGAGCTTTTTTGATCGTGGAAAGCTTGAAACATTGAGGTGTTTGGCTGCGTTTTAAATATTTTCTTTCGGGAATACTTTCAATTATATTGCCCTTAACTTTTATTATCGTATCAGATGATGGGATTGCAACATCAACAGCATCATATTTTTCTAATGCATTAATACAATTTTTTATAATTTGTTCAGACAAAAACGGTCTTGCACAATCATGAATTAAAACATTCGCTTCGCTATCTTCAATTGAAAAAACGCCTATATAGGAACTCTCTTTTCGTGTTGAACCGCCATTTAACAATTTCGAAATCTTTTTGTAACTGTTTTTTATAATCAATTCTTGTGCAAAATGTTTGTATTCCGGAGTTATAACAACAATAATTTCATCTATTTCTTTTAGCCCTTCAAAAATTCCAATAGTATGTTCAAATATCGTTTTCCCGGCAATTTTAATAAACTGCTTTGGTATATCGCTTCCACATCTACTGCCTGTTCCTGAGGCTAATATTATTACGTAATTTTTCATTATTCCCCACTAATGTGTAACTTACCTAAAAAGGCTCCTCTGGTATGCTCACTTAACAACTCAGATAAAACCCTAATACGCATACAATAAGTCTATTACAAAATCAAATAAAATGAAATTTATTTTATTAAAATGATAACGCAATATAATTTTACATTATTTTTTTTAACCACCAATTATCCTTTTCTTGAACATATCATCCATAATTGAAAACAGCGTCAACTTTACAACCTTAGCCGGAGATAAAACTGCGGCCTTAATTGTTTGTCCAAGTTCCTCAGATTTACTTATAAGCGAATAATTCTTCAACTTACTTTCATCCAACAAGTAATTTAAATGAAGAGCAAGTTCGGAATCAATAGGACTCAGGGCAGTCCTAATGTCTTTTACCTCAATATATTCTGATTTACCAAGAAGTTTTTCATTTGTTAAAAGTGTATAAGCACCCCTCAGTGAATGCCCGGTACAAGAATAATCCATGATTATGTATTTCTTGCCGGAATTTTGGATAATATCTTTTGTTAAACCAATAGACTCTAAATAAGATTTAAATATTTTAAGATCTTTGTCTGAAACACGAGATAAGGGATTCGGTTTGTCAAAACGTCCTGCATAACTCAATGGAATTTGTTTTACATTCTCATTACCTATTCTATAACTCAAAACTTTTGCAATTGAAGAAAGAGAGCGGCCAATTGAAATCATAACATATTTCCCCTCTCCGTAAGATTTATCTAAAGCTGTTTTTAATACATCCGCAACTTGTTCATGCAATGGAACAACTTGATTTTCAAAATTCCCTATAGTAAACATTTTACGCAATTTGTAACGTAATCTCAAAATTCTTTTTTCACAAATTGAAAGGCTTTTATACTCATCTATACTTAGAGAACTTAGTTTATTCAAAGCATTGGAATACAATCCTTCAAATGCAACCTGATTATTTTTTAAAGAAAAATTATTATAAGTATATTTTGAATAAGCTGTTTGCGTAGGAATTGTAATGTTCATAACTATATTTAAACGTGGGGAATTTTTTTTTT
>CADCKD010000021.1:0-31382 GCA_902801985.1 uncultured bacterium | reverse complement strand
GAATTTTTTTTTTGCTAGTAAGAATGATTATATGATAGAATGATTTCATGCAGAATATGGTATCTAAAGCAACAATAAAAAATTGGAATCGTTTGGGGGTAAATGAAGAAGATCAAGGGGATCGACTTACTTCTCGCGCCAACAAGCGGCTTTCAAAAAAAAATATTTTGCCTTTAGAATATTTTACAAACAAAGAAAATATTAAAATTCTAACCACAATTGCAGATTACATAAAAGAAAATAACATCAACACGCACCAAGTAATTTATAACCTTGCATTGAATTTATTAAAACAGAATAATTTGTCTGCAAAAAATAAATATATTTCAGATATTCTAAATGATTTTGAACAAAAAATTGATAATTTTTTGATAGATATAGAACTACCCTTCGATGAAGAAGATTTTCTCGGAATTGTATATCAATATTCTCAAAGTGAAGGAGATAAAAACGTAAAAGGCTCATATTACACCCCACAAAAAGTAATTCAAAAGGCAATAAAAAAACTTGATTCTGATGATATATTTCTTGATCCATGCTGCGGAACCGGAAGTTTTATCCTGCAGGCAGCTAAAAGAATTAAAAATCCTCAAAATATATATGGCTGTGACATAGATGAGATTGCTTGTTTTATTGCAAAAATAAACCTCATTATAAAGTATAAAAATATCGAGTTTTGTCCAAATATTTATAATGCAAATTTTCTAACTCAAAATACTGCTTTAAAAGAACAATACTTTGATGTAATAGCAACAAACCCTCCTTGGGGTGCACTTATAAACAAAATTGTAGGAAAAAATTTTCCAAATATAAAATCCGGAGAATCTTTTTCATATTTTATTGCACAATCAAAAAAATATTTAAAAAATGATGGAAAATGTTCTTTCATACTGCCTGAATCAATTTTAAATGTCAAAGCACACCAAGATATTCGAAAATTTATACTTGACAATTTCGCAATCCGAAAAATAGAAAATCTTGGCAAAATTTTTTCCGGAGTTTTGTCTGATACAGTATTATTGGAATTAGATTGCAAAAATAACGGAATTATTGAACTTGTTGAAAACGGTAAAACATCGCAAATTGAACAAAAATATTATGAATTCAACAATCACAACAATTTTTCTTTTATAAGTTCAGAAGAAGCAAAAATAATAGACAAAATTTACTCAACAGATCATGAGACCCTTATTAACAGTACATGGGGACTCGGGATTGTCACAGGCAACAACAAAAAATACCTCTCCTTTCAAAAAAGAGCTACAAACGAACCAATTTATACAGGAAAAGAAATTTGTGCATATTATCTGAAACCTGCGGCAAATTATATTGAATACAAAAGAGAGAACTTTCAACAAATTGCCAAAGACGAAATATACCGCAGCGAAGAAAAACTTGTTTATAAATTTATTTCAAAAAAACTTATCTTTGCATACGATAACAAAAAATCACTATTTTTGAATAGCGCAAATATACTAATTCCTAATGTAAATACCCACAGCACAAAAACTACACTTGCATTTCTTAATTCTAAAGTTTTCGAATTCATATACCGCAAGAAATTCAACGAATTGAAAATTTTAAAAAATAATTTATCTTCTTTGCCTTTTCCTAAATTATCCCCAACGCAAAAAGAAGAATTAGAAAGACTTGTAGAGAATTACATGAAAAATAATGATAAAAAAATACTTTTAGAAATCGACAAATTTATATTCAAATGTTTTAACCTGACAGAACAAGAAATAGACCTCATAAATGATTTTTGCAACTAAACTTTATTTTTTATAAAAAATCGTTATAATAAATCTTGAGGTAAAAATGAAAAAAGTACTTTTAATATTTTTATTATTAATTTCCCCTATACTTGTTTGCAAGGCAGAAGAATCAGACGGAATAAATTGGAAACACGTTGCACCAAACAATTACATTGATCCTGACGGAATAACCGGAACCGCAGACAGATATGGATTTTCATTCCTTTTAAAATCATACAATAAAGGACAATATGAGCCAATAGAAGGGCGTCAGGTTCTCTACACACTTGGGCAGTACGAAATAGACTGCCTTAAACAAAAATACAAAATCGGAACTATTGATTCTTATGACGATAACGGTTATTTCTTAAACGGAGATTACAATAAATACGCTCAATTTCAACCTATTGTATCCGGTACGGCAGTTAGCGCGGTTTCAAGAAAGTTGTGCAAACCTTAAATTAATGATATTCTAAATTTATGATAGATTTAATGATTTTATTTGTACTGTTAAAACGAGATTTGACAATGTATTCTATACAAAAAAGGATACTTGATTTCTTCAGCTCATTTGCAAACCCAAGTTTTGGGGCAATAAAACCGGCACTTGTAAGATTAGAGAAAAAAGGTTGTATTTCATCTTCAAAAATTATGTCAGACGGAGGGAAATTATCCGTATTTTACTCAATTACAAACAATGGATTTAAAGAGTTAAGAGAACTTATGCTAAAACCGTTTTCGCCAAACCCTCAGCAGTTTATATCCGATGCAAAAATTAAACTATGCTGCGCATCATATCTCAAAGGGGAAGACTTAAAAGCAATGCTCGAAGAAATAAAATCAAACGCATATCTGCACAAAATAAAAACCGAGAAAATAATGGCAGATGAATATACCCCTGTTGATTTCTACCAAAGAATTGTTCTTGATAACACTTCTTGCGAATATAACAATTTTATCACTATGATTGAAGGTTTTGAAAAAGATAATGAGCGCAACAGTTGATAGTGTATTACAAGGTTCAATAGCACAAGAACTCGGAATAAAAAAAGGGGATGAAATCGTATCTGTTGACAATCAAATTATGCAAGATATGATTGACTATAATTTTTATATGAAATCCGAAATTGTTACTATCCTTGTTAAACACCCAAATGGCGAAGAAGAAGAAATTGAAATAGAAAAAGATTATGATGAAGACCTGGGTATTGTATTTGAAAGTGCAGTATTTGATAAGGTGAAACCTTGTTTAAATCATTGTGTATTTTGTTTTGTCGACCAACAGCCAAAAGGACTACGCAACACGCTTTATGTAAAAGATGATGATTATAGGCTTTCATATCTTCAGGGGACATATATAACTTTAACCAACCTCTCGGAAAAAGATAAAGAGCGAATAAAAAGAATGCATCTTGGCCCGTTTTATATTTCAGTTCACACAACAAACCCGGAATTACGAGTAAAAATGCTAAGAAATCCAAATGCAGGCAAGGCATTGGAGAATTTAAAGTGGTTCAGAAAAAACAAAATCCCTTTTCACGCTCAAATTGTACTTTGTCCGGGATTGAATGATGGCAAAGAACTTGAAAGAACACTCTCTGATTTGGCAGAACTCAAAAATACCGTTCTTTCCGTTGCAATAGTACCTGTTGGAATAACACAATTCCGACAAGAAAAATTAAAACAAGTTGATAAAAAATGCGCACAAGAAACGATTAAAATAGCATCAAAATATAAAAGAGTATGCTGTTCTGATGAGTTTTTCTTACTTGCAGGGGAAGATATTCCAAGCGCAAAATACTACGGAAACTTTTGCCAATTGGATGACGGTGTCGGATCTTTAAGATTAACTTATGATGATTTTAAGAAATTAAAACTGCCAAAATCAATATCAAAACCTTATAAAATAGTTTTTGCCTGTTCTTACGCAGCTAAAAACATGTTTGAGAAAATCACCCAAAAACTTTCTAAAATAAAAAATTTGGAAGTGAAATCCTGCCCTGTTAAATCAGAATACTGGGGAAAAGATATTACAGTAGCCGGACTTATTACAACGGGAGATTTAATAAGAACGGTAAAAGATGAAGATTGTGATATTGTCGTAATTCCTTCTGTAATGCTAAGACCATATTCTCAGGATTTTTTAGACGGTAAAAACCTTGATTATGTTAAAGAAAAATCCGGCAAAAACTTCCTTGTTCAAGAAAATATTTATTCTTTAAAAGAAGTTGTGGATTTTATTTTTACCTTATAAAATATAACCCTACGGTACAGGGTCATATCCGCCCGGATTTTTAGGGTGACAGCGGCAAATTCTTTTTATTCCAAGCCAACCGCCTTTTAGTATTCCGTATTTTAAGATTGCTTGACGTGTATATTCGGAACACGTAGGTGTAAAACGACAACTTGGCGGAGTCAAACGAGAAAAAAATTGATATATCCTTATTAAAAATGCAAAAAATTTCTTTAGCATAAGATACTTCCATTTTCTATTTTATAAATTTGAACATCTTTTAGGAATTCTTCCTCAAATAAAATCGTATCGACAGAAGTAATTATTGTTTGAGTTTCCGGTTTTATAGATTTTAAAAGGTAATTTTGCCTCAAATCATCAAGTTCTGCAAGCACATCATCCAAAAGCAAAATAGGGTTATCTCCTGTTTTTTGAGAAATTATATCAAGCTCTGACAATTTCAATGCCAAAACAACTGTTCTTTGTTGACCTTGAGAGGCAAATTTAGTAGCTTCTTGACCGTTTATATAAAAAATAACGTCATCCCTGTGAGGCCCAACACATGCCTGGCATCTGCGAATTTCTTCAACTTTACGTTCTTCAAGGGACGCTTTGTATTGTTTTTGGATTGTTTCTATATCAATTTCGTCAAGTTCTAATGGCAAAAAGGAGCTATCATACTTTAATGATAAAACTTCACTATCACTAATAGTTTTATGCATTTGAGCGGCAATTTTTTCGATTTCTCTTAGGTATTTGCGCCTAATATATATAATATTACTTCCGGAAATTGAAAGCTGCTCGTTAAATACATCCATTAATTTTTCATTGAAATTTCCTGTTTTTGCACACTCTTTTAAAAAATTATTTTTTTGAACTCTAATTTTATCATATTTGGAAAGCCTGTCATCATAAGCCGGATACACTTGTGAAATAGCCCTATCAAGCCAATCGCGCCTATCTTGCGGAGCCCCGCGCAATAATAACAAATCAGAACTTGAAAATAGTACTGTTGTTAAAACAGATTTAAAATCTTTTACGTTAGATTTTGCACCATTTACTTTTAATTCGCGTTTTTTATCCTTTGTATATACATATTGCAAATCAGTACTTACATCGTTTTTTTGTACCTGCGCATTAATTTTACAATAATCATTACCAAAATTTATAAGCTCGGTTAAATTGGAGGTCCTTGGTGTTTTTAGAGTCGAAAGGAAATATATACTTTCTAAAATATTTGTTTTTCCTTGAGCATTCTTACCAATAATAAGAGTTTTACTCTTATCAAAATTTAACATTGTATCTAAACAATTCCTATAAGCACTTAATTGCAAATACTCCAATTTCATAATATTTATTATACTTCAAATATAGTATTTTTGTTTCAAACTGGACAAGGCGTCAGAGTTAATGGTATACTAACAAACAGAAGAGAAGTAAAATTTGAGGTGCTATATATGTTACCTGTAATATCAGAAGAAATTGCGCAAACAGCTTTTGATGAAATATTTGCTAATATGCCTGTATGGCGTAAAAAAATGATTCATTACATAAAGGATGAAAATCCTGAAATTAATTCAGCAATTATAGAAGCAGCGAATAAAACAAATTTAGATCCAAAAGCAATCGCTCTTGGAGCATACATGACATATATCATGATGGAAATTGCAGACAAAGAAAATGATGCAGTTATAAACTACACAGAATAAATGGTGGAATAATATGATTATAGAAGATTTATTAAAACAAATTGTAGATGAAGGATGCTCTGACTTACACATATCCAGCGCGTTGCCTCCTGTAAAACGTTTAGACGGCAAATTGATAAGGATGGAATATCCTGCACTATCATCAGAAGAAGTTGAGCAATTGCTTTTCCCAATGATGTCTAACGAACAAAGAAGACGATTAGAACAAGAATGGGAACTCGACTTTTCTTATGGTATCGCAAATATTGGGCGTTTCCGTGTAAACTTCTATAAAGATAAAGGTTCTTATGCTGCCGCATTTCGTGTAATTAACTCTTCTGCACCGGTATTAGAGGATATGGGGATGCCTAATATCGTTAAACAAATTGCAGAAAGACCAAGAGGATTGGTTCTTGTAACAGGGCCTACCGGTTCCGGTAAATCTACAACACTTGCTGCAATGATTGATTATATCAACAGAAGCCGTGCTGAGCACATATTGACAATTGAAGACCCTATCGAGTTTGTTCACACATCTAAAAAAAGTATTATCCACCAAAGAGAACTCGGTATGGATACAAGATCATTTGCTAATGCACTTAAATCTGCATTACGTGAAGACCCAGATATCATACTTGTAGGTGAAATGAGAGACCACGAAACAATAGGTTTAGCATTGACTGCCGCAGAAACAGGTCACTTGGTTTTCGGTACATTACACACCTCGTCAGCTTCTCAAACTATTGACCGTATTATTGACGTATTTCCTGAAGGTCAACAGCAACAAATTCGTGTACAGTTATCAAACTCTCTTGTTGCGGTATTTGCACAAACACTTTTACCTAAATTGACTCCGACAGGACAGAAAAAAGGTCGTGTAATGGCACAAGAAATAATGGTTGTTACCCCTGCAATTGCAAACCTTATTAGAGAGTCAAAGGCATCTCAAATTTATTCTACAATTCAAACAAGTACCGGTTCAGGTATGCAAACATTGGAATCTGCTCTTGCTAATTTGGTAAATGAAAAATTAATTACATTAGAAGATGCAATGACAAAATCATCTAAACCATTGGAATTGAAAAGATTATTACAAGGTTAAAGTAAATAGGAGAATAAATATGGCATCTATTGTAAGTGCTTTTAGTGACGCGTTTATAGAAAAGCATTCTTTTTTGAAGATTGCATTATACGCTATTCCCGTATATATAACTTATAACTTATTTGTAGCGGGGAATATGGCGGCATACTACATCATGGCTACCATAACATCAAGTATACTATTTGCACTAATGACAGTGGGCATAAATAACGTACGAGAAAATAATCGGGAAATTTTAACATTAAATCCGTTAAAACTAATATTTGTATTTTTAAAAACATTAGTTGTCATAGTACCACATAGTCTTTTATGGGGCTGGATAGGATATATGGGCATAACATTTTGTACTGCAGCAATACAAGATACGACTGTTAGTTTAATTTTTAGCATTATAATATGGGTAATTGTCGGAACTATCCCTTTTACTGCTTATTTAGCCTTTGCAAAATATCTTGACATAAGAGATGGCTATAACCTTCAAATTATATTTATGTCATGTTTTGATATTTTTGCCGCACTTATCTTCTATGTGCTTCAAATGGCAATAGTAATACCCGTAATAATAGGGCCTTTCGCTTATGCGTACTGGCTATTGCATGTACCTTTTAACCATTGGTCTTTTCTGATTATATGCTCTCTTGCAGTCGTAGCTAACGTATCAATCAGTGCAAATTATTTTGCACAAGTTTCTTATGAATACATAGTATTAAGTAACGACAGAAAAGACGATTACCAAATCACAAAACTTGTTGATGAAATGGATACAAACAAAAACTAATCTTTCATTTCTCTTAGTTTTTTAAGTTGATCACGGATTTGAGCTGCCCGTTCAAAATCAAGTATTTTTGCGGCTTTATGCATATCCTTTTCAAGTTTTGAAATGAGTTTTGGCAAATCTTTTTTCTCTATACCCATTTCAACCATTTCCTCAGCCACAACGTCTTCAAAATTTCTATAACTCGCAATAAGAGATAACAAGTTATTTTCAATAGGCTTTTTAATAGTTTGCGGGATAATTCCGTATTTTTGATTATACTCTATCTGAATTTTCCTTCTTCTTTCTGTTTCTTTAATTGCATTAGCCATAGAATCTGTAATTTTATCAGCATACATAATAACTTCACCGCAGGCATTTCTCGCAGCACGCCCGATAGTTTGAATTAAACTTGTTTCAGATCTTAAGAAACCTTCTTTATCAGCATCCATAATAGCAACTAACGAAACTTCCGGTATATCTAATCCTTCTCTTAACAGGTTTACACCAATAAGCACATCAAATTCCCCAAGTCTTAAATCTCTTAATATTTCGACTCTTTCAATTGATTTAATCTCACTGTGTAAATACCTTACACGAATACCTTCTTGCAAGAAGAAATCCGTTAAATCCTCAGCCATACGCTTAGTAAGCGTAGTAATTAAAATTCTTTCATTTTTATCAACACGTTTTTTAATTTCAGATTTTAAATCCGCAATCTGTGTATCAATCGGACGAACAGAAATTTTTGGATCAAGCAGCCCTGTCGGTCTAATAATCTGCTCGACTATTTGAGAAGAAGTATTACGCTCAAATTCCGCAGGGGTGGCAGAAATATAAATCTTTTGCCCAACCTTATTAAAAAACTCTTTATTATTTAACGGTCTGTTATCTTTTGCACAAGGAAGTCTGAACCCATAGTCTACAAGAACTTGTTTTCTTGCAGCATCACCATGGCTCATCCCTCGAATTTGCGGTAAAGTTTCATGAGATTCATCAATTATTGTAACAAAATTATTAGGGAAATAATCAAGCAACGTTGCAGGAGGCGTTCCCGGAGCACGTCGCTCCAAAATTCTGGAATAATTTTCTATCCCCGTACAATATCCCATTTCTTTCATCATCTCAATATCATAGTTAACTCTTTGCTCCAGACGCTGTGCTTCTATTAATTTATTTTCAGAATTAAGCTCAGCCAGACGAGATTGAAGCTCTTGTCTTATCAAACGTATTGTCTCTTCTTGATCCTCATCATCAGCGATATAATGCACTGCAGGATAAAGAACTATTTTATTCGGAGTATCAACAATTTCTCCTGAAACATTATCAATCTTGACAATTTTTTCTATTTCATCGCCGAAGAAATACAGTCTGGTTACAGTTTTTTCATATGGCGGCATTATTTCAATAATATCACCCCGAACTCTGAAAGTTGAATACTTTAGCTCCAAGTCATTGCGTTCATACCTGACTTCAACAAGATGTTTTAAAAAACCGTCTCTATCGAGTTCATCACCAACTTGAAGCTCAATTGTACCTTTAAAATAATTTTCCGGAACTCCCAAACCATATATACAACTTACAGAAGACACAACAATTACATCATCTCTTTCATAAAGACTTCTTGTAGTATTATGACGCAGTCTGTCAATTTCTTCGTTTATGCTTGAAGATTTTTCGATATAAGTATCAGTTCTAGGTATATATGCTTCCGGCTGATAATAATCGTAATAACTTATGAAATATTCAACTGCGTTATCAGGGAATAATTCTTTAAATTCATTGTACAGTTGGGCGGCAAGAGTTTTGTTATGAGCAATAATTAAAGTTGGACGTTGAATTTGCTCTATAACATTCGCAATAGTAAATGTTTTACCTGATCCGGTAATACCAAGCAAGGTCTGACTGTCATCACCCCTTTTTACACCTTCAACAAGTTTTTCGATTGCTTGAGGCTGATCTCCGGAAGGTTTATATTTTGAAGAAATTTTAAAAAGATTGTGCTCCATATACAATACATTCTAGTACAAAATTTAATATTAGTAAAAATACTACTATTTTATCTTTTCTAATATTAAATCCAAAAAACTGAGCTTTTCATCATTTGATATTGAATATGGAATATCCGTATTTTTTTCGAGCTTTGAATCAAAATATTTTACAATCATTTTCTTTTGAGCCACAAGAGAATAATCATTCCAATACGGAGTATTTTTTATTTTTTGAACTAAGCTATTCATAATTTGCTCTTGAGCATAATTATTTTGCTTTTTTACAGGAGTAATTTCATCTTTTACTAGATATACTTTCGGTTCCTGAACTTTGTCCAATTTTTCTTTAAATCTTTCTGCTAAACCCATTTTCTCCCCTCGTAAGATTTATAGATAATACCCTTTAAAATTCTTAAGATAGTATAACATATTAAATATACGAGGGCAATAAAAAGAAGAAAGCTCCATAAGGGCGGATTTTGTTACCTGCTAGGCTCGCAGGTGGGTGAGAACCCTGAGTAATCCGTTTCCCGCTGGCGATACATATATCGGCGGGTATACTTCAATCTCAATCGGAGTTAACTCTCCCTATTTATATAAATGTAGGAACAAAATTAACACCCGTACAGAGCTAATATACAATATATCACACAACTCAATCTATTGCAATTATTTGTAAAGACCGGCCAACACAGATTGAATTTGCTTTTCTGCTTTATCGGCATGAGCCATTGCTTGATCTGCAGGAGTAGTATCAGGCCCACCTATTTGAACAGGAGCAGCAGAAGGGATATAAGTCCTTACAGGCTCTTGCTGAGTATTGCCATTATTTTGGTTTGAATTATTTACAGTTTGAGTTTGAGTTGCAGTTGTCGTCTGACTTACACTTTGATTTTGAGAATTCATGGTTTGCGCTTGATTTACTGTATTATTTTGAGGAGCACCATTATTTACCATTTGTCCATTCGCATTTTGAGGTTGTAGCGCTTGATTTTGTCCTGCTTGATTTTGCATTGTTTGATTATTGACAGCCTGATTATTAATAGTTTGATTTATTAAATTTGTATTAGGTGTATTATTTGCATCTGCTGCAGGCACAGCTTGAGGATTTTGGTTTGGGTTTACCATAGACTGAGCTGCCTGTTCCGGATCTTGAACTTCCTCTTCCTCATCAAGAACAGAATGAGTTGGTCTGCCAAAAATTAAATGGGTAAACTTGGTTGTTGCTTTTACTATTAACGGAGTAAACGCAAACATTACTGCCCAAATTCTGAAAGGTACGCCAATTATATTAGTATTCATTATTCTGCGGAAAAGATTCATATTAGCTCCATTTGGAGATAAATACGGTTTAAAATGTTCATTACCCATATTTACAAAGCGCCCTACTTTTTGCAATGCTTTTTCATACCATTTTAAGCCTTTGGTATTCAATAAAGAATCGACAGCCTTAGCACTTTCATCAAATAATTTTTTATTAGCAAAGCCTTTAGCCGCATTTTTTGCATTATGAGCAGTCAGCGCAGCCCTGTATGCTTCGCGTCCGGCAGCATTAGTTCCGATATATTTCAAGCCGCCAATCTTATGCAAGCCGACTAAACCAAGAATACCACCGATAAAGTATGTAAAGTCATTTACAAATCTTTCGGCCATTGTCTTTATTTTTTCTCCCTTTGGTGCAGTATATGTATGATACAACATATCTGCAAAGATGAACGCCTGCATAAACGGTGCTAATTTACCGCCTGCAAATCTGTTTGTACAACCTTCAAGTAAATATCCCAAAGATTTAGGAAGCATACGTCCAAGAACAGTTGTATTGCCTTTGCCGGATGCGGCTTTAAATTTGTTTAAAATTTCGCTCATACTGACAGTTCTACCGCCTAAATGAGATTTTAACTTCGCTACAGGACCGCCAACAAAACGATTTATAGATACAACTTGATCTCCATTATTTCTAATGCCTTTTTCAAGAGCTTGCATAAACTCTTCTTTATGCTCCATTATGTTTTTAGCCAGTTTCTCATAATGTTCAAATGAATCAAAACCTAATTTCTTTGCTTTTAATTCTTTTATTAACTTGTCTAAATCATTGGTAAAATAACCTGATGTAATCTGAGATCTTGTAGCCCCTAACATCTCTAATTCTTTTAATCTTATTGCTTCTTTATATTGTTCCGGAGTTTTGCCGACAAGAGTTTGCGCAAAATTTTTGATTTCATCAGCACTCATGCCATATTGTTCAAACTTGCCTAAATTACATTTTTCCGTAATAGGTTTCATAAAATTTTCTAATACATTACTTGTATCAGCATCTAAAAAACCTTCCAAGCCATAATATGACATCTTAGCCATTTTCCAATCAGGACGAGTTGAATGATTTTTAAGAGCATAACCAAGTCTTGATTTATCTGCCCAAGCATCCATAAATCTAGTCTTTTTGCCAAAGACACGCTCTATAAATCTGCCAAATTTTGTATCTCTTGAAACTTTATCACCCCAAGCTCCAAGTCTGCCAAGAACAGTTTTATCATATTCTCCGCGACATTTCGGACCAAATGAATCCATTGCCTGCCCTAATCCATAACCAATACCTGCGGACAAACCCAATGTCGTTAGCGGATTAGCATCTTGAGATGCCTTTGCACGATTTAAATAACCACCCCCGCCGGTTTGCTGTACAACATCAGCTCCTGTATTTTGCCCCTGCATTACAGGTGGTGTATTTTGTAAAAAGTTAACCTGTGACTGACTTTGTAACCCCTGATTAAATTTGTTAATTGCTTGATTAGACATAAACCTACCTTCATTACCTACAATTATATAAAAACAACTTTTAAAGAAAAGTTGCGTAATTTAACAAATTTTAAGAGTAATATTAAGAAATGTAACAAAATAATTAAGATTTGAAATTCTTATTTGAGTATATACTTTATATATACAAGAGAGATAAAACAAGAGAGGCTTTAAAAATGGCATTAAAAAATTTAAAAAAAATTGATAATAATTTAAAAGACATTTATAAAGACCAAGTTACAACAACAGTTGCTGTTCAACCTGAGCCTTTCGTTGATAAATCAGATTTATTGTTTGAGCAAATGAACTTCATTGCAGCTTATAACAAACAACTATTACACATTGCATAAATTTTTATTTTATATTTTTAAACTTCAATTTAATTTTTCCCCTACAAATTTAATCCCTGATTTCCAAGAAATCAGGTTTTTTTTTGGGGGGGGGAAAATATTTGTATCAATGGTTACTTAAATGTTATTTTTAATTGCGTACAGGAGGGGGTAAATATTTATTATCAATGGTTGCACGAATGTTATTCTTAATTGCGTACAGGAGGGGGGAAATGTAGCTTCAATAATTGTACACATTGCATATTTTAATATATAATGAAATTACTATGATTCGGAAGTTATATAATAAGTATAGGGAGCTTATAAAATATTGTATTATAGGTTGCAGCGGAGCTTTATTGGATTTTATAGTATATACAATTTTGCTAAAAGCTTTTGGAATGAATTACTTACGGGCAAATGCACTGTCTGTTACTGCGGGGATTACTAATAACTTCTTTTTAAATGCATACCTTAATTTCAAAGTAACAGATAACATGTTTAAAAGATTTATATCTTTTTATTTAGTTGGCATTCTTGGGCTGCTGATAAGCGAAATTTTACTGTATTTACTCGTGGATATTATGAGTATGAATAGTATAATTGCTAAAATTATTACTATTTTTGTAATTACAATAGTGCAATTTATATTAAATAAAACAATTACATTTAAAAAGAAGAAAGAGGAAGTATAATGAAAGATTTAGCGGTGGTTGTACCGGTTTATAATGAAGAAGGAGCAATTGAAAAAGTTATAGAGAAATGGACGCAAGAGCTGGACAAATACGGAATAGATTACAATATTTGCGCTTATAATGACGGTTCAAAAGATAATACAGCTCAAATTTTAGAAAATCTTTCAGAAAAATTCCCAAGGCTTAAATTTGTAAATAAGCAAAATTCAGGACACGGATCAACAATATTGCAAGGTTATAGAGAAAATTGTAAAGAATACGAATGGATATTTCAGATAGATTCAGATGATGAAATGGGGCCGGAAGGTTTTAACTCTTTGTGGAGTCAAAAAGATAATTATGATTTTTTGGTTGGAATAAGAGATCATAGAATTCAATCTCTCCCTCGTAAAATAATAAGCATGGTTTCCAGACTTACAATAAAAATTTTCTACGGACTAAATGGGCCATACGATGTTAATAGCCCGTACAGACTTATGAGAAGCGAAAAATTTGCAAACCTGTTTGAAAAAATTCCGGCGCAAACTTTTGCACCAAATGTAATAATTTCAGGTTTTGTAGCAAATAAAAAACTTCGCTTTTATCAAACTCCGGTTGAATGCAAACTCCGCCAAACCGGTGAAGTTTCTATCCAAAAATTGAAACTTTTAAAAGCCGCAGCAAAATCATTTATGCAAACCATTGCTTTTGCAAGTAAATTAAAGGGAATCAAGTAGTGAAAAAACATATTTTTTATATAATTGGGCTATTTTTAATATTGCTATATAACCTTCCTTGGATATTAAATGGAGAAAATGCTTCTTATAGAATATATGACCTTTTGGAACAAGATTTTGTAAATATTTACCTTAATGCAAAATACCTGTTTCACCCTTTTGTAACAGAAATACCCGAGTTATTTGGTGGAACATTCCGAGGTTCTATTCAAGCGCATTCGTTTTTACAAATCATATTATATAAATTCATACAAGGTGTACATTTCTTAAACTTTAACCAAATACTTATGCAGTTTGTCGGTTTTAGCGGAATGTATATACTTGCAAATAAAATATACCATACGGAAGACTCCAAAGTTAAAAGTTTTATAAATATGGGCTGCAGTTTTTTATTCTGTATAACTCCGCTACTTTTGCATGGAATGACGATTATGAGTATGCCGTTATTTGCATGGATGCTTATAAAAATATACGAGAGTAAAACTACAAAAGACCTTTTTATTATTTATGGACTTTGTTTATTTTTAGGGATAAGTACTTCTTTAATTTATTGTGGCTTTTTGTACCTGATTATTCTTTTCTGTTTAGGAATTTATTTTATACACAAAAAACAAAAAGATTTAGCTGTTAAATATTTAACAAGTATGTTCATTATTCTTGCCGGATATATAACGACATATTTTTATTCTTTTCTTGCTCTTGGAGAAGTGTCACACAGATTGGAATGGGAACTTCCAGAATGTGATTTTTATGAAAGGTTTACATATTTTTATTCCAGAGGAATATTTAACTTTGAAGAGCCTATATTTCCTTACATACCGTTCTTGCTATTCTCAATTGCAACTTTTTTAATTTTAATAAAAAGAAGATATGAAAAATTTATTGAATATAAAATCTCTATGATATGTTTTTTTGCAATAGTAATTATAATTTTTTTAACATGCGCATATTCTTCTTTTGACTCGATACTTAGAATACGCAGCCTTATGGGAATATTACAATCCTTTCAATTAGATAGAATCTGTTATATTGTCGGACCTTTATGGTATTTTATACTTATTTCAATACTTTTATTTCTGTACAACTTTATAATAGATAATCCAAATAAAATAAAAAATATACTTTTTTATATAGCAGTAGTATTTGTTTTTGCTACTCAATTTCAATTTATAATAAATAATGACAATAATTGTTTTGATTTCAATATAAAAGCTCTAAAAAAGCAACAGCCCGCTTATAGAACATATGCACAATTTTTCCAAACTGATTTGATGAATGAGATAAAGGATTATATAGGCAAACCTCAAAATAGCTATCATATTGTATCTTTTGGTATTAATCCTGGGGTTCCATTATTTAACGGCTTTTATTGCCTTGATGGTTATTCTACAAATTATAGGCTAGAATACAAAAAAAAATGGGAAGATATAATAAAAGGGGAATTATTAAGAGATGAGGTACACAGAAATTTCTTTTATTTTTGGGGAGGAAGAGCATATATTGTTTCACATCAATTTAGCGATTACACCCCTTCAGAAATGTACGATAAAAAGAAATATATTGATAAGTTATACATTGATTATGCTAAATTAAAAGAGCTGGGTGCAGATTATTTATTTTCTAAATATGAAATTAAAGAACCGAATCCGTATATAAAATTGGAAAAAGTTTTCTATAGCAAAATTGATAACGGAGATAAAGACTTCCAAGTATTTTTATATTCTATTCATGATGCAAAATAATTCGTTTTTGCAATCTCGGATTTTGTTATGACTTCTCGTCGCTGGCGTCATTATAAATAAAAAAGTCCTACTTGATGTAAGACTTTTTTATGGAGCGGACGATACACGATATCGGATTTTGTTGAGCTTCAGGCAAGCACTCATTACGCTATCGCTGGCATTCGTTTTTGCCTTCGCACCTTGCGGGTTCGCTCACTTCGTTCGACTACACACCTGCACAAAATCCTCCGAACACGGAAACAGCGTTCTCGTCGCTGTCGTCATTATAAATAAAAAAGTCCTACTTAATGTAAGACTTTTTTATGGAGCGGACGACGCGACTCGAACGCGCGACAATCTGCTTGGAAGGCAGACACTCTACCAGCTGAGTTACGTCCGCATATACTATTAACTTGTAATCAGATACTAACACAAGCACTTTTGAAAATCAAGAAAATTTTTGGCTATTTTCATAATCCTAAAGTATTAAGCGAAAATAATACTTTAGTTGAAGCCTAATCCATCCTTACGAGTGGTGCAAGATACTTAAAATAACGTTATCATATATGTGTAAGTTCGAAGCATCCGAGCACGTTTTTCGGGGTTGCGAAAGGTTTAAAAAAATTTGTGGTTTGGCAATGTTTTGAACTTACGCTTATACTCAAAAATTTTTCATGTTTTATAACTTCCGGTTTGTTTTGTAATATTGCAAGACAGACCTTTTTATTTTATACTTAAAATAATTTATAGGAGGATATTATGTCTAAAATCAGAGCAAGCCATATTTTGGTAAAAACAGAAGATGAAGCACTAAATCTTTATAACGAAATTAAAGACGGCAAAATTGCATTTGAAGAAGCCGCAATGGAAAATTCAATGTGCCCTTCAGGAAGAAACGGCGGAGACCTGGGATTTTTCGGTAAAGGTATGATGGTTAAGCCTTTTGAAGATGCAGCTTTTGATCTTGAAGTAGGACAAATGTCACAACCGGTTGAAACTCAATTTGGGTGGCACTTGATTAAACTTACTGATAAAAAGGACTAATGCATTGAATATTCAGAATTTTATGCAGGAAAATAACCTGCAATATTTGCTTGTAAATTCTACAAATGAATTTCTTGTAGAATATAATTCTTTACAAGAAAATTCACGATACAAACTGACTAACTTCTCCGGTTCAACAGGAGAAGCTTTGGTCACACCTGAAACTATATTCCTTTTTGTAGATGGCAGATACCATATCCAAGCAGATTTGGAAGTAGACCATAATACCGTTACAGTAGTGAAATTGCAAACAGGGCAAAAATATCTTGATGAACTTATAAATAAAATTCCGCAAAACGCCACTTTAGGTGTTTTCTCCAAGAAAAATTCTCAGGATAAAATTGAAAAATTATCACAAAAACGCAATTTAAAATTATTAGAAATTGACCCTTTTGACCAAAATGATAATATCAGAACTGTTGGAAATATATCTCTTGATATTAAATACACCGGCCTTTCAACCGAAGAAAAAATTATAAAGGCCGTTCAAAATTTAAAAGATAACGAAGCTATATATGTGACCGATTTGGATGAAGTTTCATATTTATTTAATATGCGCAATTTTTCACAAAATTTTAGTGCAAAAATCAAAGCCAAAGCAATTATATCCAAATCCGAAGCATTACTATTTACTCAAGATAAAACAGAAGAATTAAAAGATTTTCTTAAAAATACATCGTACAATGTTTATGTAGACAAAACATCAATCAACGCCTTTGAATATAACCTTCTTGGGGCAAAAGCAAAAGTGCTTGAAAATAATCCGATTAAAGCAATGAAAGCACAAAAAACACCGGAAGAATTAGAACACCTCAAAGATGCGTTTAAACGTACAGATAAAGCAGTCAGCGCCATTAGAGATTTTATTTATACAAATGATAATATTTCAGAATACGATATAGCAACCCAACTTGAAAAAGAATTCTACAACCAAGGGGCAAAAGGATTAAGCTTCAATTCAATCGTTGCAAGAAACCAAAATTCTGCTCTCGCTCATTATTCTAAATCATCTAAAGATGAAATAGTAAAAGAGGGTGATTTAGTTTTAATAGATTGCGGTGCATATTTTGAGGGAGGACTTGCAACCGATATTACAAGAGTTTTCGTAAAAGGAGAAGCAAATAAAAAACACAAATTTATATATACAAATGTTCTAAAAGCCTTTTTAAATGCATATAATTATTGCAAAACACACAAAAAAGAATCTATAACCGGATATGAAATTGATGAATTTGTGAGAAATTTCTTTGCCGCAAAAGATCTTGACGGTTTTATATTCAACCACGGACTTGGACATGGCATTGGAATAAACGTTCACGAATACCCGCCGAGTTTAAGTTCCGGAGATTTTGCAAAAGTTCCGCTACTTGAGGGAGAATGTTTTTCTATTGAGCCAGGGCTCTACAAAAACGGTGAATTCGGTGTAAGACTGGAGAATTCATGTTATTTTGAAAATGGTGATATCCATTCTTTTGTTCATATGAATTATGAGAAGAAATTAATAGATTATGATATGCTTAGTGATATAGAAAAAGAATGGCTGAAAGAATTTGAGGTTAAATAATGGAAATTTCAAGTCTATCTAATAATCTGGTAAAAGAAACAACTAAACTTCAACAAAAAAAATACCGCGCAGAAAGCGGAAAGTTTTTGCTGGAGGGGTATAAAGCTATTAAAGAAGCATACGATTACGGCATAAAACTTGAGCATATATTCGTAAATAAAAAGAATGTTTCGGAATATCAATTTGCCTCAAATATTATTATAGAAACAAACGAAGATGTTTTAAATAAACTTTCAACAACTGAATCTGCACCAAACGCTGTTGCGATTGGAATTCAAAAAATATATTCAAAAGAGGATTTTAAGCAGCTAAAAAAAGTTGTATTACTCGAAAGCATTAAAGATGCTGGCAATTTAGGCACAATTATCAGATCCTCAACAGCATTCGGAGCTGATGGAATTGTTCTATACGGAGATTGCGTTGATTTATACAATCCAAAGTGCGTACGTTCTTCAGTCGGAAACCTTTGGAAATTGCCAATTATACATATCGAAAAATTTTGTGAACTTGGAGAAACTTTTAAAAATTTTACCAGAATTGCAACGTTACCAAAAGCAAAACATTACCTGAAAGATTTCAAGGCAAAATATCCAATGCTTATAATGTTTGGAAGCGAAGCTGACGGATTATCTGAAGAACTTATCAAATTTTCTACGGATTCACTCAAAATTGAAATGGCAAAAACTGTTGAATCCTTAAATCTCGCAACATCTGTATCTGTTATCCTGTATGAACTAATGTAATATTTGATAATATTATTTTCATATTTTGGGCAATTTTTTGAACATAAATTACTTTATATAAATGTAGGTTATAAAGTAAAGGAAATTTTTATGTCAAATTGGGCTATGGCGTTAGATAGTTTAGCAGCAAGCGGAGTAATAGATTTTGATGCTCCGGCATTTATTCTGGGACAGCCCCCAAGATATGCCGGTCATCCGAATTTAGACCGCCTGCCATTAGAAGATCCTGCATACATGCCGCACGGAGTAAAAATGAAAAATGCTCCAAACACAGACAGTTACGACGGAAACAAAAACCTTGTTCAAAACCCAACTTGGAAAAAATTATTATTCGGAGGAGTAGCAATAGGAGGGGCCCTTCTTGTTGGAGCTTCAATATTAGCTACTATGGGTAAAATTAAACTCCCATCTTCCATAAAACTTCCAAGAATTAAAATGCCAAAAATATTTTCAAAAATTACAAATAAAATCTCAAAATTTGTCAGCAAAATAATGAACTTAATTAAAAAGCCTTTCACCTGGATTAAAGGGAAATTTCCGAAGCCATAGTTAATTAAAAATAGCTTTTCAATTATTAACATTTGTTACGAAAAAATCTTTTCTTGAAAAAAAAGGGATTAATAATATTTATATAATATAGATGCTCAAGGAGAGATTACGATGGCAGATGGTATAAATTCAATTGATGAATTAAGAAAGGCGCAGGCAGCAGCTCAAGCACAAGGCACAAGTATCACCAACTATGAAGAATGGGCACAGATACTTGAGGATTTTGATATCGCCGGAATACAATCTACCGGCACTTATGCAAGTGATGTCAGACTGCACGAACAAGTAATAAAACAAATTCAAGATATGGTTGAACAAGTTCAAGAAGAACAGCACCAAGACCAAGTAAAAGCACAAAATAACGAAGCAACAAAAACTGAATACAAATCAGATAAAGAGCAAACACTCAAAGCAAATGTCGCAAATGCAACAAGCTCCGTTATTATGGCAGACTATATGAAGTATTATCACCTATTGCAGTAATAAAAAAAAATTAATAAAAAAAACAGCCTCTGCAAGGCTGTTTTTTTTATTGCTTAAATCTTTTCAATACCCTCATACGATTAAGCGGCCAGAACAAAAATGTAGCTCTGCCAATAAATCGGTCTCTTTTTAATGTTCCCCAGTACCTGCTATCTTGAGAGTTCCCCCTGTTATCGCCCATCATAAAATATTCATCATACTCCAAATGGAAAGGACCGCATTTCATAACCTGATCTGACATCATATACAAAGGATCCATACCCTCAATAGGACATTGAGGATATTCGTAAATACTTTTTATGTAGTCTTCTTCGTATTTTTTATCATTAATATAAACATAAGCAGAACCATCCGGCTCAAATTTAATTTCAATTTTGTCCCCGGGCATACCAATAACCCTCTTGATATAAGCGACATCCTTACACATAATGCCGGTTAAGCGTTTGAATACATCCAAGGGTTTAGCGGAAAGTTGTGTTGACGGGGGGTAAAAGACCATTATATCGCCACGTTTAGGATAACCAAAAAATCTTGAAAAACGTTCTACGACAATTCTATCCCCTTCAATCAAAGTAGGACGCATAGAACCTGACGGTATCCAACGTATCTCGCCAATAAAGAAACGAATAATGATAACCATAACAAGAACAAATACAACAGTATTAATAATATCACCGATGGCACTATTACAATATTTTGTCCATTGCAACTCGATTTGATCCACAATATTTTGGATTTTTTCAGGCAGCATTGATTTGAACTTTAGCCATTTTGCTCTGCGCCTTTCTTGTACTCGTATTTTATGTTCTTCCCATCGTTGTTTTAATTTATCAAACATCTTTATTAAGCTCCGTTAAGTTTACCAATAAAGTTTTATAATCATTATTTGGAAGTTTTTCCAAAGACAATAAAGCTTTCTCTACGTAATTATTCAACAAAATACGGGTTTTTTCAATACCTTCAGGCAAATTTTCAACTCCGCCGGCATAAATAACAGGTGCGTTATATATCCCTTCAGCTATATCATTACCATAAGGTTTTGAATGGTCAGATTTTGTTATATTTATTAAATCATCACGAATTTGAAACGCGACACCAAAATTTAGAGCAAAATCCGAAGCTCTTTCTATAATTTCTTCAGATTTTTTTGACAAAATCAAAGGACTTACAATAGCGGATTTGAACAGATATGCTGTTTTATTTTGCGATTTTTCAATATAATTTTCAATTGTCCCTATTTTAAATAAATCGAAATTTTGATTTATCTCGCCTAAACACATTTGTTTTAAAGTTGCAGAGAATTCACGCAAAATTTCAACATCCCCAAGATTAGAAATTATACCCATTGCAAGTGACAAAAGGTAATCTCCCGCAATAACACCCAATTTGTTACCAAAACGTTGAGATAAAGTTTTGTCCCCGCGTCTGAATTCGCTTTCATCAATAATATCATCATGCACTAAAGACGCATTATGAATAATTTCTACCGCAGACAACAATTTGACAATATCTTCAGAAATCTCGAATTCTAAAGCTTTCAAATACAACATTGCTAATACGGGTCTTATTCTTTTTGACGGAGAATTTAAAAAATTTAAAAGAGGTGTTTTTAATTCTTCTCTTGGCGAAACCGCATCTAAAATAATCTTATCCATTTTAGATAATTCCCCGCTGAAGAGCTGTTTATACTTTATATATTGTGCCTCAAAACTCATAATTATTTTGTTTCTTGTTTCAATTTAATATAGTTTACCTTATCCCAACTCAAATCAATATACTTAATCTGTCCCTCCACATCATCTATTTGCGGAAGAATAGTATAAATACGTTTAATACGCTCAAATACTGTATTGTCTAATACCCCTAACCTGATACTCGTTGTATCAATACGAACAAAAACATCATTTGGATTACGCATATCAATATAATGAACCTTCTCGGAAGAATATGCCTCTACGGCCTTTACAATTTTCTCAATATGATTAACCCGTTCTACTGTCCAGTCTTTTTTGAAATCAGGATTTTTTACAAGAATTTTTAATGCTGACGGTATATCAGCAAGAGCCATATAATTCCTATTTGTAACCATAACCCCATCAGTTGAAACAAAAGCAACAGGCTTATCTTTTAAATTTGTTTTAATAACTGCAGAAGGTACTCTTTCTCTGACAATAATTTCAATTCTTGCAGGAAATCCGTAGCGTCTGACATAAATATACTTGAATACAGGAATTTTAAATAATTCTTTTTTTATAGGTTTTATACTCATCAAAAATATTGGAATTTTACGCACTTTTACATCCTTAAGCGCAGCATAAACCAAATTTGTCGAAACAATTTTATTATTTATAACTTCAACAGTATGTCCGTCAGGCTTTGAAAATGCATCAGGGCGCAAATACCACTGAGGCAATGTTACAAATTCATATACCAAATAAGATAGTAAAAGAAATATAATTATACGCAAAAAAGTTTTTAAACGATTTAATTTTTTTCTTTGCTTTCTGATATTTCTTTCTTTTTGCTTAACCTTAACAGAATGCTTCGCAAGTTTTTGGGCATCTTGCAAATTATCAAAGTATTCATTATTATTGTTATCTTCTGTCATTATTTATTCAAACCCGCACCGTTCAAAATTATTTGTACCAAATTATCATAATTAATTCCCATAACTGCAGACTGTGCAGGTAAATCACTTGTTTCTGTCATTCCCGGAGAAGTGTTAATTTCTATAACATAGGGAACACCCTCTTTGCTAATCATAAAATCAACTCTGGAAACTCCTCTGCAACCGGCAGCTTCATGCGCTTTTATTGCAATTTCTTTGGTCTTTTTAGTCAATTCTTCACTTAAATTTGCCGGTAATATAAAATCAGACATTCCCGGAGTATATTTAGCTTCATAATCGTACCACTCATTTTTAGGACGAATTTCAAGAATTTCTGTTGCAAAATTTGTACCGTCTTTTTCCAAAACACCAACAGTAACAAAAACTCCATCAATAAACTCTTCAATTAATACATCATCATTATATTTAACCGCATCTTCATACGCAGATTTTAAATCTTCTCTTTTATTAACTTTTGTCATCCCAAAACTTGATCCCTCTGATACCGGTTTTGTAATGACAGGGAATTTTAAATCAGCAGTTTTTTGTTCCAAATTTTCGCCTTTTTGGACAAAAGCAGATTTTGCCATCGGAATACCATTACAAGTAGATAAAATCCTTTTTGTGTATTCTTTATTCATACATATAGAAGAACTCATAACTCCGCATCCGGTATATGGGATACCCAAAATTTCTAATACCCCTTGTATACAGCCATCTTCGCCGTATTTACCATGCAAAGCATTATATGCATAATCAAAATTCCCCTCTTTAAGAGTTTGAGCAATATTTTTGTCTACTTCTACAAGTTTTGCATTAACATAACCCAATCTTTTCAAAGCTTCGTAACAACCTTTGCCGGAGCGGCGTGATACTTCAGCTTCTGATGACATTCCTCCGCACAATACTGCAATTTTTGCATTCTTATCAATTATTGATTTAATTTCTGCCATATTTTCAATTCCTCTTTATTACTTCCAAGATATTTTAT
The DNA here is from genome assembly GCA_902801985.1 of uncultured bacterium. Lineage (GTDB taxonomy): Bacteria > Cyanobacteriota > Vampirovibrionia > Gastranaerophilales > Gastranaerophilaceae > Zag111. Next base: position 7,621 of record CADCKD010000021.1, on the reverse strand, counting down.
TTCGGGTTCCAAATTTATATTATAAGTTTCTTTGACCCGTTCTCTAAGTTCATACATAAACCTTAATACATCCATTGATGAACCATTTCCGGTATTTACGATAAAATTAGAATGATTTCTCCATACTCGAACACCACCTGAATTTAATTGCTTTGCCCCTACACCTTCTAATAATCTTCCCGCAGGATTTCCAACAGGATTTTTGAATATACTTCCGCAATTTGGCAAAGCAAGTGAGGGCTGATGATTTTTTCTGAATTTAAGATTTTCATCCATTTGTTTTTTTATTTCATCAGAATTTTTTGGGGTTAATTCAAATTTGGCTTGTAAGACTACCAAATTATCATTTTGGCATCTTGAACTTCTGTAATCAAATCCCATATCATCTTTTGAATATTTTACAATCCCATGTCCCCGCTTGTAACATTTTACAGATTTTATACAGTCGCTGATGCATTGGCCGTTTGCAGAAGCATTCATATAAACTTCGCCTCCAACAGACCCGGGGAATCCAATCATAAATTCAAATCCGCTAAGACCGGCAGCGCAAACCTCTTGAGATAATTTAGGTCCCTTTACACCGCAATCGGCAACAACTTTTGTCCCCTCAACATAAATCCCGTTCATTTTTGAGGTTAGAACAATACTTCCGTCATACCCTGAACTTGAGATTAATATATTAGACAAATTACCTAATACAGGGATATTTGGTTCTTGCTGCAGTATAAATTCAAATTCTTCAACATTTTCAGGGAAAAATACTTCTTTAATCTTTCCCCCGATTTTAAAAGAAGTTAAATTTTTTATATCAAAATCTTTTTCAGAATTAATCGCCAACCTTGATTCCTTCGCTGCTTAATAATAGAAGATCTTTTCCTAAATTTGTAATCGTACCTGCGCCTAAACCAATAACTATATCGTTTGATTTTAAGTCTTTATAAAGTTCTTGCGCAACTTGTTCCATATTCCCTGCGATATGACGGCAAGGGATATCTGATTTTTCCTTAAATTCACTGACAAATGCCTGAGAATTTACTCCGACAATTTCATCTTCACTTGCGGCATATACATCTGTAACAATAAGCTCATCAATCCCGTCAAATGCTTCCATAAACTCGTTCCAAAGATTTTGCAAACGAGAATATCTGTGCGGTTGGAAAACGGCAATTATGCGTTTATCCTTGAATGATTTTGAACAAGACAAAGTAGCTTTAATTTCTGTCGGGTGATGTGCGTAATCATCATATATTGCTATCCCGTTGAATTCACCAACCTTTTGAAAACGTCTACCCATGCCGGTAAAGCCCGCGAAATGAGGATTTACAAGATTCATATCAACCCCTGCTGTGTGCAAACTTGCCCATACAGCAAGAGAGTTATATACATTATGCACCCCTTTAAGGCTGATTTTCAAGTTTGTTTGGAATTCATCGTTATAATAAATATCAAAAGTTGTGTAATCCTGACCATAATTTATATTTTTAGCACTATAATCAGTATTCCCGCCTATTGAAAAGGTCACAAATTTTGCATTATGTGCAAGTTCATGAACTGAAAAATACTTAACAAGTCTTTTTACACCCTCATTATCCATATTTGCAAGGATTATACCGTTGTCACGCATGTTAGAAATAAATGTTTCAAATGTCTCTAAAATAGATTCCAAACCGTTTTTGTAAAAATCCAAATGGTCAGGCTCTAAGTTATTTACAACAACCAAATTTGGGGAATATTTAACAATAGTACCGTCACTTTCATCAAGTTCAGCAATAAAATACTTTGAATGAGCACAATTTGCGTTAGTATTTATCTCAGGAATAATACCCCCTACGACATAAGACGGTTTTAGTCCGGCTTTTTCCAAAACATAAGAGCATAGTCCTGATGTTGTTGTTTTGCCGTGAGTACCTGAATAGCCGATAAAATATTCTTCTCCTCTTGAAATTTCCGCAAGCAGATCCGATCTGTGCCAAATAGGAAGCCCTAATCGTTTTGCTTTTTGAATTTCCGGATTGAATTCACGAATAGCAGTACTAGCAACAACAATACAGTCTTCCGGCAAATTATCCTCATTATGCCCTATATAAACTTTTGCACCAAGTTCTCTTACACTTTTTACATATTTACTGTCACTTATATCTGAGCCTGAAACTTCATAACCGTTCTGTAATAAGTATTTTGCAAGTCCGCTCATCCCGACTCCGCCAATGGCGATAAAATGATATTTCTTTTTCAATTTTTCTTCCCTAACCATAACTATTTTATACTTCTTTAAAAATTATAATACCAATGAGTTTTTTTTGCTTGAATATTATAATTTTTTAACATTACAAAGTATTTAATTTTGTTGAAGAAAATTAGTTTTTTAAGTATAATTTTTCTGTGTAGATTATAAACAAATAATACAATAAGGCGGATAGCATGGATATATTTTCGATATTTACATTGATGGGAGGGCTTGCATTTTTTCTATACGGAATGATTGTAATGTCATCAGGCTTGGAAAAAATTGCAGGTGGCAAAATGGAAAAGCTCTTAGAGCAGCTAACATCAAACCCCTTTAAAGGATTTTTAGTTGGTATAGCAATGACGGTTGCAGTGCAGAGTTCTTCAGCAGTAACAGTTATGCTGGTTGGTTTTGTTAACTCAGGTATAATGAAACTCGCTCAAACGGTAAGCATAATAATTGGTTCAAACGTTGGAACGACGGTAACATCATGGATTTTAAGTTTATCCGGCATACAGAGTACGAATTTCTTTTTAAGACTTTTAAAACCCGAATCATTCTCACCTATACTGGCATTGATTGGGGTTATTTTATTTATGACCTCTAACAGTAAATTTTCAAGAAGAAAATCGGTCGGAACATTTTTAATTGGTTTTGCCATTTTGATGTTTGGTATGGGATTGATGTCATCTTCAATGGCACCTTTAGCAAATGATCCGAGATTTACAAAAATTTTGACCTTGTTCACAAATCCATTCTTAGGTTTATTTGTCGGACTTGTTATAACAATGATTATTCAAAGCTCCGCAGCTTCTGTTGGTATGTTGCAAGCACTGTCACTAACAGGAAGCATTTCATATGTAGTTGCAATACCAATTATTGCAGGACAACATATTGGAACTTGTATCACCGCTGTTCTTTCAAGTATCGGTGTTAATACCAATGCTAAAAGAGTTGCAGCCGTTCACGTTGCATTCAACGTAATTGGTGCAATGATATTTTTAACAGTATTTGAATTGTGGCTGCATTTTGTCGGCAAACCTCTTCATGATGCCGCAAATCCTTTTGGAATTGCAGTAGTGCACACTATATTCAGTGTCTTGGCGGCTTTCTGTTTATTCCCATTTAGAAAAACTTTGGAAAAAATTTCATATATGGTAGTAAAAGATTCTGCAGAAGAAAAAGAAGTTATCATAGACGAGCGGCTATTAAATACTCCATCCATTGCCATTTCTCAATGCTACAAAACAACAGGTGTAATGGCAAAATTAACAAGAGAAAATTTGGTTATGTCTGTTAGAATGCTAAAACAATACAACCCTAAAATATCAGAAATCGTTAATAAAAACGAAATCAGAATTGATAAATATCAAGATGTTTTGGAGGGATTTTTGCAAAAACTTTCCGCAAAAGAATTGGCAGACGAAGATTCAAATAAAATATCTCAGCTAATTCTTTCAATATCAGATTTTGAAAAAATTGCCGATCATTCAACACATATTCTTCAAATCGCAGATATAATGCACAGAAAAGAATGGACATTCCCACAGGAAACAGTTGAAGAACTAAAAAAAGTTGTTAATGCCGTAAAAGAAGTTTTTGACATTACGGTGAAAGCATTTGTCTATAATGATGTTGCGATGGCACATGAAGTTGAGCCTTTTGAGCAAGTAATTGACGACATTTCATACAATGCAAAGAAAAACCACATCAGCCGTGTAAAAAAAGACAGATCACATATTAAACGAGGTTTTGCTTATGCAGAAGTTTTAAATGACTTAGAAAGGATTTCTGATCATTGTTCAAATATTTCAACAAACCTAATTCAATCTGCAAGCGGTTCAATCCCTCGCCACGTTTTGAAAAACAAACTTAAAGAAGAAAATATGACAGAATTTTCTCAAGATTTAGAAAAATTCAAAAAAGATTATGCCGTGGAACTTATCAAATACTAAGAGAAAAATATGGAAACACAAATGAAAGAAACCTTTTATAAGCTTGAAAAAACATATCCCGTTTCAATGGCAGAACAAGATATGTTGTATTCAATCAAACCTGCTGCGCTTTTAAATTTACTCCAAGATGCAGCATCAAAAAATCTTGAAGGAACACCTTTTAGCAATCCTGAGCTTAATGCGCAGGATATAGGCTGGTTTTTGGTTAGATATAGAATAGAATTTGACAAATATCCTCAAGGAGTTGATGAAATAATCATAAAAACTGAAAATAGAGGGATGCAAAGACTTGGAGCATATAGAGATTTTGAAGCGTACAGCATTGATAATGAGAGAATTTTAAGAGCGACGACTTCTTGGCTTATGGTAAATCTTAAAGACAAATCTTTAGTGAATATTGAGCAAAAATTCCCTGAAATTAAACATTTTGAAAAACGTGAAGATGATTTGACTCTGAGGAAATTAAAATCTTTTGAAGATTCCGATAGAGAAATAACCTTCCACGTAAGGTATGAAGATTTGGATATGAATGGACACGTTAATAACACCGTTTATATGACTTGGGCAATGGAAGCTGTAGATTATGAGTTCAAAAAAACTCATTCAATAAAAGCGATTGATATTTATTATAAACACGAAGCAAAATACGGCGAAGATATTATATCCTGTATAAAAGAAGATTACGAAAATATGACAACAGAACATGTAATTAAAAATTCTAAAACAAATGAAGAATTGTGCTTAATACGTGTTGAATACTGTTAAAAAATAATGACAAAAGACGGGGCTTTGGATTACTCCAAAGCCCCGTCTTTATTTGTATTTACTTTTATTTACCCTTTGGAATTCTCATTCCGTAGAATGAACGAACAACAAACACTAATGCGATTATTAGGAATAAAATTCCGAAATAAGGAGCAATGTGTCTGAAGTTTTCATTTATCGCAATTTCCATAGCAAGCAAACCGAATAAAGTGGTGAACTTGATAATAGGATTCATCGCAACTGATGAAGTATCTTTAAATGGGTCGCCAACCGTGTCACCAACAACTGTTGCTTCGTGCAAAGGTGTGCCCTTTTCTGCCAAATCTACTTCAACAATTTTCTTAGCATTATCCCAGCATCCGCCGGCATTTGCCATAAATACAGCTTGGAACAATCCGAAAATTGCAATTGCAATTAAGTAACTTACAAAGAATGATACCGCAAGTTGAGAACTTGTACTTGGAGCGGACAAGCAAGCAAGTGCAAGTGCAAATGTAAACAATGCAATAAAGATATTTACCATACCTTTTTGTGCATATTGAGTACAAATTTTTACAACTTCTTTTGAATTTGCCAAATTAGCACTCTTTTCATCTGCTTCACCTAACTTGATGTTATCTTTGATATATTCTGTTGCTCTGTAAGCACCTGTTGTAACAGCCTGCATAGAAGCACCGCTAAACCAATAAATAACAGCACCACCTGTTAAAAGACCTAACAATGTATAAGGATTTAACAAGTTCAATATCATTTCAGGCTGAATACCTAAAGTATTTTTGATAACCAAAATCAATGAGAAAATCATTGTAGTTGCACCAACAACAGCCGTTCCGATAAGAACAGGTTTTGAAGTTGCTTTGAATGTATTTCCTGCTCCGTCATTTTCTTCTAAGTATTTCTTAGCATTGTTAAAATCAGGTTCAAAACCGTATTGAGCTTTAATCTCTTCTCCTACGTTAGGAATTTCTTCAATTAAAGACAATTCATAAACAGATTGAGCATTATCAGTTACAGGGCCATAAGAGTCAACTGCAATAGTTACAGGTCCCATACCTAAGAACCCGAATGCAACTAAACCGAATGCAAATACTGAAGAATAACTCATCAAATCTTCAGGAATATATGTACTTGCTATATAAGCTAAAGCCATCAAAAGAACAATAACTGCACCAATCCAGAAACCTGAAAAGTTCCCTGACACAATACCAGAAAGGATTGTTAATGATGCACCGCCTTCACGTGACGCTGTAACAACTTCTTCTGTATGTTTTGCCTTAGGAGATGTAAATATTTTGGTAAATTCAGGTATCAAAGCTGCACCCAAAGTTCCGCAAGAAATGATTGTTGCAAGTACAAACCAAATGCAACCACCCATATCTTTTAATAACCAATTACTTACACCATAAGTCATACCAATTGAAAGAATTGATGTTAGCCATACAAGTCTTGTTAATGATAATTCAAAATCAAATTTTACAGCTTTTTTAGCATAAGCATTATCAAAAATATGATTAATCCAATATGCTACAACAGATGTGATAATCATTAAAAATCTCATTACAAAAATCCAAGCCAAAAGTTGAACTTGATTTTCTGCACCAAGAACGGCAAGCAAAATAAAACTTACTAATGCAACACCTGTTACACCATAAGTTTCAAAACCGTCTGCTGTAGGCCCGATAGAATCACCTGCATTATCACCGGTACAATCGGCTATAACACCAGGGTTTCTAGGATCGTCTTCTTTTATACCAAATTGTATTTTCATTAAATCTGAACCGATATCAGCGATTTTGGTAAATATACCACCCGCAACACGCAAAGCAGAAGCCCCCAAAGATTCACCGATTGCAAAACCGATAAAACAAGCACCTGCTATTTCTCCTGGAACGAATAATAAAATTACAAGCATCATAATAAGTTCAATTGATACAAGTAAAACACCAATACTCATACCGGCTTTTAACGGAATATTCAAAATATTTAGCGGGTTACCTTTCAAAGATACAAACGCTGTTCTTGCATTGGCTAAAGTGTTCATTCTTATACCAAACCAAGCAACTGCATAAGAACCTAAAATACCAATAACAGACCAGCCAAGAATTGTTAAAACTCCGGCTAAGCCCATTTGCTGCAAATACCCAAAATAAAAGGCAATACATGCACCAATTACAATTTCTAATGCAAGCAAAAATTTACCTTGTTGTACCAAGTATGTTTTACAAGTTTCGAAAATAGTATTTCCGACAGATGCCATTGAAGCATGAACATCCATCTTTTTAACTTCAGAAAATTTCCATAGCCCGAATATCAAACCTGCAACTGCAACACCTATACCTATTAAAAGTAAAGTATAGCTATCAGGAGATATAGCTTTGATATTTGGCACTACAAGATCCGCCTCACTCGCAAAAGCAGGCGAAACACCAATAGCAAATGCAACAAGCATAGCCATTAGAGATGTAAACTTTTTCATCATATATCTCTCCTTCTTACCAATACTGTTTACAAAATTATTATAGATGATTATTAAGATATTAACAATAGTTTTACATAAATTTAATTGTACCTTTACTTTATTCACTTTTCTTTTTGATTGTGATGCAAAAAGAAAAGTGAACCGAAAAGAAAAACACACTATTATCTACGCTGCCTTCGGCATCGTTCCGCTCAC
>CADCKD010000020.1 GCA_902801985.1 uncultured bacterium | reverse complement strand
TTTTGGTTCGTTTTTCTTTTTGCTTCAAGACAAAAAGAAAAATGAACGAACAATATGCATAATACAGTGCATATAACATGTGTTATGTAGTACGTCATATGGTTGATTTTTGTTGATTTATATATATAAAACTTAACATATCGCGTATAATTTTAATAGGTTATATTGACTTGTTGAAAATTATCATTATAAGTTTCAGCAGGTAGAAAATAAAACTAAATAGAAGGAGACTCATATATGGGCATGGCGGCATCTCAGGCAAGATGGATATCCCTTGCGGCAAGAAAAACAAACGTAGAATATGAAGGACAACAAATTAACCAGGCAAGAACTGCTCTTGCAAACCAGAGTGCTGAACTTTGGAATAAATTGTACAAAATGGATGTCCCAACTCCTCCTAGTACAACTGATTTTACAAAGACCGCATATTCTTTTACATCAGGTACAAAAGAGCACAAGATAGAAAGTATTCAAGATGCGGATGAAACAATCGACGGAATTCATTATAATTCGTATGTAACGTATTCAACTGATGTAAGCGAATATAAAGGTATAAGAAATACTAATCATAACCCGCAAGTTCAAAAAATTGCTGCAACGGGAGAACATGGTGAATATTATATGATTGGTACCCAGTCTTTGTTTAATTTAGCAAGCGTAGAGGATCCTGATGCACGTAATACTTATGAAAAAGCATTAGATCAAATCGCGAAAGATTGGCCTGATTCAAGTGTTGGAAGAGCTTGGGCGGGGACTCATGATGGTACTCAAATATGGTTGTGGGTTGATACTGCAAATAATCCAAATTTTGTTATGCAGTCTGACTTAGATGCCAGTATCTCTGCTCCAACAGATCCGTTATATACGTATTATGCGACTATTCAGAATACCACTCAAAATACATCAAAATATGCCATAATTGAATACGATACATCAGGTCGTGCAAAATCACTTCAATTGCAAGATTCAAGTCTTGTTTATGATTTAAATACAACAACCCAAACTGATGATCGAGCATACAACGATGCGATGAACAGATACAATTATGACAAACAAGTTTATGAAAAACGTGTTCAAGATATCAACGCCAAAACAGAACAAATTCAAACAGAAGACAGAACTTTGGAAATCCGTTTAAAACAGCTTGATACAGAACAAAATGCTCTCCAAACCGAAATGGAAGCAGTACACAAAGTTATTCAGAAAAATATTGAATCCACATTCAAAACATTTGAAAGTTAGTAAAATAATAAGAGGATATATTATATGTCTTACAAAAATGATAGCGAATTAGTAATAGCAAACAGATTTGGTGATGCCAGCAGTGCCGCAAAGGCTCAGCTTTGGGAAACTTATGACAGGTTAAGAGATTTAACTGTGTCAGGAAGTGGTACAGGCTCGGGATTTGAATCTGCAGGCGGTTTTTTGTATAACTTGGCAAGTTTACTTGCTCCGTCAGCTTTTGCTACTGTTTTTGGCGCCTCTGAAACAATGGACATATCAGGTACTTCTTATTATTCAAAAGCAAATACAGGCTCTGCGTTTGGTTTGAATTCATTATATAATTATTCAGGATTCCCAAATGGGGCTGCATCTATAAATTCTGTATATGGCCTTGCAACAGGCGGTGCTGCCGGATTATTCAGAGGCTGGGGCAGTAATGGATTTTCAACTTCCGGTACGGCAACAGGATATGCATCTAATATTGCAGGATTAACTGATATTTCAAGTGTTGCTGCTTATGGTATCGGTACTGCAAGTGGTATGGGAAGAATTTCATCAAATATTGTTATGCCTTTTGCAAGTGCAATATCCGGTTTCGGCGGTATTTTGACAGCGGTTTCTCCATATTTGGGTGTATATGGTGCCGGCACAACAGTTTTAGGTAACTTGTTACAAGGTACTTCTTCTGCGGCTTTAGCGGCTTACCAGAACATTTCAGGCAATATTACCGCAAACGCTGATACTATTCTTTCTACAAAGGTAAGAAATATTGAAACTGTTTGTAAAATGTTAGATACTCAAGGCGATATTGTTAAAAAGATGCTTAAAGAAAGTATCGAAAGTAATAAGAACGCTTTGCAGAATTTATAATTATCTTAATAATTTGCGTAACCAATTTTCATGTCTTAATATATTAATTAAGAGGAGAGTTGGTAATGGAAGATAGGAATAATAAGCCGGTTGTTAAACTTATTTCTAAACCGGAGAATATATTAAAAACAGTTTATACTGCTTGCAGAACTTGTTATAGCGCAATGTCGCCTGTTGATATGTATGAAAATGATGCAGATGAAGAAAAGATGCTAAAACTAATCAGAAACGTTGTTGCATCAGGGCATCATTCGACTATTGAGCATATTCAAGTCAGTTTTGCTATTTCGAATGTTTCAAGAGCTTGTACGCACCAGCTTGTAAGACATCGTTTAATGTCTTTTTCTCAAAAATCTCAGCGTTACGTGCAAGAAAAAGGTCAATTTGATTATTTGATTCCGCCAACAATAGAAAAAAATCCGGAGTTGAAAGAAAAGTTTATTTCATTTATGGGCGAAATTTCAGATAAATATCAAGAATTTGTTAACGCGGGTATTCCTGCGGAAGATGCCAGAGCTGTTTTGCCGAATGCGGCAGCATCATCTATGGTCGCAAGTTTGAATTTGAGAGAAATGATACATCTTGCCCAACTTCGCTTGTGTACCCGTGCACAATACGAAATCAGAATGCTGGTCAAGGGTATGTGTGAAGAACTAACTAAACAAGAACCGTGGTTAAAAGAGTATCTTGTGCCAAAATGCGAATTCTTCGGGTTCTGTGATGAACATAAATCTTGTGGAAGAAAAATTACAAAAGCTGAATTATTTGAAAAGGCAGGAATGTAAATTGAAAGCACTTATTCAAAGAGTAAAAAATGCATCTGTAACTATTGATGGCAAGCTATTTTCTTCTATTGATTCTGGTTTGCTTGTTTTTCTTGGTGTGGAAAAAGGTGATACCGCTGAAAATGCGGATAAGTTATGTGATAAGGTCCTAAATTTGCGGATTTTTGAAGATGAAAATGAAAAAATGAACCTTTCCCTAAAAGATGTGAAGGGTGATTTGCTTGTGGTATCTCAATTTACTCTCTGCGGTGATTGTAAAAAAGGTACTCGCCCAAGTTTTGACAGAGCTGAACTTCCTCAAAAAGCAAATGAATTATATGAATATTTTGTTTCATTATCAAAAAAATCCGGATTAAAAGTCCAAACCGGTGAATTTGGTGCTATGATGGATGTTTCATTGATTAATGACGGCCCTGTAACCTTTATGGTCGAAAAATAATTTTAGGGGCTTGCAAATATTATTAATATATGTTAAAATAGTTAGAGAAATTGGAAATTTTATTTTAAATCGATTTATATTGTGAGGATTAATTTTTTTATTTATTTTATTTTTTAGTTAAGAGGCTTAAATTATGTATGTAAACAAGTGCATTAAGTGCGGTCGCGAGTTTGAAACAAAAAACCCAAAAAGAGTCATTTGCCCTGATTGTCTGTATCCGGATAAGAAGATGATGATAGACGGTCCTGAAGATGGTTCTTCTTTTGAATCACAAGAGCAGCAACCTGCTCAAATGGAAAATTATTCAACTGAGAATAATCCGCAGTTTTATTCAAGTTATTCTGCAGGCGGAGGGGATGAAAGACCTCGCCAATATAATAATCAAGGTAATTATAACCGTCCTAGACAAAATAACAACTATAACAGAAACAATAATCGTCAAGGCGGGTACAACCGTGACAATCGCCAAGGTGGTAACAGACCTTATAATAACAATCGCCAAGGCGGGTATGGAAATAATAACAGATACAATAACAACAGACCTAACGGCGGTTTCCAACAAAGACGCCCTCAGGGTAATAACAGATTTAATAATAAAAGACCTAATAACAGGAACAAGGCTCCTAAGCCATTGTTAGTAAGTAAGGAGCAATTAGAACAAATTGAACTTTTGTATAAATTGATGCTTCCTTTGCCAAATCCTGATGCACACGAAGTAATCGGAGAAAAAATAGGTTTAGAGCCAAGAAAAGTATTTTTCGGTATAAATTTAGTCCGACAAAAAATGATGCTTCCGAAGTTGCCTTATCCAAAACGTAAATTGGCTATTACTCCGGATCAGTTAAATGCAATTAAGATGCTTTATGAGCCGTTGTTACCTTTACCTCCGATTGGATGCCATAAGATTATTGCATCTCAATTGAAGATGGATGAATGGCGTGTTCACGTAGGTATTGGTCTTGTAAGGGCTCAAATGGGTCTTGAGAGATGGAATACTGAAAGAACAGATGTTCCGGAAGAATTGTTAAAAAAAGCAGAAGCTGCAAACGCTGCAAAGGCTGCTAAAAAATCTTCCTCTGATGCTTCTGCAGAACAGCCGGCTGAAGATGAAGAACCAAAGAAAAAACGCGGCAGACCTAAAAAGACTGAAGGCGAAGACGATTCGAAAGAATAATCATGGACAAATTTATCTCTGTAGGTAAAATTTTAAATTTCCATGGTATAAAAGGTGAGGCCAAAGTTGGTTATTCAAAGAACCGGCAAGACTTTTTTATGGGTTTAGATTCTGTTTATGTAAAGACAGGACCTGAATATAAAGAACTAATTATTGATTCTTGTCGTCCTAATAAGTCTTTTTTACTTGTCAAATTCAATGGCATAGATTCTATTGACCAAATCTTGGAATATAAAGGTTTGCTTCTTTTTGTCAAAGAAGATACTATTCGTGAGAATTTGGACGAAGATGAGTTTTTGATTGATGAACTTGTTGGAATGGGAGTTTTGGATGCGTCTTCCGGTGAAAATTTAGGTTTTGTAGTCGGAGTATCAAACAATGGTGCGACAGATTTGCTTTCTGTAAAAACTAAGAATAAAAAAATATCTTTAATCCCATTTGTAAAGGCTATTGTTCCGAATGTTGATATTAAAAATAAAAAAATTATGATAAACAATATCGAGGGGTTGTTAGAATGAAGTTTGATGTTTTAACTCTATTTCCTGAGATTATTGAAGATTATTGTGATGTAAGTATTATGAAACGTGCAAAGGATGCGGGTATTTTTGAGGTTAATGCTGTAAATCCTCGTGATTATACTCTTGATAAACATAAAAAAGTTGACGATACCCCTTATGGCGGCGGGGCCGGTATGGTTTTAGCGCCGCAACCGTATATCGACGCTTATGAAAGTATTAACAAATTTGAAAAATCTATTACTGTAATGCTTTCTCCTCAGGGTGAACCTTTGAATGAGCAGATGGTATGCGAGTTGTCTGAATATGACCAAATAATAATGTTGTGTGGTCATTATGAGGGTTTTGATGAACGAATAAGAGATATTATAAAGCCCAAAGAAATTTCCTTAGGAGATTTTGTTTTAACGGGAGGAGAACTTCCTGCGTTATGTTTGATTGATGCTGTGAGCCGTAAACTTGAAGGTACTCTGGGTAAAATTGAATCGGCAAATGATGATAGCTTTTCTAATGGGCTTTTAGAGTATCCTCAATACACAAAACCAAGAGAGTATAGGGGGTATGTTGTTCCGGATGTTCTTTTAAACGGTAACCACAAAGAAATTGCTCAATTTAGGCTTCAACAACAAATAGAGCGTACTAAAAATAGACGCCCTGATTTGTATAAAAAATATATTGATAAAAATTCTTAGTCAAATTTGAGTCCTGGTGGAGTTCCGAATCCAAAGAAGTTTTTAATAAACTTGTATGCTCCATATACTGCAAGTCCTATTGCACTTGCTTTACCTGCGACTTTACCTCCAAATACCGCACCTAATCCGAGGCCAAGAGGAACAACATTATTAACAAGCATAGAGCCAAAACCTTTAATGTATCCTATTCCTTCATTAAAGAATCTTTTATATGTTTGGTCAAGTTCCATTGTATATGATAGATTTTTTATCGCTTCTGTTGATTTTCTCATATCTGATACATATCGAGAATTATTAAAATAGTATGCGGTTGAAGCAGCGTCTTTTTCGCTTGCGTACAAATCAGATTGAAGTTTGCCGACATAATGAGAGTCGTGTGCGACCATTCCCAAAGCCGCCAGACCCAGACCTTTTGTCAATAAGCTGGATGTAGATGGCAACACACTTCTAATTCTACCTATTACACTCATTTATTTATTCCTTCTTTTTTGCTTTTTTATCTTTTTCTTCTGTTTTTATTTTTGTCCTTTTCATTGGATCTACTGGAACTTCTTTTTCTACTGCATTTCCTGCCATTCTCAACAGTATTTTATGTGCATCGGATGCGTCCAGTCCGTATCCGCCGTCAGAGTTTACCATATTTTGCAGTATTTGTATAGTTAAATCATCTCCATTACATACCATTCCGTCAAGTGCACTTAGTGCAATTAATCTGACTTCTTCTGATGGGTCTTGTAACATCTTATTAACTAATGCTGTTAAGGCTTTGTCATCTTTGCGGGAAGTGTCTTCGTCAAGTCTTTCAAACACCTCTTTTGCACCGTTCAATCTGACTTTTTTATCAGGGCTGTTAAGTGCATTTTCAAGACTCATGATGTAATTATCAGTTAATTCAATAATATGTTTTTTCTCTGTTTTTTTGTTATCTTCTGTCGATGAAGATTTAGAATGTTCAGCCGCATTATAATATGGGCTTACAGGGTTGTTTGGATCCAGTAATCCTCCCGCACCGTATGGGTTGTTTGGATTTGTCGGGTCGTATGGCCCGCCCGGTCTGTATGGATTGTTAGGGTTGTTTGGATCTATACCGTATGGATTACTTTTATCATTTGGATCTAGCGGTCCGCCCGGGCGATAAGGGTTGCCCGGATTATTTGGATCAGAAGTTATATCTTGTTTTGCATACGGATTGTTTGGATTGGTTGGGTCATAAGGTCCTCCCGGTCTGTATGGGTTGTTTGGATCTTTTGGATTTGCGCCGTACGGATTGTTCGGGTTGTTTGGATCTAATGGACCGCCAGGGCGATACGGATTAGCCGGATTATTCGGATCGGATGTATCTGTTCCTACTTTATAAGGATTGTTTTTATTTGTCGGATCGAATGGTCCTCCCGGTCTGTATGGATTGTTTGGATTATTCGGATCTGCCCCGTACGGATTGTTTTGATTGTTAGGATCTAATTTTCCCCCTTGAGCATAAGGATTGTCATCTCCGTTATTATTTGCTACTTTGTATGGGTTGTTCGGATTTGTTGGGTCGAATGGTCCTCCCGGTCTGTATGGATTATTCGGGTTTTTCGGATCAGCACCGTACGGATTGTTTTGATTGTTAGGATCTAACATTCCTCCCGGCAAGTATGGATTGTTATTTTGGTTAACTCCGTTTTTCATATCACTAACGCCTGCAGGGCCAAATTGGCTTGTATAATAATTTTGCGGATAGCAAGGTTGATTAACGTTGTATACAGGACCGGATGAGCCTGGTGCTCCAACAGAAGGGTTGAATATTTGAATATTAACACCTGAAGCTGAAGGGACCTGGCAAACTTGTCCCGGATTTGTGTTTACTCCATTAGGGTTTTGAGGTGTGGTAGCCCCTTGTGGAGGATTAGGTCCTTGCGGAGGGTTAGGTCCTTGCGGAGGATTAACCGGAGGTTGAGGATTTTCTCCAAAAGCAGGACAGAAATTTCTGCAATTATAACTGCTGTTATATTGCACTTGTTGTGGTATTGGATGTTGTCCTTGTCCTGTTACCTGCATGATATAATAACCCTACTTTATTCTACTATTATTATAAAGTAATTATCTTTAAAAAAATTGCTATTATTTTAAAAATTAGGTTACAATTCTAAACAAAATATTACAATAAAAACTTCATTATTCTTGAAAAACAAACGTTTTTTTGATATTATCAAAACATAGTAAATTACAGAATTAAAGGGGATATAAATATGTCAGGACATTCAAAATGGGCGAATATAAAGAATAAAAAAGCAAAAACTGACGGTCAAAAAGCTGTTGTTTTTCAAAAGTATTCAAGAGAATTAATTGTGGCCGCAAGATTAGGCGGACCTGATCCGGCCGGCAATTTCCGTTTAAGAACAGCAATAGAAAAAGCTAAAGCTGCGGGATTGCCAAATGATAATATTAAAAGAGCAATTGATAAAGGTGCAGGCGCAGGGTCTGCTGATAATTACGAAGAAATTACTTATGAAGGATACGCGGCAGGCGGTGTTGCTGTTGTAGTTGAAGCTATGACAGATAACCGTAACAGAACGGCCGGAGATGTAAGAAGTATTTTTTCAAAATTTAACGGTAATTTAGGTGAAACTAATTGCGTTGGTTATATGTTTGATAAAAAAGGCAGTGTTTCTTTTGATAGCGATGTTGATTACGACAAACTATTTGAAGCTGCTATAAATAATGATGCAGAAGACGTGGAAGAAGACGAAGACGGTTATAGAGTTATTACTACTGTTGAGAATTTTCAATCGGTTGTAGAAGGTCTTGAAAAAGAAGGCTTCAAAAGCTCTAATGCCGAGCTGACTCGTATTCCGACAAATACTATTGAAATTAATGATGTAAAAACTGCAACACTTGTTATGCGTTTAATCGATAGATTAGAAGAATTAGATGATGTTCAAAACGTTTATGCAAATTGCGATATTCCGGACGAAATAGCTCAACAGGCAGAGGTCTAACTTGATTGAGAAAATCAAAAAACTTTCGGATTTGCTATGTGAAAGCTACAGTGAAAAATCGCTGTATCATTCTTTAAAGCTTTTTTTTGAACAGGATTTTGGCGTAGATGTATTTTATCTTAGCTTTGATAATAATGATTCTGGCGGCAGTGCATTTATTTATCCTTTGTATAAAGATAATCAGCAAATTGCAAAAATGGTTTTTTCTGAGAAAACGGCGGAGTTGGTAACTTTCTTAGATGTTTTTTCTCCATTTATTTCATTGAAAATTCAAAACATTATTTTGAATGATAAAATGCAGAAGGATATCGATTTCCAAGATACAATGAAAAATATCGCAAAAATCATTGAAGCACAGTATGAATTGAGCTATATAGTGCCATTAATCGGTGAGATTATAGATAAATTTTTTGAAAATTACTTAATTTATATTTATCTGAAAAGTGAAGAAGATCCTAAGAAGAATATTCTTGCTTGGCCGACGGCCTGCAATGACCCCAGAATTTCCGAGGTTGTTCCGGATTTAGAAATGGCGGATTTGTCAGATGATAACAAGATTTATTCATACCCGTTAATTAGCGAATCAAATAATATAGGTATGCTTGTAGCAAAAAGTACAGAAGCTGAAATTACTCCAATTGACAAAGAATATTTTGTTCAATTAGCACAACAAATTGCAACGACAATTACAAGAGCTAATGTTTATTCTGAAATATTACAGCACGCAACACTTGATGCTTTGACAGGATTTTATAATAGAAGTCAGCTGGAAGAACGTGTAAGACAGGAAGTTGCTAATGCAAAACGTCAGCATGCTCCGCTTTGCGGCATAATGACTGATATTGATTATTTTAAAAAGGTAAATGATACCTATGGCCATGCTGCCGGCGATTTAGTTCTTAAAACAATTGCAAAAGTTATTAGAAGTCAGCTCAGAGAATATGATATTGCGGGTAGATATGGCGGGGAGGAGTTTTCTCTGTTATTGCCGTTTACTAATATAAATGAGGCGCAAATGGTTGCTGAACGTTTGCGTAAAACAATTGAAAATACTGTTATTGATATTTCAAAAGTTAATAATGAAAATGATGTTCGCGAGATAAAAATAACTCTAAGCCTCGGGGTTTACCAGATAAAAGAAAGTGATAGCGATAGTGATTTAATGAAAAAGGCTGATAAAGCTTTATATAAAGCGAAAAACACCGGTAGAAATAAGGTAGTGATAAACGATGACTAAATATGAAAAAGTATGTAAAACATTAGAAGATACTAAAAAACTTGCGCAAAAATTTGCAAAATTAATAGAAAATGATGGCTGTTTTATAAATTTGTACGGTGAAATCGGAGCAGGCAAAACAGCTTTTGTAAAAGAAGTTGCCGCATCAATTGGTATAACCGAAAAAGTTACGAGCCCGAGTTTTGTAATATTAAATGAATATCACAGCGCAAAAATTCCTGTGTATCATTTTGATTTGTATAGACTTGAAAACGAAGGAGTAAAAACGATATTTGAAGAGCTCAGAGAATATTCTGAAGGTAAACAAATTACATTTGTTGAATGGGCGGAATTTTCTCAAAATCAAGTGCCGTTCAATCATATAAAAATAAATGTTACTTACGAAGATGATGATTCGAGAAAATATACATTTGAAGGTTTTGGGGATGAGTGCTCCAAAATCGTGGAGGAATTAGAAAATTGAAGATTTTGGTTTTTGACACTTGTTTAGATAAAATGTATGTAACACTTGCCAATGATGACCGGATTGTGTCGTCTAAGATTGTTACAAACCAAGATAACAAATATCATAGTGCATTTTTGATATCTACAATAAAATCAGTATTAAAAGAAAACGGTTTAACTCCTAAAGATATAAATGCAATAGGTACAAATATAGGGCCGGGAAGTTTTACCGGTATAAGAGCATGCACTACTGTCGCCAGAATAATGGCTCAGCAGTTAAATATTCCGGCTGTCGGTGTTTCATCTTTAGATATACTTAAGGAGATTGCACCAGAGGACGAAAATCCTGCAGTTGCATTAGATGCTCGAAAAGGTTGTGTATACTTATATATAGACGGTAAAATATCAGGTGCAGTACAATTAGAAGAAGCCAAAGACTTGATAAAACAGAAGGATTATTTTATTATTACAGATGATAAGATGTTTTCTGTTTTTGGGGGAATTTCGTATCAACAGAAAGAGTATCCTTTAGGGGATATGTTGGCCGGCTTAGTATATAAAAAGCTGCAATCTGATAAATGCGATTGGAAAGATGTAAAACCTTTATATATCCAGCCGCCTCCGGGAATTTAAAGAAAAGTAAAAAATTTAAAACCAGATGACAAAAAATATTTTTATAGACTTTAGAATAATATGAACATTGCGGAAATTAAAAGTAGATTATATAACACATATATTACACCATATAATAGAGTTACAAACAGATTTAATATTAGAGGTAATTCATCTTTAGCTCCGTTGGAGAAAGATGTTTTTGAAAAGTCTTCGAATGTTTCTTTTACCGGTTCTGTAATTTTTGAGCATACAGAATTTGAAAAACATTTTCCAAAATCGTTTTTTAAAAAATTAATGAAAGAAGATTTACCTTGTGCGTATACAGGGATAAAGATGATTCCTCGTGAGGAAGTGGATTCTTTAATAAATAAACAAGTTTTCAATAAAAAGTCTGAAGTTGCTATGCGTGCTTTGAAACCGTATAAAGAAAGTTTGTATGAAGGAAGTATTGAACGCAGAATTTTTGATTTGTTGGAAAAAGAATCTAAAAAACATCCGGATTTAAAATTACAAGAATTGTTGATGTTAAAATATAATGCCGCAGAAAAGGCGCTTGTAAGCCAGCAGGCTCGTGTTCTAGATCAAATAATTTTAATGGCAAGAAATTTATCTAAAGAGGATTACAAAAAAGTCAGAAAGCTTGCACAGGTTTCTTTTGATAAAATGCTTGCCCAAGATCCACTGCCTGAAGAGCGTTTTAGAAGAAAAGAATTTTTATATTCATTAAGAGATTTGGATATTTCGGATGAAAAAATGAAACAAGCAATGATACACAAGGCCGAAAAACTTCCTCAATCTTCAAGCTCTGTTCACGCTTTTATTGTAAAGTATGCGCAACCATACAAATTTAAGTATAGTGAAGATGGCAAATTGATTAAAATAAAAAGAGATTCAG
This sequence comes from uncultured bacterium, assembly GCA_902801985.1. Taxonomy (GTDB): domain Bacteria; phylum Cyanobacteriota; class Vampirovibrionia; order Gastranaerophilales; family Gastranaerophilaceae; genus Zag111. The sequence goes on along the minus strand of CADCKD010000020.1, from coordinate 19,512 downwards.
AAGATTTGGCTCTAAGATTGTTATTGCCTTCTGTTGGAACTGATGAACACATTTACCCTCAAAAATTGTACAGGCAGGAAGAACTTGCCCGCCAAAACGGTCAAGAAGAAGCTCATAATTTAAGTGATTATAAAGTGACAATATTGACAAGTAGTTATATAAACGGACTTAAAGGGGACAAATTATTTGATGATTTTATCAAAGATAGCAAATTTGATATCCCTCAAAATATTCAAAATCATATTGACCGACTTATAGAAATTGATAAAAAATGGCTTTCTAAAGGTCGTGTTGAGGATGCTGCACGTCTTGCAGATTATATAATTGCGTTGAAAAAAGAATTTGATTTAAGATCGGATTATGTTGACATAAGAATAAATGATTTGGTTGATTTATATCCAAAATTGGATAAGAAAATTGATTCTCGCACTAAAAATAAGAAGATTCCTCACAGAAGATTGAAAAAAACCGGTAGAGCTTCAAATTCTCATAGTGAAGCCTATGTTGATCATAATGACAATGTGATGGAAAATAGAAAAGTCCAAAAGCACGTATGCCGTTTTTCAAAGAAATTTAACTAAAAATATTCATTGTTTATTCTTGCCCCCTTGCAAATTTTAAAAAAAAGTGTACAATGAAATAATATACGTAAGGGCATAGTGGCCCAAAACAAATCAGGAGAATAACAATGTACGAAGATGAAAAATTGGTTTGTGAAGATTGCGGTAAAGAATTTATCTTTACAGCCGGTGAACAAGAGTTTTATGCAGAAAAAGGTCTGGTAAACAAACCAAAAAGATGCCCTGAATGTCGTCAGGCAAGAAGAAAACAACACAGAAAAAGCAGAAAAATGTACGAAACTGTTTGCTCAAAATGTGGAGCTCAAACACAGGTTCCTTTTAAACCTGTACCGGGTAGAGAAGTATTTTGCAGAGATTGTTTTAAGCAAATGCAAGAAGAAGGTGCACCTGTTACAACTGAAGCTCCTGAAGCAAGTAGTGAAGAATAATTTAATATTTATATCAAAAAAGGAGAAGTTTATACTTCTCCTTTTTTATTTGCTAAATTGTAATACAATTATTTAAATATTCAATTGTGCTAATCTTTTCGTTGTATAGATATTTGATAAAATTCAGATATGCCGGATCTTTTGCACTAACAACAAGATTTATTTCAAAACCGTCAGTACAAAATGGCTCATAATCATATATAACGTAACTGTTATATTTGCTTTTCCATTCTTTTCGTTCAATTTTGCAATTATTTTCATCTATTATATCTTCTAGCCAATCTAAGATGTTTTTATCAATATTTTTCATTTCCATGCGATTATATACACAATCGTTGCAACTATTTCCAATAAACATAATACTTTACTCCACTAAAATCTGTATATTAGAATTTTATCCGTCTTATCAGCAAAAATAATCCCCTCAAGGGCTATATTATAGTTATCTTATTTGCTTATATAAAAAGTATATATTTAATATATCTTAATATTTATATTAATTTAGGCAATATTTAAGAATAAAAATACTTTATTAATTTAAGTACAAATAAGAGGATATTTATGGGCTTTGCAGAAACAATGCGAATATTGAGTAATATAAATTGCGGACTGGCATCCGGAGTTTCTTATCTAGAAATGAGAAATAACGGAGTAAATCCCGGGTGTGCATTGGGCAATTTTTTCGGAAATATATATAACGGTTTTGCAAGGAACGAAATTGCTTACGGATTAGAGAGAATGGGTTCTCCTATCGGTAATACAATCAACCTATATGCAGGATATGGAAATCCTGTTTCAAATACCATAGGTACATTGGGCTTGTTGAATGCTTGTTCCCCTTGGATGTTTTTTAATATGCCAGGGTGCATAATGCCTTATGGAAACTTTAATTATTTCCAAAGTTTTAGTTATTTTTATTAATCGTTTTTTGTGGCAGCAGAGCACAGATTACAGCAATATAGGTCCAGAATATAAATTGTAATTGCGGCCTAAAGTATATTGTGTCTACAAGCCCGTGGAATAATATACCAAATATCGCAATTATGCATGCGCTAAGGTATATAATATGTTCTTTATTTTCGAGCTTGTAAATAGCTTTGATTGCTTTATAAGTTAGGGTGCCTAAAAAACCTAAAAATGCGATGAGCGCAAAGATGCCGCTTTCTACGGCTGTTTCGAGGTATATATTATATGCACTAAGAGCATCAAATCCGGTTTTCATATATAGGCCGTAAATCTCTCTGAAGTTTTTATTTCCTACACCAATTCCAAGAAGCCAGTTATCTTTAAACATTTCTAAAGAGGAGTGGTAAACGTTAAATCTAAAAGAATTTGAAGAATCACTTCTCATTGCAAAAATTGATATAAATCTATGACGCAGAGAACTTACAAATATTAATACCATTGTCATTAAGCATACTGTAGAGCCTATAAGAAACAGGTAAATTTGTTTGTATTTGTTCCAGAAGAATTTGGCACTGAGTACAAAACACGCAAAGAAAATTATAAGCATTGATAAATATGCTCCGCGGCATCCGGTCTGCAAAATGGCGTATATTACCGCAGCAGAGGCCGCACAGCTGAAAATTGCCATATTAATTTTGTGTTTATTAAGAAAATAAATAATTCCACCGAGTACAATCGGCAAACCACCAATCAAATAACCCCCGTAAAGATTTGGATTGAGAGGTTTGAGTGTGCCGTATACTCTTGAGAGTATGTCTTCAGGATTTAGATTTGAGGTATCTTGCCATGTTGATATTGCTTCAAGATGCAGAGTACTTTGGAACACCCCGATTAGTCCTTCCATTATTGTACAAAGTGCAATCGTTCCAAGAATTACAGGTATTTTTTTTAGGTTGTCTTTAATATACAGAGCTGTTGAAAAATAAAAACCTATATAAATAAATGTTTTGCAAAAACCTTTTAGACTTTGGGCAAAAAGTGTTGAACCAAAAAGGCTTACAACAACAAGCATAAAATACAAAATTAACCATATTTCAAAACCTTGGAATTCATATTTTGAATTCGGTTTTGTGAACATTTTTACAATGGTTAAAAACATTACAATAATTGCAAAAAATCCTATTGCATCAGAACTCATAAATGTTGACACAACAAAGGTCAAAAGTATAAATGGCAATATTACGTCATCAATACGCTGTAAAACCAGACTGTTATTGTATAGCCAGGTTGTTTTTTTCTGGAAAAAATTACAAATTTTATTGAACATCATCTGTTGTATTTAATTCTTTATTTATAACTTCATTATCAACGGCATCAATTACTTTTATATCTGATACCGAACCTGTAAATTTGTATTCTGCACCTTCAAGAGTAATAGGAAGTCCCATTTTTATTTTATTTCCTCCCACTACTGCACCGTCTTTAGTTATTTTGGCCGTATCTGTTAAGGTTACGACAACGTCGTACAAATCAGGCATTGAAGCATCTTCTACTACTATTACAACTCGTTTAGAATTCAGTGACGGCAAAACGATTTTTCTTTTATCTGCTTTAACATCAACAATTTCTAAATCTGAATAAGGAACATTTCGAATACTAATAAAAGTTTTATCTCCTTTAACTATCGGAAGTTTTTCTCCTGTAAAAGTTACTCCTCTTAAATATACGTTAAATAAAACTTTTGAAGTTGCTTCAATTTGTTTGTCTGCTGTTTGTCTGTATCCTTTGTATGTCGAATACCCTACACATAGAGCAACAATTACAAATATTATAATAATTGCATCTACTATTTTGAATTTTTTAATTAATTCCATAAATTTATTCATTTATCTCTCCCTATAATTCTTTTACTGCATTAAGCAATTCAGATATTGTAGTTGTTGCACAACCGAATTGACGTACAACAATACTCGCAGCTACATTCCCTATAACTGCTGCATATACAGGATCTATCCCGCACGCAAGAGCTAAAGTGTAAACGGCAGTAACTGTATCTCCGGCACCTGTAACATCAAATACTTCTGATTTGTTAAATACAGGTATTTTAGTAAAATCATTATTTGGTTTGGTTACAAACATACCGTCTGCTCCGCAAGTTATAAGAATTGATTTTGCGTTTGTTTTTTCTAAAAGGGTATTTCCTGCTTTTTTTAAATCTTCAATATCTTTTATTTCAAATCCGACAGATTTTTCTGTATCCGGCAAGTTTGGAGTCATTGATGTTATATTTTTGTATGTTTCTAATTCTTTTTGAGCATCAACAACGCAAGTTTTTCCTAATTTGTTTGCTAATTCAATTGTATGTTTGATGATTTTAGGTGTTAATGTACCTATATGGTAATTTGATAGAATTATTCCGTCATATATAGGCATCAATTCATCAATTTTTTCTATAATTTTATTTTCTGTTTCTGTTGAAATGTAACCTTTTGATTGTCTGTCAATTCTGACAATTTGCTGAGTTATAGATGTTGTTATAGAACCGGAAATCCTTGTTTTTACAATGGTTTTACGGTTTATGTCTTTTACAATCCCGCTGCAATCGACTCCGGCTTGTTTAAAAGTATCAACTAAGAATTTTGAATGGTAATCATCGCCCATAACACCAATAACACCAACATTAGAGCCGTTTAGTGTTGCCGCATTGTGAGCAGCGTTTGATGCCCCGCCCAATATGTGCTTTGTTTTAGTGTGTTGTAAAATTAATACAGGTGCTTCCCTTGAAATTCTTTCCGCATCACCGTATATCATTTCATCTAATGCTAAATCACCTATAACCAAAATCTTTTTTGTATTTAATTTATTAATATATGAAACTAATTTTTCTTTATCAAAATCCATAATACTAAATTCCCTTGTGCTTCTATTCTAGCATAAACATTTATTTGTATATTTTTCAAGTTCAGCGGCATCTTGAGGGGCTAATTTGTACACTTCGTTTTCATTTGGATAATTATTATTTTTAATATCTTCTATATATTTTTGTGTGGAAGTTGTGATTAATTCTTGCATGTTTGCGTATTTTCTTGCAAATTTTGGTGTAAATTCTGAATATTTGCCGAATAAATCATCACAAACCATTACAAAGCCATCGCAATATCTTCCCGCGCCGCATGAAATTGTCGAGATATCCAAATTCTTAGAAATGTATTCGGCGCTTTCTTCCGGAACCATTTCTAATACAACAGAAAATGCTCCCGCTTGTTCTAATTTTTTTGCTTGTTCAAGTAATTGCATTGTTGCATCAACATTTTTGCCTTGAATAATGTGACCGCCTATAACATTTAAGGATTGAGGCGTAAAACCGATATGCCCCATAACGGGAACTCCCATTTGAGTGCATCTTTTTACAAGTTCAAGAATATAATCATTGCATCCTTCCAGTTTTACTGCATTGGCACCGCATTTTATCATATTACCAATGTTATGCAAGGCTTCAGGAATATCAATAGTATAACTCATAAATGGCATATCCGTTACTATCATTGCTGATTTTGCCCCTCTTGCGACTGCTTTTGTGAATATTGCCATCTCATCAATGCCAATGTTATTTGTATTTTCATACCCTAAAGCAACCATTGCAAGGCTATCGCCTATTAATATAATATCAATGCCTGCTTGATCTATATATTTTGCGGTTGAATAGTCATAAGCTGTCAACATTGAGAACTTTTCGTTATTTTCTTTTAATTTTTTTATTGTTCTTACTGTAATTTTGCCCATTCGGTATACTCCTAATTTACCTCTGAGATTTTCTGAACCAATAATAAATATTTCTTGCTACTTTGCTTGAACTGTGTCTTACAAGTCCGTTTTTATCCGGTTCTACTAAATTTTTTGCATATACTTTTATTCCGAGTTTTTTGATTTCAGGTAAATCAACTGTAATCGGGTATGAACCGGATTTTTGATATTTGTCAGCAAGGTTTTCCGGAATATAATTATTTACTAACACAGTATCAACAATTTTTTTATAACCTGAATGATTAATTAATGCTTTTAAGTGGTCAGAAACTGTATATCCGTCAGTTTCTCCCGGTTGCGACATTATATTGCAGACATAGATTTTTTTAGCTTTAGAGTTCGCAATTTCTTTTGAAATCTCTTTTATTAAAAGGTTTGGAATGACACTTGTATAAAGACTTCCAGGCCCAAGTATTATCAGCTCGGCATTTCTTATTGCGTCGATAACTTCAGGTAATGCTTTGCAATCAGAAGGTTCTGAGAAAAGCCTTTTTATTTTTCCTCCTGCTTCAGGAATGGTGGATTCTCCGTGGACTATTCTCCCATCTTCCATTTCTGCGACAAGTTTCATATCATCAAGAGTTGAAGGCAGTACTCTTCCTCTTATGGATATTACGTTTGCACTGGCTTTCACTGCTGAAGCCATATCACCTGTAATTGCACACATTGCAGTTAAAAATAAATTCCCAAAACTATGACCTTCTAAGCCTTCTCCGTTTTTAAAACGGTATTTAAAAAGTTTAGTAACTAAATCTTCGTCATCAGCTAAAGCCGTCATACAGTGTCTGATATCTCCCGGAGGTAAAATATCTAAGGACTCTCTCAATCTGCCGGAGCTCCCTCCGTCATCACCAACGCTAACAACTGCTGTAATATTGTTTGTTATGTTTTTGATGCCGCTCAGAAGCATTGAAAGACCAGTTCCGCCTCCTACTGCTACAATTCTTGGCCCCCTGTTTAATTTTCTTCTTCTGTATAAATTTTCTAAAAGAATATCTTTTTCTCTGTCATCTTCGATATCAAGTATTGAAAGATTTGTTTTTCTCCAGCCTTTGAAAAATATTGCTGCACCAAACATTACTATACCAAATGCCAGCCATTCTGTCGAAATTTTTGTGGCTATTTTACTGATAAATTGCATTGTGTAAAAAATTGGTTTTATATCAATTAAAATTAATATCCCAATTGTCATCAACACAGCGCCTGCAAAAATCATTGCAAACCATCTTTTTACTTGTAATCCCGGTATTAGCCAGCCAACTTGTTTTGGAATTTTTATTTTTTTCATACATATCCCTTTACAAAATAAGTAAATGCCATAAACTATTCAACCCAACCTGATTTTGCTGCGTTTTTATAATTGTAAGGCAGTGGTGTAGTGATTTCATTTGCTTGAATTATTAGTTCTTTGGCATTTGAAATTTTGTTAGAAAAATGGATTGAATCTGCTTCTACAATCGTCTTTTCTCCAAGATTGTTTGAAACTCTTGAATTATGTAATAAATCTTTTAATCTCTGAATAGATAAATCTGTATTTTCTAAATCTTTTGCGTTAAATACAATATTGCCAAATTCATCATACATTTTTTCAAGGTGAACTTCATGGGCAACTTGTATATTTTCTTCTTCCGCTACCTTTGCAAGATTTTCGCCTGTTGCTCCGTAATATACAAGCCACTTTGAGCATTTTTTAATCGCACGAGCAATTGTTCTTGAGGTCTCAAAGTCTTCCATTGCTTTGCGATACATAGCGCCATGCGGTCTTACGTGCTCAATTTCCATATTATATGCTTTCGCAAAAGTCATCAAAGCACCGACTTGGTACATAACAAGCGCTTCTAATTCATCAGAATCCATATCCATTTGTCTGTATCCAAACCCCTGAATGTCGTCATAACCAATGTGCGCCCCTACTACAACATTTTTTTCTTTTGCCCTGAGCAGGGCTTCTTTTATAGACATTGGATCTCCTGCGTGAAACCCGCATGATATATTTACAGAACTAACATAATCCAATAGATCATATTCCGAACTGTTTTTATATATTCCGAAACTTTGTGCTAAATCACAGTTAAAATCAATATTTTTAATAGTTTTTCTTTCAATAGTATTTTGCATATATTAATCCCTCTAAAAGATTATACTATTAATATATTAATATAACATGTTTTTATAAATTCTTAATATCATTCCGCAATTAGACTCTTGCCACCAAATTGGCTTAAGAATTTGATGTTTTCAGGTTTTAACATGTAATTAGTATTCTCATTGTTATTACTGCTTGTAAATGTTTGTTCTTGTTTTGGTTGTTGAACAGCTTCTTTTGCCATTCTGCGTTTCGTCAGATATATGTTTAATCTCGGAATACCAATTCCCAGTGCCAATGCTGAATACAAATATCCGGCAAATTGTGCACCCGTTAAAATTCTTAATTGCTTTTTAACGGTTTTATTATTAGATGCGGCTTTAATCATTTCGTTAAGATTTAATGCTTTGCCGTCTTTGAATACGTCTTTTCCTAAGCCTTCATGAAGGACTTCTTCTCTTGTTTTTAGTACAGAATTTCTAATCCAATTTACAATACCTTTGCCGTCACGTTTTAGTAATGTTGGGTCAAGGTTTTGAGCAACTAATTTTTGAACAAAATTACCCAAAATTAACCAGCTTGCAAATCCCAAGAAGTCTTTAATTGTTGATTCTTTCAATTCATTATCATTTCGGGAAGATAGTAATCTTGACATGATTGTTAAACCATATACAAATTTAAATTGTTTTATGGTTGGTGTGTATCCTTTAAATTGAAGTTGTTTCAATAATTCTTTCGGATTTGATACAAGTTTAACCGGATTGCCGATAGTTGATAATGCAAAAGCTCCGAAAAGAAGTGAAGCTAATGATTTTTTAGCTTTAAATGCCGCAGATTTGTCTTCTTCTCCGCCTCCAACAAATCCTGTTGTACCTGTCTTTTTCTTAGTTAAGTACATGTTTAATGGCTGTGCGGATAAACCAACGGCTGTTGCCATAGCTAAACCTATAACAGAACGTCTTAGGTTTAAATTCTTCATTGCTTTTAAGAATTTGTTATCAGCGGTACTTACAGCATCAAAGAAAGCATTTTTAACTTTATCTTCATTAAATGCCTTTCCTAATTTGTAAGCGTTATCTACGATAGAATCAATTGTATAGCGAGAAGTGTGAGCTTTTTCACCTTCAGGAGCGATAATTCTAAAGTTATTTTCTACTCCAAGTGCTGAAACCAGTTTATTTCTGATAATAGATTTATTTTCTTTTGTAATTGCTTTACCTTTGGTATTAATTTCGTTTTCAAGTAATTTGACTACGTCATCAATTTGTTCAGGTTTAAATCTTACCCATTTGCCGTCTTCTTTAGGACTCAGAGCTTCATAATTTTTAAATACATCTGTTAAATATCCTTTCAGAGGATTTACTTCAGGATTTGTTTTTGCTGCTTTTAGTTTTTCGTCCCAAATTTGTCCGTGAAGATCCATTGTTTCTGAATCAATAAACATATTTGCGATTTCTTTTTTATTCAAACCGAAAGCTTTATTTATTCCGGCAGCAAGTGCTAATCCTGCTCCAACAGCATAAACACCAATCATTGAGTGGTTGAACGTACCCATACCTTCACGTCTGCCTGTTTCAACGCCGGCTTCAGTACCTCGTTTAATCCAGTCTGTTAATGTTCTAGGTAGTACCATACATAGTAAATCTACTGCAACTGCACCCCACGCAGGGCTTGTATCCAAATAATTGAGAGCAACATCAGCTATACCGGTAAAATTAGGGTTCTGTTTATTTGCTGCGTGTTGTTTAAATCGGTTGTTATTATTTATTTGTATTGGTTGTTGTATATTTATATTATTTTGTATTCTCATTTATTTTACTTCCTTATTTTTATTTTGTACTAACGAAAAAGATCTGAATGCCGGTGATATCGGCGCTAGGCTCGTGAATGAGGCTGAGGATGTTCGTGCTTGTGCTTCACGTTCCATTTGTTGTTGTCTTTTTTTGTTAGTTTGGGTTCGTGTATATAATGGAATAAATATCCCTAATGATAGCAATGAGAATGCCAAGTTGCCAAGCTGGCATGTTGCACGTAAATTTTTAGCTTTTAATCTCTTTGAAGTATCTGTTATTGCTTTTAATTCATCTGTAGATTTCATTGTTGTGTGTTTAGCCCAATCCCAGAATTTTTGTGCAATACTTGCGTTAGGATTTTTCTCTTTTAATCTGTTAATAAGTTTTATTCCGGTGTATTTCTCAAGTACTGTTGCAATTGCTTTCGCAGCATAGTCACCTAAGAAATAGAAACTTGAAAATGTCGCAATATCTCTTATGGTGCTTTCCTTAAGTTCATTTGAGTCTTCTGAAGCTGCAATTCTGCTTGAGAATGTCGCTGCAGAAATAAGTCTTGCCTGATCCATTGTAGGGAACAATCCTTTAAATTGGAACATCCCTAAAGATGGTCTGTCCATAAGCATTGACAAGCCTGCAACTGCCCACATTAAAGGAACCGCAAATAATTTTTCTTTATTTAATTTAGATTTTTCTTTTTTTGTTAAGTGATTTTCTTGGTCATCATTATATATTGGTGCACCTTTTTTGCCTGATAACTTATGTGTAATCCATCTGTTAATAGGCTGGGCTGAAATTGCAAGAGGGATAATTACACCAAGAAGTCCAATTGCACTTTTAGCATTTACAAGTTTTGTTGCTTTTTTAAAGTATGCACCGACTTTATCAGCGTCGTTAGTAATTCCTTCTTTTGCAATTCCGTGAAGAACGTCACCTAAGCTGTCACAAATGTGAGATAAGCTGCTTGTTGAGAATTTTTCGTCTCCGGCAAATCTTATATTTTCTGCGATACCGGTTTGCCCAACTAAAAACTTATATAAATCTTTAGTGTATTTTTTAGATGGCTTATCTTGAAGAATATCTTTTGCAAAATTCTCAAGAGCTTCATTATATTCTTTTTCATTTTTGCCGGCGAAAATGTCTTTGAATTTTTTAAGTCCGCCTTTAGAAATATCTCCGTCAACGCCTTCAATATCTGCAAACAAATCTTTAACAGTATTTAAGATTTTTTCTTCTTTATTGTCACCTTTTGCGGATAAGAAGTATTTTTGAACCTTATTCAACACTTCGCTGTTTGCCCAGGAGCGTGTTAAATTAGACTTATTAAAATCACCCATAATAGGCTTATTTAACAGCTTCGCAACTCCTATAACAACAAAACTAGGGATAAGACAGTTGATAAATAATCCGGAGAATTCTCTTCTAAATGCTTCAAAGCCGCCAAATATATTTAATTTTCTTTTTTCTTTTCCGTTTTCATCTTTTTGTTTTGAACCAATGAATGTCTCAAAGAATGTTCTTGGAAGAATAGCAGTAGACAAATCCAAAACAGAAACGTTAACCATAGGATATTGTTCACAGTACTGGATACCTTTTAGTGCAAGTTCTCCAAGTCCTGTAAAATTTGGTGCTCCCAAATTTTGACCCTTTGTTGAGCCTTTTATTTGGGGATTATTCTTTGATACACTTCCTAATTCTACTTTTGTAATCATATTTTGTTTTTGTTTCTACTACTGAGCTTTTTTATTATAACCAAAGTACATGTCATTTAAAAGCGGTGAAAATTAAAAATTGCCTTTTTTTTGCCTCATGTAAAGTTTTTGTAAAGATTAGTTTTTGAATATTTTTCTAATAATACGATTATTTAAATGTAACGAGGAATTTAATCATATTTTTTTGTTTTAAATGTATTAATTTTGTATAAATTTTACTATTTTTATAGCAGATTTTTTTTGTAAAATTTTGTAAATTAATTTAAAAATACTTAATTTTTTTATTAAATTATTAAAAATATACTTTTTTTAAGGTATTTATTTTTAATAATTTATTGTAAAATAATTATGATAAGCAATTCACAGAGAATAATTTATGATAAGAGATAATAACAGGCATTACCGCAGTGTAAGACGCCCCCAAGGAATATATAAAGCTAGAAGCCCTTATGAAAACTATGCACGCAGACGTGTTAAATCCGGTGCATCGTCTTTTCGAAAAATATTATCTCTAATGTTTTTGATTTTTGTTCTTGCTTTATCATCAATTTTCATGTTTGCAGGTACTCAGGATTCTTTAAATAAGCTTTTTGGTGAAAAATCTTTTATCTCAAAGGTATTTTCTAAATTATCAAGGGGTAACAGTTCCAAAAATTCGCCGGAATTTGTTTTTCCTTTCGGACCGCGCAGAGAGAATATTCTTTTACTCGGTGTGGATTCAAACGGACCGGATTCTGATTTGTGGAATGGTACAAGGACGGATACTATGATTTTAATGAACATAGATCCTAGGACGAAAACAATTAACGCGATTTCCATACCAAGAGACAGTAAAGTCTTTTTACCTAATGGCAAAGGGACTGAAAAAATAAATGCAGCACACGCTATTGGCGGCATTAAGATGACTATCAAAACAGTGGAAGACTCTTTAGGGGTAAAAGTTGACAGATATATAATGTTCCACGATGCAGGTGTTCGAGAGGTCGTCAAGGCATTAGGCGGTGTTGATATTTATGTAGAAAAAAATATGCACTATGATGATTATGCAGGTAATTTACATATAAACTTTACAAAAGGGCATCATCATCTGTCAGAAAATGATGTTGTTGAATATTTAAGATTTCGTCATGATGCGATGGGTGATATAGGCCGTACGAAAAGACAACAGTGGTTTTTACGCGGTTTGCTTGCTGATTTAAAAAAGCCTGAAACTATCGTAAAAATACCTAAAATTGTTTCTGTTGTTAATAAATATGTAAAAACTGATATGACTCCATATGAAATGACTCAGTATGCAACGCTTGCCACTCATTTCGATATGGATAATATTGAAGTTGCAATGCTTCCAGGAGGGCCTAATCAACACGGGTATATAAGTTATTGGATTTTAGATCCCGAGCAAACTCAAAAAGTTGTTGACAGATTGATATATCGTTCAAGACCAAAAGTTGAAAAAGAATATTATACAGCGAGTATTATGAGTACTCCTGATAAAAGTGCAGAAGCAGAGGAATTAAAACTTGATTTAACAAATAATGGTATAAAAGTTGTGTGCTCCGGAACCTCCAGCTCCGTTCATTCTCAGTTTATAGCACATTCTGATTATGCGACAATTGATTATTATGCGGCATTGAAAAAAGAAGTCCCGTCTGTTAAATCAAAGCAATTTGTTTACGAACCTGCCAATTATATGTGTGCAGAGTCAGATTTTACAATAGTTCTTGGTGGTGAAAATTAGGATTGTAAACGTTTAAAAAATATGTTATAATATGATTTGGTTATTTATTGAAAGGATGATGAAAAAATGAAATTAATTATTTTAGGAGTTGTTGTAGTTGTTGCATTAGTTTTCCTTTATTCAATTTATGTTCAGGTTATTCAAAAGAAAAACAATGTAAAAGAAGCTATGAGCAGTATAGATGTTCAATTAAGAAAGCGTTATGATTTAATTCCTAATATATTAACTATTGCAAACAGATATATGGAACATGAAAAAGGACTTTTTGAAGAAATTACTGCTTTAAGATCGCGTGCGTCAGAATTGCGTGCTGATGCAAATACAATTTCTGAAAAAATACAACTTGATAATGCTATTGCTTCAAAAATGGGTCAGTTACTTGTTAATGTGGAAAATTATCCTCAATTAAAGGCTGATAATATGATGATGCAAGCAATGCAAACATATTCTGAAGTTGAGGAACATATTGCTGCTTCAAGAAGATTTTATAACAGTGCAGTAAAAGAATTGAACAATGCTGCCGAAATTTTCCCGAGTTCTGTTGTTGCTGTAATGATAGGTATTCGTCCATATCCGTTCTTTGAGGCTGATGAGCAATCAAGACAACCGATTAATGCGGAAGATATGTTATATAGAAAATAGTTTATTGTTATATTATAATTAAGGCGGTTTAGTGATAAACCGCCTTTTATATATCTGTTATGTGCCCGTAGCTCAGTAGAATAGAGCGTGAGTTTCCGAAGCTCAAGGTCGGGGGTTTGATTCCCCCCGGGCATATATTATAAAATATTAAAAAAGAAAGAAGCCTGTTGAGGCTTCTTTCCTACTCTTGATTAGTAAAATTCAAAAATTACTTTTCTGTTAATTTTTTTATTGCAAGTGCTAATCTTGATTTTTTTCTTGCAGCGGTATTTTTGTGCAAAATACCTTTTACAACAGCCTTATCGCATAGTTGATATACTTTAGAAAGAGATGTATTTAATGCTTCTTTATCTTTACCGCCAGCTAGTTCTAATGTTTTCTTGATTGCTGTTTTGATAGAAGATTTGAAAGCTACATTTCTTTGTCTGTTTGCTTCAGCTATTAACACTCTTTTTTTAGCAGATTTAATATTTGCCATAATTTTACTTTACCTTTCCTTTGAATTTTGTGCAATTAATGACTTTGCACGTATCACTTTGAGGATGTGAGTACAATTATTAAACCCCGAAAAAAAATTTTTTGCAAGTTTTATTTAACTATTATCAAATAATATGTTATCATATCATTGTGTTAATAATCGGAGAGCAAACATGGATATTACGGAATTAAGAAAAGAGAATGAACTTGTTGATTTGTTTTGTACACTGGCTCAAATACCTTCACCTTCAAGACAGGAAGAAAAGGTTTTAGATTGGATTTGTAATTACTGTAAAAATAATAATTTAAATTGCGAACAGGATGATTATAAAAATATATATATAAATGTTCCGGCGACTGACCCTGCAAAGGAACCTATATTATTGTCTTCTCACGTGGATGTTATTGGGGATGATTCTCCTGTTGACGTGTTTTTGGATGGCGATTTGATTAAGGCTAAAGGTCGGACTCTTGGTGCTGATGATAAGGCAGGGGTTGCCAATGCGCTGTTTTTTGCAAAAGAACTCGTAAAAAGAAAAGATTTAAAGCACGGAGGTTTGGAAATCCATTTTACTCGTGATGAAGAAGACGGTATGACCGGAATTAAGAATACCGATTTCAATAAAATAAACTCAAAGTATGTTCTAGTATTGGATAGTGATGCGCTGGGACAATGCTTGATAGCCGGCGCAAGTTATGTAATGGTAGATTTAACGCTTGAAGCTCCTAAGGGCGGCCATTCAGGCAATGATATCGGAGATAATACCAGAGAGAATGCTGCAAAATTGATTGCAGATCTGGTTTCAGAGCTTCCTCAAGGGGTCTACTATTCTGAAGACGGCAAAGTTGTTACTTCATGTAATATTGGTGGTATAGTTGCCGGAGATTTGAAAGTTACAAATGTTATAAATACAAATGCCCATGCAACATATTCAATCAGAAGCTCTAATAAAGCAAAAGAAGACGAACTTATTAACGGTATGCGGTATACTGTTGATGTCTTTAACAAAAAATATGAAGGTATTGCAAAAGCGCAGATTACTTTTACTGTTAAAATGCCAATGTTTGAAAAAAATGAGGATGAGTATTTGCCGATATTATTTGAGACGGTGGCAAAGAAAATAGGGGTAACTCCTGAAATTTCATCCTTCCACGCAGGGGCTGAAACTCATATTTATGCTAATAAAACAAATGCTAAAGGTGAAAAATTCTCACCGTATTTGATTGGTTTGGCAACGGTATGTAATATGCATTCTGCTCGCGAATATGTAGATTACAAAACAATGATTAAGGGGCAGGAATTGTTAAGAGAATTTTTTGAGGCATATAACAGAGAGTGTTAAAACTAAATCTTGCGCGTAATTGTTTGAAATATATTATAAGAGCATACGGAATAAAAGAAATTTTTATTCCGTATTACTCTTGTGAAACAATATGGCAAGCTATAAGACAGGAAAATTGTAAAATTCATTTTTATCATATTGATAAAAATATGCTTCCTGTGTGTGATTTTCCTCCTAATTCCTTTGTATTATATATAAATTATTTTGGTTTATGCAGGAAAAATTGTATAAATTTAGCCGCTAAATATCCTAATTTAATTGTTGATAATACTCATGATTTTCATTGTGAGCCTATAGGACTTGCGAGTT
This sequence comes from uncultured bacterium, assembly GCA_902801985.1. GTDB lineage: Bacteria > Cyanobacteriota > Vampirovibrionia > Gastranaerophilales > Gastranaerophilaceae > Zag111. The sequence continues at coordinate 3,696 of CADCKD010000020.1, read as the reverse complement.
TTAATTCTTTGAGGAAGTTTTTCAAAGCTCAAAACGGGGCGTATTTATTCTGCGAAAAAATTTTAGATGAAACTTTTGAAGAAGATGATTTGAGTTTGCCTTCGGTGTATATGAATGAAGATTATGATTTATTTGTTAAAAATGAGCTTAGGTTAAATAAGGAAACTCAAATAAAAACAATATCTCCACTGGTTGCAAGTCAAATGAAAAATATTGATTTTGCAGGGGATAAAAATATCCGCAGAATTTTGTATAAAAAATATTCCAAAGTTTTGGGCAAACATAATTTATTACGACTCGATTTCGAATCTAATTTTGCTCCTTACTGTTACCCTTTTATGTGCGAAGATGAGGAGTTTTTGAATATATTATCAAAAGGGGGATTTACGCTTTTGCGTTTGTGGGATAAGAATACCGAAAGTAATTTCCAAAATGTTATAGCTTTTCCTCTATATGATTATTCATATGCTCAAGGCATTATTGATTATGTAAAACAGTATTTTTAAATTTAATAAATTTTCTTTGTGTTATTATCTAGAGCGAGCATTATAGGAGCAAGATTATGGCAGATAAGATAATAATATTTTCAGGTAAGCAGTATTCCGGCAAAGACACGGCCGCAAAAATTATGCTTGATTTGATGCCTGATTTTAAGCGCTGTGCGATGGGGGATATTATCAAACACACTTACGCCGTCCAAAAAGGATTGACTTATGAACAAATTGAGCAAAATAAATCTTTCTACCGTGCGGATTTGATTGCTCTTGGAAATTGGGGCAGAGAACAGAGTCCTGATTACTGGTTGTATAAAATATTAGAACAAGCTGGTAATATTATTGTTACGGATGTTAGAGTCCCGCATGAATACGAAATCTTTAAAAATGCCGGCGCAATAACAATAAGAATAGAAGCTTCACGTGATGTGAGAGCTCAAAGAGGAGATTTGGTCGGTGAAGATGATGTAACAGAAGTCGGGCTTGACCATATCAAAGATTGGGATTACGTGATAGATAATAACGGAGATTATGAAAATTTGCAGACTCAAGTTTTAAAAATAATTGATAAAATCAATAAAAAATTATAATTTAGTCTAAAACTTGAATTTTTTTTTGATTTATTATATATTTGTTGAGTACAAATAAGCTATTAAGGTGGTGAAAATATAAATGGCAGAAGTTAAAGTTGGCGAAAACGAAAGTATCGAAAGCGCTTTAAGACGTTTCAAAAAGAAAATCCAAAAAGCCGGTATTCTTTCTGAAGTTAAAAAACGTGAAAGATATGAAAAGCCAAGCGTAAAGAAAAAACACAAATCTGAAGCTGCTCGTAAAAGAAAAGTTTAAGATTGAATATAAAAAAAGAGATGACGAAAGTCATCTCTTTTTTGTTTAATAATCATTAATTCTTAAGAGTTATAATATTATAATTTATTAATCATAAAGGGTTGAAATATTAATTAAACAGAGTTATAATTAATATATCCTAAAGTATATACTAATAAATATAAAGACACTTACCCGAGGATATAAATTTACTTCTTTAAAACTATCGTTATAAACAATAACGTAGTCATGAAAGGATGTGCGATATGAATAGCTCTCTTAATGAAAAAGGATTTAGATTTACAAAAGCTTTATCAGTAGCTGCGTTGGCTGGGTTAACGACATTGTTAGGTCAAGCATCGTATTCCGCTGATGTTGTCCCAACATTGGGTGATGATGCTGCATATACAATTCATTCTTCATCAGAAAGTGATTATAATTTTCGTGTTATAGAAAATGGTGAAAGTAATTTTTATAAACTAGATGTAAATACAAATAATTTATCTTCAAATACCGGCATTATATATAATGAGGTTTCTGCTAAGACTAATAATTCAATAGAGGTGAATCTTTTCGATACTGATACACGATATTATAAATATACTGTAAATAATTCTGTTCCAAATTATGCCAATAACCAAAAAGTTGTTAGTGGGCTCGGCAGGGGTGGCGTTTTAGAAAATCCAAGTCAATCTACCATAAATGCTAATTTTATAAATAATTCTTTAACTACAACTGATTCCCGAAATGCCGTTCAGGGTGGTGCAGTTGCGATTAATAATTCGGAGGTAAAAAATGTTGTTGGGGATTTTGTAAATAATTATACCTCTGCAACTGTTAATTCTACTGGAGGTGCTATATGGGCGTATCAAAGTTCGTTGGATTCTATATCAGGTAATTATATCGGGAATTATAATATCGCCAAAACTTCTTCAGGTGGAAGTGAGGGTGGTGCTCTTATGTTAGAATATTCTTCTGTAAAAAGCATAGAAGGGCTATTCATAAATAATGGTAGTATTGCATCTGCGAGTGATGCTGGTGGAGGTGCTATCAAATATTATTATGGTTCTTCAAATAGTATAAAAGGTGATTTTATAGGTAATTATTTGAGAGCCCAAAAACAGGTATATGGTAGTGCAATTGCTATGGGGTACACCACTGTTAAGAGTATTGAGGGTGATTTTATAAATAATCATGGAGAAGGTGCTTGTGGTATAGGAGGTGCTATTGCGGTATATGGTAATTCGTCTTCATATTCAAGTTTGAATTATTTAAAGGGCAATTTTATAGGCAATTACGTAAAAGCGAACTCCACTTATGCTCATGGTGGTGCTTTGTATCTTAGAGATATAAGAGCAATTAATCAAAGTGTTATAGAATCTAATTTTTATGCGAACCATGTAGAAGCTAAAGGAGATGCTTTGGGTGGTGCACTATATAATGCAACTACTCCGAAGTTGATCAATGCTTCCTTTGTAGACAATTATGCAAAATCAACAAATAGCAAAGCTTTAGCTGGCGCAATATATAGCACAAATAATGTAATTTTACAGGCTGATAATAAAACTAATTACATAACAGGCAATTATATAGAAGATAAAAATGGAACCCGTCCGGAAGCTATTTATATGGCCTCTTCATCTGCAACATTAGATGTAGATACGCAAAATGGCGGTCAGTATGTAATTGACGACCAAATTAATGGTACTCGCGGGTATAAAGTAGCTTTTACCGGTGATGGAAGTGGAAATGTATATTTGAATAACAATATTTTGGGAATGGCAAATGTTTCATTGTCAGATGCAACATTAAATTTAAGTGCACGAGATGATGTCTTGAACGGTAATAATTTAGTGTTAAATTCCGGTACGTTGAATATGATAAACAATCAAGTAGGAGTTAGTGCATTAAATTCATTAACTGTTAATGGTGATACAAACTTGGTGGCTGATGTGGACTTAGCAAGCTTAACAATGGATAGATTTACTGCAGATAATTATGGTGTTCATACCGGTAACTTAAATGTTGTAGGAATGAATATATTATCTGATACACAAGCAAAAAGCGCAGAGATCTATTTTGCTCAACCGGGTTTAAAAGATAATGTGGTATCTACAGTGGGAGATTTGCCTGAAGCTAGTCAAACAACTGTATATTCTCCTATTTATAAATACAAAGTAAGATATGAAAACAGGGATGATGCAGGTTATTTTGTTTTTGATAGAGCTTCTTCGAGTAATCCTGCCGATAATTTTAATCCATCAGTCCTGGTAAGTCCTGTAACAATGCAAGCAGCCGCACAATCAACATTAAACCAAACATTCAATTATGTATTTGAACATGCAGATACCTTCACTGCAATGCCGAATATAGAACG
>CADCKD010000019.1 GCA_902801985.1 uncultured bacterium | reverse complement strand
AAGGATTCCCCGAAATACCAATACGTCCTACTTTATCATCTATCGTTTCAGAAAGAGCATTTACACCCATATATTCCGTAAAAGAGGATACAACAGGTTCTTTTCTCTGATAGCCTATTTTGTCAAAACCGCCAACGTTTTCATTCCGCATTTCTAAAAGCACACTCTGCAAGTGCATTGCTCTTATTGATGTGGTTAAACCGTTGTAATTGTAGTAAATTCCGCCGTTTAATCTCATTATAACTACCTTCTTTTATACTCCTATTATCGGTCATTTGTACCCAAAATCTCAATTTTTTTGGGAAAAATCATCCGTTTATATGAGCGTTTGGCATGTATATAATGATGTTTTGTTTAAAGTCAAAATTAATAAATTTCTTCTATTACATTTTGTAATTCCAATTCACTTACATCTAAATCTGAATCTTCAATGCCTAAAATTTTTTTTAAGATGCGAATTCTTCTCATTTGAATTTGAGGGTTAAAGTCATATTCTTTTTCCGTAAATTCCATAATATGTATCCCTTTCTTTTTCACACTTATCATGCATATATTACAGTCAAATTTGAAAAATACTATTAGACACATGTTTAAAAATGAGAGTCGGATGTTTGATAGGTAGGATAAGTAGGATAGGTTTGCTAAGTATGAAGTTCTCTACAAGGATTCAGAAATAATAAAAATTCAGGCATATTATAAATAAACTAAATAAACCTATATGAACTTATCAAACTTAACTAACTTATAATTATTTCAATCTAGTTTTAACCCAATTGTTCAAGATTTTTAAAGGTGAACGGGTTATAGCAAGAGCCCATGCCGGTACATTTTTGGTTATAATTGAACCGGCGCCTACATTCGCACCTTCTTCAACTTCAACAGGAGCAACAAGCACGGAATTTGAACCTATTTTTACATTATCTTTAAGTACTGTTTTTGATTTTGTTTTTGATAGCGGATCATAGTTTGCAGTAATTGTACCTGCACCTATATTAACGTTTGAACCAAGTTCACTATCTCCAATGTATGATAGATGACCAACGTTTGTATTGGAATTTATTTTTGCCTTTTTAACTTCAACAAAATTTCCGATTTTAATATTATCGCAGACTTCAACTTCTCCTCTTAAGTGAGCGCAAGGTCCGATTTTGCAGTTTTTGCCAATAATATTTTTACCTTCTATATATGTTGCAGGGTAAATAATTGTATCTTGGCCGATTTGGGTATCTTCACTAATCCATGTTGAATCTGGATCAACTATCGTAACTCCTTCTTCCATATATTTATTCAAATTGCGTTTATTCATAATTTTTGCGGCAGTGGCAAGGTTTGAACGCGAATTTATTCCGTATATCTCATCACTGTTTTCTAAAATATATGCATTAACATTTAAATTGTTTGTTTTTCCCCAAGCAATAATATCTGTCAAGTAATATTCACCCTGAGCATTATTGCTCTTTAATTGAGCAAAAGCATTTTTGATTTTTCCCCAATCAAGGCAATATATTCCTGCGTTGACTTCTTTAATAGCTTTTTGCGCTTGAGTTGCGTCTTTTTCTTCCACAATGCATTCAACGGAATTGTCTTTGGCGCGGATAATTCTGCCGTAATTTGTAGGATTTTCAAAAATAGTACTCATTACAGTCAAATCAGAATTCTGCGTTTTGTGAAATTCTACAAATTCTTTTAAGGTATCTTCTTTAATAAGAGGGGTATCTCCGCATAAAATCAAAACAAGTCCATTATAGTTTTCAAGCTGCGGGCAAACCATAGAAACCGCATGGCCTGTACCAAGCTGCGGGGATTGCAATATTGTTTTAGTATTAGCGTAGTTTTTTTCAACAAAATTTGTTACTTCTTCTGCGTGATGACCGACTATAACATAATTTTCATTGGATATATTTTTAACGTTATCTAATACGTAACCAAGTAATGTTTTGCCCATGATTTCGTGCAAAACCTTTGGTGTTGTTTCGGATTTCATCCTTGTGCCTTTACCTGCCGCCAGAATAACTGTTTTTATATCCATTGTTTTCTCCATTCTTTAAATATCCTTGTGGTGAAATTGTTTTAATCCTTTAACATATTCATCGACAATATGTCCGTTTCCTATCAGTTTGTATTTGTATATTGTCAAACCTTCCAAGCCGACAGGGCCTCTTGCGTGCGTTTTGTTTGTTGAAATTCCTACTTCTGCACCAAATCCGTACCTAAATCCGTCTGCAAATCTTGTGGATGCGTTCCAATAAACTCCTGCTGAATCTACATTATTCATAAATTTTTCTGCATTTTGAGCATCTTTTGTTATGATGCAATCTGTATGACCTGAACCGTATTTATTTATATGTTCTATTGCTTCATCTAATGAATTTACTGTTTTTATGGATAAAATTTTGTCTCCGTATTCTGTGTCCCAATTTTCAGGATCTTGAACAAGTTCTATCTCATTAAGCTGAAGTGCTGCTAAAAGTTCATTTTTTTGCGGAAAATCTTTGTGAATTAAAAGTGTTTCAACAGCATTGCAAGCACTCGGGTATTGAGTTTTAGCATCGACAATTATTTTTATCGCTTCATCTATATCGGCGCTTTTATCTGTAAAAATATGACAAATACCGCTTGCATGACCTAAAACAGGTATATTTGTATTCTCTTTTATGTACTTAACAAGTTTGTTCCCGCCGCGAGGAATAATTAGGTTTATGTATTCATCACATTTTAGCATTTGAGAAATGTCATCGTGTGTAAATACCTGTTGTACAACGTTTTTGGGAAATTCAGAAACTGTTTGGAGTGCGTTATTCATAATTTCCATAATTTTTTTATTTGTATTAATGGATTCTTTTCCGCCCTTTAAAATAACAGCATTCGAAGATTTGATAGCAAGTGATGAAATTTGAGAAATTACGTCCGGTCTTGCCTCAAAAATTATTCCCAAAACACCTATCGGGCATGAAACTTTGGTTAATACTAAATCTTTATCAAGTTCTCTTTTTAATAAAACTTTTCCTACAGGATCTTGAAGTTTTGCAATATCACGAACTCCTTGAATCATATCGCGCATTTTGTTTTCGTCAAGCTTTAACCTGTTGAATGTTGATTTAGCAAGTCTACCTTCTTCAACAAGAATTTTTGCCTGCTCTAAATCATGATTGTTAGCCTCAAATATTTCTGATTTATTTTCTTCAAAAGCTTTTGCAATAGCTTCAAGAGCTTTGTTTTTAACTTCTACACCTGCCCCCGCAATTTCTAAAGAGGCTTGTTTTGCTGATTTGGCAATTTCTATAAAATCCATTGTGATATAACCCTCACCCTAACCCTCTCCCGACCGGAGAGGGAATTATTTACAATATTGTTATATTATCCCTTGTAATGATAGCATCATAATTTTTGTGTCCTAAAATTGATAATATATCATCAGAATGGCGTCCCAGAAGTTTTTTGCAGGACTCTGAATCGTAATTTACCATTCCCCTTGCAAATTCGACATTGTTTTCATCTAAAATTGATACAACATCTCCTTTTCTAAAGGTGTTTTTTATTTGTATAATGCCGATAGGTAAAAGACTCTTTTCTTCTTCTATCAGCGCTTTTTTAGCGCCATCATTAACAACAATTTTGCCTATAATATTTGTTGCATAACCAATCCAACGTTTTTTATCAGGCATGTTTTCATCTGTTGGCAAAAACATTGTCCCTAAATCTTCACCTTCAAAAATTCTTTTTATAACATACGGAATTTTTCCGTTTGCAATAAGCATTTTACCGCCATATCTTGTAACCATTTGTGCGGCTTGAAGTTTTGTTTCCATTCCTCCTCTGCCGCCTTCCGATGCTCCGGAAGCTAAAGCCAATATATGATCATCAACTTGTTCTACGCATTTTATAAATTTTGCATCAGGATTTGTTTTAGGATTTGAATCATACAGTCCGTCTATATCAGATAAAATTACAAGTAAATCTGCATCAAGCTCACTGGCTACAAGGGCAGAAAGTTTATCGTTATCTGAAAAACATACTTGCATATCTTCTTCAATATAACGCGGTGCGATTTCAAGTGTTGAAACTGTGTCGTTTTGGTTTATTACAGGAATTGTCCCGAGTTCAAGAAGTTTGTTAAATGTTATTCTAAGGCTCAGATAGCGTTCTCTTACGGAGAAATCGTCTTCTGTTAAAAGAATTTGAGCGGCAGTCAAACCGTATGTGTCAAAACCGTTTTCATAAATTGACATCAATTTGCTCTGTCCGATAGCAGCACACGCCTGTTTCAGGGCTGTACCTTTGGTGTCTTCGAGGTTGAGCCGTTTTTTACCCATACTGACAGCACCGGAAGTTATTATTATAACTTCTTTACCTGATTTGACAAGGTTTGCAATATCTTCAATAAATGTATAAACTCTTGGCAGGGAAATATAACCGTTATCTCCTCTTAAAACGTTCGTGCCGAGCTTAATGACTATTCTTTTTGCCTGTATAAATTCATTTCTTTCCATACAACGATATTATCACAGTATGAATGCTATTACAAGAATGCATCTTTTAATTCTTGTTTTATTTTCCAGCCGTTATCTATCATATATTGCAGACAATATGTGCCGCAATCATAACCATTGGCCGTACAAGAAGTATTTTTATCTGTTGTGCAATTTTCATTAACATTTTTTGCACTTGCACGATTGCCCAATGGGAGAAGTTCTCTGCCATTCCAATATGTTACAAAAACATCTAATCCTAAAATATTTGGTTCTGTTTCACTGTTTGTATCAAATGTTATAAGTAGAATATCATTCTGCTTCTCCGATAATGATTCTATACCAAGGGATCCCGCCAGACCACTTGCAACCTTACTTATACGCACACTTGCGCCGTTGTTTAATTTGAATGAGTATTTTGCCTTTAAATAGGCATTATCGTCTATATTAGTTTCGCGTAAATTATTAGAAGCATAAATATCGCTCGTACATTCTGCATGTGAAGTTCCGCATATTTTTGAAAGTTGTATGCTATTTTTTATATATCTGTTAAAAAATACTTCCGAATCCCCTCCATAATATCTGTCACCGGAATATTTTGATAATGCGACAGCTTGTTTTAGAATATTATATGTTGACTTTGCGCGGGCTTCAAATACGTGTTCTTCATAGGCATCTTTTAATGTTGGTAATACCATAATTGCAACACCGCCAATAATTCCTATAACAATTAATATCTCTGCTAAAGTAAAACCAAGTCTTTTAAATATCTTTTTCATATACGCACCCTCAATGTTTATATTATAAGTATATAATATTTTTCACCCTCTTGCAATATGATTTGGGGATTTTAATTTGAATAAGCAGGATAGGTTGGTTAAGTTTGATAAGTAGGATAGGTAGGATAGGTTTGCTAAGTAGGATAGGTTTGCTAAGTAGGATAGGTTTGCTAAGTATGAAGTTCTTTACAGGGATTTAGCAGTATTTTCACATTGCGAGGGAAGATAAAAGAGAGGTGCCGTTTTTTACACAAATTATAATAAACTAAATAACCCTATACGCACTTATCCTACTTAACAAACTTATCAAACTTATCAAACTTTAATATATTTGTACAGCTCTATCTAATATCCCAAGGCAATATGAAATTACTATTCCGTAATTTGAAATTGGTATTCCTGCCCTATTTGCAAGTAAAATTCTCGAAAGAACTTCTTTTTTATTTGTCATACAGGCTCCGCAATGGATAATAAGTTTGTACCCTGAAATATCAGGGAAATCATGCCCTGAAAAATTCTCTATGACAAGGTTTTTCCCTGTTTTTTTTCTTAACAGATTAGGAATTTTTACTCTGCCTATATCATCATCAATTGCGTGATGTGTACAGCTTTCAAGAATCAGAACTTTATCTCCGTCTTGCAAATTTTCTATTGCTTTCGCTCCCTGTATAAAGGCATTTAAATCTCCTTTAAGCCTTGCAAAAAGTATTGAAAAAGACGTCAGCGGCACATTTTGCGGAACAATTTCAGAAACTTTTTTAAATGCTTGAGAATCTGTTACAACCAGCGCCGGAGGTTCTTTAAGGCTATTTAGTGCCTGTTCAAGTTCAGTGTCTTTGACGACAAGTGTTAAACAGTTGCTGTCTAATAAATCTCTTAATGTTTGAACTTGCGGCAAGATTATTCTGCCCTTAGGGGCCTCTTTGTCTATTGGAATAACCATTATTACAACGCTTTTTTCTTTAATTAAATCTCCGACGATTTTCGGGGTATTTATGTAATCGTCAGGTAAAATTTTTAAAAGTAATTCCTTGAACTTGAAAACAATTTCACTATCTGTTTTTGTTGATGTGATAAGAATATTTTCGGTATATTTGCGAATATGATTTAGTGCAGTATCATTTATCCCTTGAATATCAGTTTTATTTACAATGATGATATAGGGAATATCGAGTTCATTAAATTTGTTGATTAAATCTGTTTCATAATCATCAATGCCGTTGTAATCACAAACAATTACTCCAACATCAGTTCTGTTGATAATTTTCATTGTTTTTTTGATACGCTCAGATGCGAGTGTGCTTTTATCGTTTATTCCCGCAGTATCGAGAAAATTTACAGGCCCAATAGGAAGTAGTTCCATTGTTTTTTCAACCACATCTGTTGTTGTGCCTTCAATATCCGAAACAATCGAAACATCTTGATCTGTAATTTTATTTAGCAGTGAGGATTTTCCGACATTTGTTTTGCCAAAAATTCCAATATGTAGCCGCATTGATTTGAGTGTTTTCATAATTTGATTATAACATAAAATACATAATCTTGAATAAAAGTTTTGTTTGTAGTAATTTTATAAGTACAGAGGATATATTATTAGTTATGGCAAATAAATTGCCAAAATATAAAGAAGGAGAAAGTCAAAATGGCTGAAAGAAAGTTAGTCGGAACAGAGGAAATGTTCAAAAAAGCATTAGCTGGCGGATATGCTATCGGTGCTTACAATGTTAACAACATGGAAATTTTACAAGGTATTGCAGAAGCTGCTGAAGAAACAAGATCACCAATCATTCTTCAAGTATCAGCAGGTGCAAGAAAATATGCTAATCAAACATACCTTATCAAATTAGTAGAAGCAGCTCTTGCTACAACTACTGTACCTATCGCACTTCACTTAGATCACGGTGCTGATTTTGAAATTTGTAAAGCATGTATTGATGGCGGTTTTTCATCTGTTATGATAGATGGTTCAAGATTCCCATTTGAAGAAAACGTTAAAGTTACTAAACAAGTTGTTGAATATGCACACCAAAGAGGTGTTTCAGTTGAAGCTGAACTTGGTAAACTTGCCGGTGTTGAAGATGACGTTAATGTTTCTGATAAAGATGCTAAATATACAAACGTTAAAGAGGCTGTTGAATTTGTTAAACAAACAGGTTGTGATTCTTTAGCTATTGCTATCGGTACATCTCACGGTGCTTACAAATTCAAAGGTGAAGCTAAATTAGACTTTGAAAGATTGAAAGAAATTAAAGATGCTTTAAGAGAAGCAGGTTTTGGTGATTACCCAATCGTATTGCACGGTTCATCATCTGTTCCTAAGTATCTTGTTGATAAGTGTAACAAATTTGGCGGAAACTTGCCGGATGCTCAAGGTGTTCCTGAAGAAATGCTTAATTATGCTTCTAAGCATGGTGTTGCAAAAATCAATATCGATACAGACTTGAGACTTGCAATGACATCTACAATCAGAGAGTTCTTTATTGAACATCCTGAAAAATTTGACCCAAGAGAATATATGGGACCTGGCAGAACTGCTGTTAAAGAACTTGTTATGCACAAGATGCGTGATGTTTTAGGTACAGCAGGTCATGCGGATGACTAGTTAGTAGTTCTTATATAAACAAAAAACCGATATCCGTTGGGTATCGGTTTTTTGTTATTGTTATTAAATTTAATTTTATGCCATTACATCAAATTCGCAGCTGTTAGCCCAAGCTTTTTCTAATTCTTCTGCGTTTTCGGCATTTTTTTCCAAATCACAAAGGTAATTTGCCGCCTGAAAATTGGAACTAGGACCTTGATATCCTTTTGCACCAATCAATTCGCCATTTTTTAATTGGAAAAATTGAATAAGATTTTTATCTTGATCTTGTAATATTTTTACACTTGAGCCGTCTTTTAGTCTAAAACTGCCAATGCCCATTTTATTTTTTAATGCGTATTCTGCTACATTAAAACCTACTTTTTGGATACTCATGTTATTTTCCTTTCTTTTTGTGTCTATACTTTGTTTTTAAGAGCTCTGAATATTTTAAACTGATTAATTTAAAACTTAAATTTACATTTCGTAACAATTCGCTTTTATTTATTAAAGTTTTTATATAAATATGCCGAAGAACAACATGAAAGACTTTAAGTTACGAAGCAAATTCTCAAACAAGAAAGGAAAACAATGGGACTAGCAGCATCACAAGCAAGACTATTATCCATAACAGCCAGAAAATCTGACTGCGAATTCCAATCTATGCGTTTGTCGCATGAGAAAATTGCTTTGGCAAGGGATATGGAACACATTTCTGATGAATATCAAGATGCATTAGGGAAAACAAAATTAGTATATGATTATTACGGATCCGGCATGCAGCCGCAAGATGTAAGTTATAACTTGTTAATGCGTCCATCTGTATATAACGATTATTATCCGAAATTAATTACAGATAAATCTAACAGAGTTGTGTTAGATAGCAAATATGCAGCAGCGGCTATTGCTGCGGGAATTCCTGTTGAAGGTTTGTCAGGAACTCCTTCTGATGCTGTAAGAAATAAATTTATTCAAGCTCTTGCAGAGCAGAATATTATTACATTACAAACCGCCGCATCTGTACAACATGTTACATACGGAAACACAATCGGTTTAGGTTCAACATTCTCTATTACCGCAGGTACTAAAGAAGTTACTTGGACTGAATTCCTAGACATGTTAGACGCATACGGATGTTCAACAAGTGCATACGGCATTACCTTTGGAGATGGTGTAGTAACATCTATGGGTGGGGATGCTGGCAGTGGCAAGCAAGGAGGATGTGAACTGGTATATTCTTATGATCCGGAAAAAAAGGAATCAAATTTTATTGCAGGGAACCCATCATTTACATTAAGACAATTATTGGAAGATGATAAGCACTACTTGTTATCTTTCCAATCTGCGTGGGCAGAATTTACACCAATATATGAAACCGCTTTCTTGCAACGTCAAATTGTAGGTGGCGAAGCAGATAGTTCTGTATTAAATTGGATGTTAGAGCAATTTAGTACCCTTTTAGGCGGTGTTGTTGAAAATGATAAAGGGTTACAATATGCATATGATGCTGTTTACAATTTATTATATGCGAATAATGATATACAAGATGCAGAAGCAGATTTAACGTCACGTGGATTTCCGGATAAAAATGCAACGGATAGAAAAAGATGGGTAAATTATGATGCTAAGCCTACGGGTTCCAGCAAGACATATCTTGATATTATGAATGAAGTTAGCGGTTGGGGCGAAAACAAGCTTGGTAAAGGCTATGATACGTCTGTTATTTCAAAAGGATATGACAGTGTTGGTTTTGCGTTCAATTATGGTAAAAATGGCTCAGGTGCTTATCATAAGAAAACGTCTGAAGTGTCTATCGATTTGACTAATGTTGCAAAAGTATTTTTAACTGCATATGCAGAGTATATTCAAGGTGTTGGTTATACTGACTATGATTATTCAAAAGGTCGTGTATCTCAAGGTAAAAAATTCTATGAACCTAAAGATAATGACAAATTTGTTATTGCAGATACTTCTGAGTTAAACACAGGAGATCAAGATTTAATGGCAGGGTTCTATGATGCAATGTTTAACATCATTTGTACTCACGGCTGGGTTAAAAACGAACAAATAAATGATTCTGCGTATCTTCAAGAACAGATGAAAAATGGTACTGTGTTTATATCTACAATAAGTAATGACGGATTTTTCTATCAAGGTAACTATAATACAGATAATTATATTGTAGAGGTGCCTGATCAGGAAGCTATTGCTCAGGCTGAAGCTAAATACAACTCTGAAAAAGCAAAAATTCAATCAAAAGAAGATACACTTGATGTTAAGATGAAAAACCTTGATACAGAAATATCTTCTCTAACAACAGAGTATGATACGACTAAGAATATTATAAATAAAGCAGTAGAAAAATCGTTTAAACGATATGATGCATAATATTCCCTCTCCGAGGGAGAGGGGCAAAAAATAGCCACAGTACTAACAAAGTACTGTGGCTACATAATTTATAATTTTAATTTATTCTTTAGTGTATTCTGCATCAATAACGTCATCATCATTGTTTGAAGATGAAGAATTTGAAGCGGATGAATCAGTTTGAGCATTATCTGTTTGAGCTGAAGCGCCTTCTTTTTGAACTGCTTCATAAGCTTTTTGAGAAATTGCAAACATTGTTTGCTGCAAATCTTCTGATAATTTTTTAAGTTCATCGGTTGATTTGTTTTCATCAATAGCTTTTTGAAGGTCAGCTTTTTGTGATTCTAATTTTGATTTGTCAGCTTCATCAATTTTACCTTCAAAATCTTTCAAAACACGTTCTGCAGATGCTATCATTGAAGATGCATTGTTTTTAATTTCAGCTTCTTCTTTTTTCTTTTTATCATCAGCAGCGTTTGCTTCAGCTTCTTTAACCATTCTGTCAATATCTTGTTCAGAAAGGTTGGAAGAATTTGTAATAGTGATTTTTTGTTCTTTGTTTGTTGCTTTATCTTTAGCGGAAACGTTTACGATACCGTTAGCGTCGATATCAAATGTAACTTCGATTTGAGGAATACCGCGCATAGCAGGAGCAATACCTTCCAGTCTGAACATACCCAAAGATTTGTTATCTCTTGCCATTGGTCTTTCACCTTGAAGAACTTGAATATCAACAGCTGTTTGGTTGTTTTCAGCAGTTGAAAATACTTGAGATTTTGAAACAGGGATTGTAGTGTTACGAGGAACTAACGGAGTCATAACGCCGCCTAATGTTTCAATACCCAAAGTCAATGGAGTAACATCCAAAAGTACGATGTCTTTAACTTCACCAGCCAAAACACCTGCCTGAACAGCTGCACCAACTGCAACAACCTCATCAGGGTTAACTGATTGGTTAGGTTCTTTGCCTGTATAGTCTTTAACAAGTTTTTGAACAGCAGGGATTCTTGAAGAACCACCAACTAAAACTACTTCATCGATTTCAGATTTAGAAATTCCGGCATCTGAAATAGCTTTTTCAACAGGAGCTTTACATCTTTCTAACAAATCAAATGATAATTCTTCAAATTTTGCTCTTGTTAAGTTCAAATCCAAGTGTTTAGGGCCATTTGCATCAGCTGTGATGAATGGTAAGTTGATGTTAGTTTCAAATACTGAAGATAATTCGCATTTAGCTTTTTCAGCAGCTTCTTTAACACGCTGCATAGCTTGTTTATCACCTGTCAGATCAATACCTTCTTGTTTTTTGAATTCTTCACAAATCCAATCCATAACTTTTTGGTCAAAATCATCACCACCTAAGTGAGTATCACCTGATGTTGATAATACTTCGTGGACACCATCACCGATTTCCAAAATAGAAACATCGAATGTACCACCACCTAAGTCGAATACCAAAACTTTTTCAGCTTTATCTTTTTCAAGTCCGTAAGCCAAAGCTGCTGCTGTCGGTTCGTTTACGATACGTAAAACGTCTAATCCTGCGATTTTACCTGCATCTTTTGTTGCTTGACGTTGTGCATCATTGAAATATGCAGGAACTGTGATTACGGCAGATGTAACTTTTTCTCCTAAATAACTTGAAGCATCATCTGCAAGTTTTCTTAGTATCATTGATGAAATTTCTTGCGGTGTGTAATCTTTTCCGTCAATATTTACTTTGTAATTCTCACCCATATGACGTTTGATAGATGCGATAGTCTTATCAGGGTTAACGATTGCTTGACGTTTTGCAAGTTGACCTACAAGTCTTTCACCTGTTTTTGAAAAACCAACGATAGAAGGAGTTGTACGTGAACCTTCTGCGTTAGCTATAACGGTTGGTTTACCGCCTTCCATAACTGCGACTACGGAGTTTGTTGTTCCTAAGTCGATACCAATTGTCTTTGCCATAATTTTATTCTCCTTAATTAAAATATTACTATTCTCTATAGTCATGTTATAACATCGTTTTTTTAATTACTTGAAAAAATAAACAAAAAATTAACAATTGGCGATAAAGAAGTTTGATAGGTTAGTAAGTTTGTTAAGTAGGATAAGTTCATTATGGTTTACTCAGTTTGTTATAATCAGGTTCTGTTATTTAATATTTCTAAAACTCTGTAACAAGCCCCCTACCTACAAAACTTAATAAACTCATCCTACTCATCCTACTTATCCTACTTATCCTACTTATCAAACTTTTTATGTATAAATTTTACATAATTTTTTAATAATTATTTGTATATATACATGTTCATGTTAGGATTTTTATTGTAAGTATTGAATTGTGATACTTTTTTATAAATATTCAAAAAGGAGAAAAAGAAATTATGAGTGAAAAAAGAGTATGGCTTTTCAAAGAAGGGAATGCACATATGCGCGCAGAATTGGGCGGAAAAGGTGCTAACCTTGCTGAAATGACCAATTTAGGACTTCCTGTTCCACCGGGGCTTACTATTACAACAGCTACCTGTATGGAATACATCAACAATGGTAACAAAATGCCCGAAGGATTGATGGATGAAGTTAAATATTATTTGAAAGAAGTTGAAGCTCAAGCAGGTAAAAAATTTGGCGACAAAACTAATCCTTTATTAGTTTCTGTCAGATCAGGTGCCAGAGTTTCAATGCCTGGTATGATGGAAACAATTTTGAACTTAGGCTTGAATGATGAAACCGTTGAAGCAATGGTTAATTTAACTCAAAACCCTCGTTTCTGCTATGATTCATATAGAAGATTTTTAACAATGTTTGGTTCTGTTGCTTGGGAAATGGACAGACAAAAATACTTCGAGTCTGAAGTTGAAAAAGTTAAAGCAAGAGAAGGCGTAACTTCTGATACTGAAGTATCAGCAGAAGGCTGGAAATCTTTGATTCCTATCTACAAACAAACAATCAAAGAAGTTACAGGAAAAGAATTCCCTCAAGATCCATATGTTCAATTGCAAGAAGCTATTGAAGCAGTATTCAGATCTTGGAATATTCCTCGTGCAGTTGCTTACAGAAACATGAACAAAATCGACCACAATTTCGGTACTGCTGTTAACGTTCAAACAATGGTATTCGGAAATATGGGTAATGATTGTGCTACAGGTGTTTCATTTACTCGTAACCCTGCTACAGGTGAAAACAAATTCTACGGTGAATACTTAGTAAATGCTCAAGGTGAAGACGTTGTTGCAGGTATCAGAACTCCAAAACAAATTTCTGAACTTGAAACTGATATGCCTGACATTTACCAACAATATGTAAATATCGCAAAACAACTTGAAAAAGGTTATCACGATGTTCAAGATATGGAATTTACAGTCGAACGCGGTAAATTATGGATTCTTCAAACAAGAAACGGTAAAAGAACTGCAAAAGCAGCTATTAAAATTGCCGTTGATATGTACAATGAAGGTATTATTACTAAGGAAGAAGCAATTATGCAAGTTGATCCATACTCTGTATATCAAGTATTGTTGCCTTGCTTCAACCCTGATAAAGTTAAACACTCTCACAAGGTTTCAAAAGGTGTAAATGCATCTCCTGGTGCGGCTGTTGGTAAAATTGTATTCGATACTGAAGAAGCAGCTCGTCGTGGTGAGGCCGGTGAAAAAGTTATCTTAGTAAGAATTGAAACTTGCCCTGATGATATTCACGGTATGGCTGTTTCTCAAGGTGTTCTTACACTCAGAGGCGGTGCTACATCTCACGCAGCAGTTGTTGCTAAAGGTATGGGTAAACCATGCGTTTCAGGTTGCGAAGATTTGAAAATCGATTTGGCAAACGAAACAATTACATGTTCTGACGGAACAGTATTCCACAAAGATGATGTTATATCTTTAGACGGTGGAACAGGTGAAGTTATGGAAGGCGCTATCGAACTTGTTGAAGCAGGTATAGACTCTGACTTTGAAACATTCTTTGGCTGGGTTAACGAAATTAAAGAATTAAAAGTTGAAGCTAACGCTGATACTCCAAAAGATATTGAAAATGCTATCAAATTTGGCGCTGAAGGTGTAGGTCTTTGCAGAACAGAACACATGTTCATGGATCCTGACAGACTTCCATGGGTACAAAAAATGATTATTGCTAATACTGAAGAAGCAAGACGTGAAGCACTTTCTCACTTACTTCCAATGCAATACTCAGATTTCTACTCTATGTTTAAAGCATTAGGCGACAAACCTCTTACAGTTCGTTTGTTAGACCCGCCTTTGCATGAATTCTTGCCTTCTAAGATTGAATTAGTTGAAAAAGTTGCAACTAAGAAAGCATTAGGTCAAGATTATGCAGAAGATGAAAAAATGCTTGAAATCGTTGAAAACTTATCTGAATCTAACCCAATGATGGGTCTAAGAGGTTGCCGTTTAGGATTAACTTATCCTGAAATCAACGAAATGCAAGTTAGAGCAATCTTTGAAGCATGCTGTGATTTGACTAAAGAAGGTCATCATATTCAACCATGGATAATGATTCCTCTAATCGGTCATATCAACGAATTAAAAACTGCAAAAGCAACATTAGTAGCGGTTGCTGAACAAGTAATGAACGAAAAAGGTGTAAGAGTTGACTACAAATTCGGTACAATGATTGAAATTCCTCGTGCTGCTTTAACAGCTAAGGAAGTTGCAACAGAAGCTGAATTCTTCTCTTATGGTACAAATGACTTGACTCAAATGACATTCGGTTATTCAAGAGATGATGCTGAAGGTAAATTCTTGAAAAACTATGTTGAACAAAAGATTTTACCTTACAACCCGTTTGTAACATTAGACTTTAACGGTGTTGGCAGACTTATCGAAATGTCAATTGATGAAGGCAGAGAAGTTAATTCATCACTTGTTGGTGGAATTTGCGGTGAGCACGGCGGAGATCCTGATTCTGTAAAATATGCTCACAGAATTGGTTTGAACTACGTTTCTTGCTCTCCATACAGAGTTCCTCAAGCAAGACTTGCTGCTGCTCAAGCAGTTATTGAATGTAAAAAAGCCGCTAAGGTATAATTAAATATTCAAAAAAAGACAGCCTGTACTATTGCATAGTACAGGTTTCTTTTTTTTGTTAAGAAATATTAATTCTGTACAGATAAAAATTAAAGAATGTGTGTTTCATATCCGAATAATCATGTAAAGGCATAATTATAGGAGAAATATCATGGTAGATATTAATAAGGTAGATAAGATTAATCAGTTGAATGCTCAATATGACAATAAAACTGTTAAAATTCAGGATAACCAAGGCAAAACCCATGATGTAAAATTAAGTGTTTTTCAAGAAGGTATGGCTGTTACATCTGATACCAAGGATGCTGTTGGGATGTTTAATTTCCATAAAGATGGGAAATTAGATGCAGAAGAAGCCGCTGTACTTAAAAAAGTTATCGCAGATTATGCCGGATCTGATAGCAAATTAGATGATAAAGAGATTTTGCAAATATTTGGTATGAGTGCAGAGTCTCCTGATGCAGAAAAAATATTAAAACAATTTAAAAATATGGTTGAACGTCAAGCCACAGGTTCTTTAACTGTAAATACAACAGGCAAAAATGGTGAAAAAAGAACAGAATCCATTAATGCCGATGGTTCTGGGACAATTGTAGAAGAATCTGAAAAAAGTAAAACAACTTCACAATATGCAAAAGGTAATGTTTTAGTAAAAAAAGAAGTTTCTGATGAAAAAATGAATACCGTTGTAGAATATACAAATAATGAAGATGGAAAACCAATTGCCGTAAAAACGGTAAAAACAGATAAAAGTGGAACAGTTATTTTTACAAGCAACGTAAAATATACATACGAGAATGGTAAAAAAATATCTATGGAGCAAGAATCTGTTGACCAAAAAGGTGAAAAAACAGTAAAACAGGAACAATATACATACAATGAACAAGGACAACTAATTAAAACAGTCGGAAAAAATATTAAACCTAATCAAAAAACAAAGTCACCTGACGGTAAAGAATCTGTTGTTTCCGAAGATTATACAATAGAATGCGAATACCATCCAAATGGCAAAATAGCTAAAAAAATTAAAACAACCGGTAAACCTGATTTAGTCGGTTCTGTTTCAACGTCCGAATATAATGAACAAGGACAAATTGTTCGCCAAGAAACAAAGAAAAAACAGCTTAGAGTATTTAAAGATAAAGATGGAAATACAAGTATAAAATCTGAACAGGCAACAAGTTCTGTTGATTACAAATATCATTCGAATGGCCAAAAATCTGAAACTGTCGTAAAAAGTGTTGATACAGCCGGTCATCCTAGTGAAGTTATTTCTAAATATGCAGAAGATGGCAAAACGCTTGTATCTATGGAAAAATCTTATTATAAGTGTGGTGCAAAAGTTGAGGAAAAATATGATGGTGTAAATATTAACAATAGAAAAGGTTTACCTAGTGAAAAGATTGAATACGAACAAGACGGTACCACTATCAAACAAAAAACAATAAATCATTTTGATGCTGACGGTATATTAGTTGGTCGTGATGTTTTTGATAAAGACGGAAATAAATTGAAAACATACGATTTTTCTCAAGTTGACGGTAAATTTGAAGTATCAAACCAAGGTTCAAGAGGGGATTGTTATTTGTTAACAGCAATTAATTCTCTTGCAATTAGTGAAGATGGACAAAAATTATTGCAAAAAAATGTCGAAGTTAAAACTAATGATAAAGGCCAAAAAGAATATACTATTAAACTTCCTGGGGCATCTAAAGTTTTGGAATCTTTAAAGAAAAAAGGAGTTCCTGAAGATAAAATATCTGTTCAAGATTCATTTACTGTAACCGAGGATGAACTTAAAGAAGCAGCTAAAAAAGCCGGTATTAAATACTGTGCCGGTGATAAAGATGTTTTATTATTGGAAGTAGCATATGAAAAATACAGAAATAGCGTAGCTGAAACATTGAAAGCTAATGGAGACAATAAAGATATCAAAGGCATATTTGGTATGCGTTTAGATATGAATTCCGATTATGCAAAACGTGGAGATTATCTGAGTGGCGGGCTTGCATTTGAGGCATTATATGTATTAACAGGTAATGCTCCTGCTGCATATATAAATCCAAAAGCAAAAACAAAAAGTTTTCCGGTTTGTTATGTAGATGACAATTTACAATTACACTTAACAGATCCTGACGGCAACATTGTTGAAAATGTTGATGATGATAATAGCGGGCCTGCAAATGCTAAAATAGAATCTTTATTAAAACAACTTGAAAAAGATTGTGAAAAAGACGGCAAAATAGATAATTTTGCAGCGACTGTCGGATTTAAAGTTTCACAACAAGAAGTTAATGGTCAAGTTATCAGTGGTGGCGGGCATGCCTTTTCTATCACCAAAGTAGACAAAGATTATGTATATATGTCTAATCCTTGGAGTCCGGATACTGAAATTAAGATGTCACGTGCAGATTTTGCCAAAGCTGCAACTAAAATGTCTATAACCGCAATTAATGATGAAGGTAAAAAAGGCGTTAAAGAAGCATCTGACAAACCTTTAGACGGAATTTTAAATGGCAATGATAATGGCGGAAAAGTTAAACACGAATCAAATTATACTGTTCCAAAAGGCAAAACATATACAGGTATGATAAAAGAAGCTCTTATAAGCCAAGGAATACCTGCAACGCCGGCAAATATTCAAAAAGCTAAAAAACAATTTGAAGAAGAAAATCCAACCGCTGTTCACAAAACACGCAGACGCAGACGCGGGCGCAGACGTTCAAGCAGGGTTGTTTCATACTTATATGCAAATGATAAAGTTTATATTCCTCAATTTAAAATAAATTAATTTGGAACAACTGTATTGAATATTCTATCTCCGGCATCGCCCATACCCGGAACGATATAACCTTTTTCGTTTAGGTGGTCATCAATTGCGGCTGTTATGATTTCAATATCAGGATAATGTTTTTGGATATTTTCAATACCTTCAGGTGCTGCAATTATGCAAATGCATTTGATATTGCGTATAGGGATACCTTTGTTTGCGTATAGTTCAATTGCTCCCAGCAGAGAATTCCCTGTTGCCAGCATCGGGTCTGTAATATAAACATAAAAATCTTTTGGATTTGGTGCGGACATTGGAACTTTATTATAATACCACACAGGTTTTAGTGTTTTCTCATCTCTGTACATCCCCAGATGCCTGATTGTTGCCTGCGGAAGAATATCTATTGCTTCATCTGTAAAAATCAAACCGGCTCTTAATATTGGTGAAATGATAAGTTCAATATCAGGATCTACTGTTTTTGTTTTGAAAGTTGCAAGCGGGGTTGTAATTTCTTTTTCTACCAGAGGTAAATTTTTTGATGCTTCATATAAAAGACATCTTGTGATTTTTCTTGTGGCAATTCTGACTCCTTGACTGTCTGTATTTTTATCTCTCATTGTACAAAGATTTAAAAGGACAACAGGATTATTGATTACTCTCACTTTTTCCGGATTCATTTTCAACCCCCTTATTATTTTGTTTGAATATTTGAATTTGTTTTTTGAAATTTTTATCTATTTCTATTATATTATTCAATTTCTCATCAATTTTGATTAAGCCGCTATTCCCATCTCCGGGAATAACAAAGTTTTTAGGAAGTTCGTTCCATGTGCTGACTTCTTTTGCTGCTCTGTCTAAATTGAAGAATATCTCATCAAAATCTTTAAATATAGTATTGAAAAGACTCATAACTTTGTTAAGTCTTGTTGAATCTTTTGCTTGAATAATTCTGTCGCTGTTTTTGTCTTTTGGCGGATATATTTCTAAAGATTTAGACCCACCGAGTCCTGAACCTTCCACTGTTGCAATTGCTCCTGTCGGCAGGGTTAAATCTTTTTGTGTAATTATAAATTTTATATAAACATCTGATGAAACTATTTGAATTTTAGTTACATGGCCTATCTGGACTCCTAAAAATCTTACAGGAGAACCTACAATTAATCCGTCAACATCATTCATAAATATTTGATAACTTTTGTATTGGCTTTGTTTTTGGTAATTGTGATATCTGATTCCAAAAACGCATAGGGCAATAATTATTAACCAAATAATAAACTCAACCCATGCATATACTCTCATATTATCCAATTTCTTCATAGTTATTATTATACACAAAATATACTTTTTAAGTTATTATGTAAAAATGTTAGACTTATTAAAATCTATAGTATATGAAATTTGGTCATATTTTGTTCCTGAAAAAATGAGTTATGAAATTACCGGAAGCTGCAAAAAATGCGGCAAATGTTGTAATTACATGTACAGTGTTGATACATATACAGAAAAAGAATTCAAAATTATGCAAATGATTTTCCCAAAATACAAACGCTTTTATATAAAAGGAAAAGACGAATTCGGGAATTTGATATTTGCTTGCAAGTTGGTTACTCCGGAGGGTCTATGTTCAGATTATAAACATCGTTTGAGGATGTGTAAAAATTATCCTGCAAGAAGAATAACTTACCCGGGAAAGCTTCATGAGGGTTGCGGCTACAAAGTTAATGTGAAAAATTTTGAAGATTATATAAAATAGTGCCCATAATCTGAGATTTTATTATAATAACTGTATGTATGAGATAAAAAAACAAATTTATTTGGATTTTACAAAAAATCAAAAGGCATCTTTACTTCGCTATTTGCGAGCGATGGTAAAAAATTCTTTGGCATTATCTTGCGAGGATATTTGGGATAAATTTGTGTATGACGAAAAATATTATCTTGAAATGAATTCTTCAAGATTTGAATTTTTGAAAGATGTAATTGATGATGAAATTTTCAAATCTGATACTATAAAATATATAAAAGAATGCAAAAAATACTATGAATACAAAGAAAAACAGCGTCCGATTATCGAAGC
Source organism: uncultured bacterium (assembly GCA_902801985.1). Taxonomy (GTDB): domain Bacteria; phylum Cyanobacteriota; class Vampirovibrionia; order Gastranaerophilales; family Gastranaerophilaceae; genus Zag111. The sequence goes on along the minus strand of CADCKD010000019.1, from coordinate 11,485 downwards.
TAATAAGGCTTATGAAAAACAAAAACGAGAGTTTTTAAAAGAAGTTAAGATGTCAAAAGAGCTTCCGACTAAAAAACAATTATATTATTATGAGAGGTTATGTAAAAAATACGGACTTGAAAAACGTGAACTGGAATCAAAGTTGGACGCACGTAATGAAATAGATAAAATAATTAGTGAGCATAATGAGTATTACATTAATTCGTTAACTGAAAAAGAAGGTATTGAGGAATAACAATGCTAATAACAGATATAGTGAAAATATTAACAGATGCGGGTATTGAAGAAAAAGAAGCAAATGTTGAAGTGAAATTGTTGTTGGAGCACTTTGCACAGTATGGTGTTGCAGATATTATTATGGGTAAAAAATTAACCGAAGACAAATTAAAAATTGTAGAAGAAAAAGCAAAATATCGTGCATCTACACGCAAACCTATTCAATATATTATCGGAGAAGCTGATTTTATGGGAGAAAAGTTTATTGTTAACCCATCTGTTCTTATTCCTCGTGATGAAACGGAAATTCTTGTCAAAAAAGCAATTGAATTAATTGATAAAAATAATCTGAAAAATATTCTCGATATGTGTACAGGTTCCGGGTGTATTGCTTGTATGTTAGCCAAAAACACTTCCGCAACAGTAATCGGATCTGATATATCAGTTGAAGCAATCGAAACAGCCTTTCAAAATATGGAAAGAATGCAGCTTTTTAATAGGGCATTATTCAGAAAATCTGATTTATTTTCAATGATAAGAGAAGATGAAAAATTTGATATGATCGTTTCTAATCCTCCTTATATTCCTATTTCGGAGAAAAAAAATATACAAAAAGAAGTTACTTTTGAACCTGATTTGGCTTTATATACAAAGGATGAAAAAGGGTTAGAGTTTTATGAAAAAATAATTGCGCAAGCTCCGGAATATCTCAATTTGGGGGGATATTTATTGTTTGAACTTGGCATAGATGAAAGTAAAGATGTTGCACAACTGATGCAAAATGCCGGCTTTAAATCTATTCAGGTAGTGAAAGATCTTGCTAATATTGACAGAGTAATTGTGGGGCAAAAGAACTAATTAGTTTTTCTGTCATAACATAGCCGTTAGGTGCCATTATTTTCAATGAATCATTTTCAGCTTTATACATATAGTGCATATCATTTACTGAATCGTGAAAAGCGTATGCAGATTGACAGATATTATTGTCATAGCCTTTATGCGGTCTGGTTAAATAATTTATTGTTTTTAAATTATCTAAAGTAACTTCTTGCCCTGAAATTTGGCTTAATTTTTGACATATCTTTCTTGTAACGGCATTGTCTTTAGTTTCTGCGTTACCGTGTTCAATAGCTACCATATCATTTCTGATATCAGGAATTTTTTCATATATATTTGGAACATAGTATTCATGATTTCTATATTTTACAAAAAAGCCGGATTGAGTTTGTTTTATATTATCAATCATTTTTGCAATAGATTCATTGTAGTCATATTGTGTGTCAGGACAGTTAATACTGTATAAAACGGAGTATTTATCCGGTTCATATGATTTAAATTTGTATTTTTCTCCGGCAATATCCAAATTTACGTCGTAAAAACCATTTCCGGAATTCTTTATTCTGTCTATTTTTATCCCGTTATTTTCCATCACAGGATATGAGTTAAAACTTGATGTAAAATTCAAACTGTTTGCCGGAGTCTGTGGATTTTCAGTTCTGTTCGTTTGTATTTTATTGCTCATACAATGATTATAGGATGCATAATTGGGAGTAATTTTCATAATAATATACCTTCACATTTCATACACGCATATAAACGTGTATGAGTTGAAAAAATTGCTATAATGTTAAGTTATTTTTCGGAAGGTAGTTTTACGCAGAATTCTGTTCGAACATTTTCTTCGCTTGTTACGGTAATTTCTCCGCCATGTGCTTGTACAATTGCTTGAGATAGGTACAAACCTAATCCTGTCCCGACTTTACGGAGTTTTTTAGCCGCAGAATAATATTTGTTAAATATCATTGGAATTTCTTCTTTTGAAATCCCTTGCCCGAAATCTACTATTGAAATGGTTGTATAACCTGATATTTCACCTGTGTGAATTTCAATATCCTTTTTAGTTTGGCTATGGTCAATGGCATTGTTGAGAAGATTTTTTACAACTCTGTGAAGCTGAAGTGCATCTGCATTGATAGTTATATCTTTGGTTTGTTCAAATTTTATTTTTATACCGGCTTCTTTTGCCAGTGGTTGCATTTCTTCTACAACGGATTCTAAAAATGGATTAAGATTTAGGTTATCTTTGTATAATTCGATACCTTTATCACTTATTTTATATGTATCTAAAAGTATTTGAACAAGATTTAAGAGTTCTTTATTTGATGCTTTCATATTAGACAGGGCGTACTCTTGTTTTTCTGAGATGTCGCCGAATTTTTTGCTCAAAAACAAATCAATCATATTTGAAGCTGCTACAATCGGTACTTTCAAGTCGTGAGTTAATGTTGCAACAAAATCTGCTTTTAGTGTTTCAATTTCACGTTCTGTTGTAACATCTTTGATAATTAAAACGTATCTTTTCTTTTCAATATGTACAAGGGGTTGTGAGTTTATTATAAAAGTATTTGAAGGCATGTGTTTTATGAATATTTCAACGTTTTCAAGGTTGTCGGCATCAACATCATCATTTGCCAGTTGAATATATTCAAAAACATTTTTACCTATTATGTTTTTCCCTTTTCTTATACCAAACCATTTTAAAATTTTAGGTGTGGCTCTGAGTATTTCAAATTTGTCATTGATAATTAGAATGCCGTCCGATAGAGAGTTGATAACAGATTCTAATAACCTGTTTTGATTCATTAGTTCAGATTGGTATTCGGCAATCATTTTTTCTCTGTCATTAAGAGTCTCGACCATTCGGTTAATACTGTTTGTAACATTTTGGTATGTAGGATGATCTGATTTTGTTATTTTTGTTGTCAGGTCGCCATATCTGATAGAATCAACGGTTGTTGTGACTTTACCCAAGTAATCGTTAATTTTTGACCAGCGTTTGTTGGTTTTTCTTGTTATAAAAAATAAACAAACAAACAGTATGATTACACATATGTTGATAATATAAAAATATGACATTTGTAGCCTGCTCTCCAATTTATGGTATAATTATACCAAATATAAGTTAATTTGTGAATGTTTATTTATAAAGAGTCAGCAAAAAAAGAAGGTATTTATTGTTCAACGGTTTTAAAAATATTTATAACAAAATAAAAAATCTGAATAAATCTATTGATGATTATAAAGATGAATCGGTAGTGCAATCTTTGCCAACGGTTGCTTATGTAAACAGGGCAAAAAAGTATATTGAACAAAAAAAATATCAAGAAGCAAAAAAAGTTTTGCAATCTGCGTTAGATATTTCTCAGCAAGATTATCTTGTGTATAAATATCTTGGCAGGATTTATGAAAATGAACAAAATTTCAAAAATGCAATTGAAAATTATGAAAGAGTTATTTTATTAAATCCTAATGATAAAGATATTTATTTGAGATATGGGATGGTTTCTTTGTATTCTGACAAATTGGATCAGGCACTGGAATCTTTTGAAAAAGCAAATAAATTAACTCCGAATAATACTGATGTTTATACCGGTTGGGGTATGGCGTATATGAAGAAGAAAAAATATGCGCTTGCCCGAGATAAATTTGTTCTTGCCGCGCAAATTAATAAATATAACTTCACGGCTATTTTGCTTTCTGCTGTTATGGAAACGAGAATTGGGGAATATGCTTCTGCTCAAGATAAATTGAGATTTTTGATAAAGGTAGCCCCCAATGAAAGCAGCAATTATGAATATTCTAAATTGATGCTTCTACAAGAGCACTATGATGAAGCCATTGAATATGCAAATAAATCTATTGCCATAAATAATAAGATGCTTCCGGCATATTGTATTTTAGGAGAGGTTTATTCTATTAAAAATAATTCGGAAAATACGCATGAAGTTTTTCAAACGGCATTAGATAACGGTCTTGAGAGTTCTCTTTTGTATTTTGAATGGGGAAAAGCTTGTATAAGATTGTTTGATTTCGCTCTTGCGGAAGAAAAGTTTAATAAAGCACTGGAACAAGAAAACGATAATCTGGATGCAAAAATAGGATTGGCACTTGTTTGTGCGTATAAAAATGATTTTAATTTATTGAACGAATTAAAAGAACGAAATCAAAATAACGTGTATATACAAGAAGCAACAGGTCTTTTTTATATGCATGAACAAAGATATGCCGATGCTGTTGATATGTTTAAAAAGGCTGTTAAAACAGATAAAAATCAAACATATAATTACTATAATATGGCAAAATCATATATCGCATTAAATGACAAAACCAAAGTAAAGGAGTATTTTGATAAATTTATTGAAATTAATCCGTTGTATTTAAAAGGATTAGTCGATTATTCCCGCTGGTTGATTGAGGTTTCGGATTATGAAGAAGCGCAAAGAAAATTAAGACGGGCAGAAAAATTATCACCATCAGATTTGTGTGTATTAAATTTATTATTTTTTGTATCTTATACACTTGTCAAGAATAATGTTTGTGAATATAATATAAAGGAAGCAATTTCTATTGCAAATAGAGCGATTGATTTGGGACATTTTGAATATACCCCGCAAAAACAAGAGCTTGAGGATTTATTAAAAAATTTACCAGAAAGTATTTAAATTGAAAAAGATAGTAGTACAAAAATTTGGCGGCACTTCGGTTGCAGATACGGACAAGATAAAAAATGTTGCCCGTCTTGTTATAAGAGAAAAAGAGTTAGGAAATGATGTGGTTGTAGTTGTTTCTGCAATGGGGCATACAACGGATCATTTAGTAAAATTAGCTCATGATATTAATCCTAATCCTAGTGCAAGAGAGCTTGATATGCTTATGTCTACGGGTGAATGTGTTTCTATGTCGCTTTTGACGATGGCAGTGCAGGCATGCGGATATAAGGCTGTTAGTTATAATGCCGCTCAAATAGGTATTATAACAGAAAATGTACATACTAAAGCAAGAATTATTGATATTAAAACAGACAAACTTCGTGAGAGTTTAGATGAAGGTAATATTATCATTATTGCAGGGTTTCAGGGCGTAACAGAAGATGGTGAAATCACTACTTTGGGACGCGGAGGGTCTGATACTTCTGCTGTTGCGATTGCATCTGCTTTAAATGCTGAAAGATGTGATATTTATACAGATGTAGAGGGCGTTTATACCACAGATCCAAGGATTGTTCCAAACGCTTCAAAACTTGATGAAATTTCTTATGAAGAAATGCTTGAACTTGCGCATGCAGGGGCAAATGTTCTTCACCCCAGAAGTGTTGAAACAGCAAAACACTCAGCTGTACCTTTGAGGGTTCGCAGCAGTTTCAAATGCGAAGATATGGGCACGTTAATATTAGGAGTTGAAAAAATGGAAATAAATAAACCGGTTGCAGGCGTAGCAGTAGATTTGTCACAGGTAAGAGTTGTTGTTTGTGATATTCCTGATACACCTGGTGAAGCAGCAACATTATTTAGCAGTCTTGCAAAAGAAAATATCTCTGTTGATATGATTATTCAGTCTTATGCAAGAAAAGTTTCTAATACTAATGATATTGCGTTTACAATCAACAAAGAAGATTTAGACAAAACAAGAGCAGTATTGGACACTGTTGTTAAAAATTTAGGCGCAAAAGAAGTAAGTTTTGATGAAAATATCGCAAAAGTTTCTATTATAGGTGCCGGCATGATTGACCGTCCGGGTATTGCTTCTACTATGTTTAAAACTCTTGCGGATAACAATATAAACATTCGTATGATTTCAACCAGTGAAATTAAGATTAGTTGTTTAATAGATAAAGAAAATTCTCAAGATGCAATAAAATCTTTGCATGAAGTATTCAATCTGGGATGCGACACTATCGCTGATGTTAAAGGTACATTACCTGACGTTTAGAGCCGATTGATAAGTTTGAGATATTTTTTGTAATCTTTGCCCCATTCTTTGAGGGCTTCTATTACTGTGTGCAAACTGTATCCTACATCTGTTAGGGTGTATTCCACTTTTGGAGGGGTTTGGTCATATACTTCCCGTGTTAAAAGTCCGTCTTGTTCAAGTTCTCTGAGCTTTGAAGTCAGGACTTTTTGGGTAATGCCTGATACGGCTTTTTTGATTTGTCCAAAACGTTTTGTGCCGGTCAAAAGTTCTCTTATAATGAGAATTTTCCACTTGCAGTTAATCATTTTAATGGTTACTTCTATTGGATTTTTGGGTAATTTTTTTAATTCCATAAGATTTATCTTAGCATTATGTTTATTAGGGTTCAAAAATTTTACATTACAAAATATCTTTCAGTTCATCAGGTGTAAAATCAAATGTTTCAACTTGAGCATAGCTTGTTGGTAAAACATATTTTATTTTTCCGTTTAGTGCCTTTTTGTCTGATGTCATAATTTGAATAATTTTGTTTTTGTTGTATTCAGGAATTTGTTGGAAATTATATTTTTTTATTAAATCTTCACAGATAAATTTGTATTCTTTATCAATTTTTCCCAATTTTAGTGCAATATTGAATGCTTCTAAAACCCCTTTGCTTACGCATTCTCCGTGTGTATATTTGTAGTTGGAAATAACTTCAAGCGCATGAGCGTAGGTATGTCCGAGGTTTAAAATCATTCTTAAATTATTTTCTTTTTCATCTTTTTCAACAACGGATATTTTAATTTTTATACAAATTTTAATAAGTTCAATAAGAGTTAAAATATCTTTATTTAATATTTTTTCATAGTTTTGACTCAGGAAATTTATAAGGTTTGGTTCTTCGTTTAGCTTGCTGTTTTTTTCAATAAATCCATATTTTAAAACTTCTCCAAGACCGCTTTTGTATTGCCTTTCATCAAGAGTTTTCAAAAAATTAACATTAATAAAGACTGCTTTGGGTTGGTAAAAAGCACCCACTAAATTTTTGCCGTATTTGGTGTTAATAGCTGTTTTCCCGCCGACAGAACTATCTGTACATGCCAAAAGTGTTGTCGGAACTTGAATATAATTTATTCCCCTCATATATGTTGATGCGGCAAAGCCGGCTAAATCACCTGCGACTCCGCCCCCAATAGCAATGATGTAATCCTTTCTTGTGAGTTTTTTTGACAATGCGAATTCTAAAATTTTTGTATAGTTTTTAATATTTTTTTCTTTTTCACCGTCTTTTAATATGAAAACTTTTTCTTTTGGGAAGTTTAATAATTTGGAATAAAGGATAAAAACTTTTTGGCTGATAACGACAATATAATTATTATTGCCAACTTCCTGCATAATAATTGTTTGGAGGTTTTCGATATTATTATTGCTAATATGTATTGGATATGATTTTTCTTTTTCGTTGATATTTACATTTAGGATACACATTATTTTAAAGCCTCCATAATTTCTTTAACGATTTCTTCCGGTGTTTTATTATCTGTCATTATAGTGATATTTGCTTTTTCGTAATTGATTGCACGGGCGTTGTAGATTTGTGTAATTTTTTCAACGGTCATTTGTTTTTTTAAAAGTGGTCTTGTTTTGTCATTTTTAATTCGTTCATAAATAATATTCGGTGATGTTTTGAGATGTATAATTGAAGAATTAATTAAAAAATTTCTGGTTTGTTTGTTTTCAAATGCTCCTCCCCCAAGTGCAATAACAGAATTATCTTTGAATGAAGTTATAATTTCTTTTTGTTCTATTTTTCTAAAGTATTCTTCTCCTTTAGTTTCAAAGATTTGGTTAATGCTCATTTGCTCATTATTTTCTATTTCGGAGTCAATATCAATAAAATCGGCTTGTAGCTTTTCAGCTAAAATTTTGCCGATAGTACTTTTACCTGTCCCCATCATTCCTATCAAAACTATTGTTTTCATATCATTTAATAATAAACTATTTCTTTATGCTGGGCAAAGAAGTAACTATTATGTAATACATATTTAAAAGTTTGATAAGTTTGATAAGTTTGATAAGTAGGATAGGTAGGATAAGTAGGATAAGTTGGATAAGTAGGATAAGTACGTATAGGGTTATTAGTTTATTATAATTTGTTCAAAAAACACTACCCGCCTAAATTCTCCCTCGTAAAAAAGGATTCTCGTATTCCCTTCCCTTTTGAGGGAAGGTTTTAATTAAAAAAAATATACTTTCCCTCGCCCACGGTGTTTTGGAGTGGGAGAGGGTGCCCGAAGGGCGGGTGAGGGAATATGGATGGGTGATTATTTGTTAAAACAAAATGGCACCCCTCTTTTATCTCCCCTCACAAGGGGAGAATACTGCTATCCCCCCCCCGTAAAGAACGTCCTACCTATCCTACTTATCAAACTTATCTATTATCCCCTAAAACATTATTTTTTTATTAAGGTTATTTTGATAAATTTATGTTTATGTTACACTATCAATAATGATAAACTTGGAGAGGTGCGAATATAATGTCAATGAAGTTGTTAATGAAGTTATTAGGTGATCCTAACGAAAAGAAAATAAAATCAATTATGGGTATAATTGATCGTATCAATGAGTTAGAACCTGAAATGGCTGCATTGAGTGATGAAGAACTTAGAGCAAAAACTGATGAATTTAAAGAAATTGTTGCAGCTCGTCCGACTTCAAACAATTTTAAAGAAGATTTAAAACTTGAAAAAGAAACATTGGATAAACTTTTACCTGAAGCTTTTGCGGTTGTTCGTGAGGCAGGAAAAAGAGTTTTAAATATGCGTCATTTTGATGTTCAATTGATAGGCGGTTATTTTTTGCACAATGGTCATATTGCAGAAATGAGAACCGGTGAAGGTAAAACTCTTGTTGCGACTTTGCCTGCATACTTGAATGCATTAACAGGTAAGGGTGTTCATGTTATTACTGTCAATGACTATTTAGCAAAGCGTGACAGTGAATGGATGGGAAAGATTTATAAATTTTTGGGCTTGTCTGTAGGCGTAATCCTTTCTAACGGTGAAGGTGCGAGGGACTTTGAATTAAAAAAAGAAGCGTACCAGTGTGATATTACTTACGGTACAAATAATGAATTTGGCTTTGACTATTTGAGAGATAATATGGCACAAAGCGAGGATATGCTTGTTCAAAGACCATTCCATTATGCTATTATTGACGAAGTTGACAGTATTTTGATTGATGAAGCGCGCACTCCGCTAATTATAAGCGGGCGTTTGGCACAATCCGAAGATACATACCGTACTATGGCGCAAATTGCACCAAAACTTGAAAAAGATGTTGATTATACGGTTGATGAAAAGAATAAAAACGTAATTTTAACAGAAGAAGGTATTGACAGGGCGCAGGAATTGATTGGTGTAAAAGATTTATTTGATATTCAAACAAATTATGCGCACCATCTTTTGCAAGCATTAAAGGCTAAAGAATTATTTATAAAAGATACGGATTATGTTGTTAAAGACGGTGAAGTCATGATTGTTGATGAATTTACCGGTCGTATTATGGAAGGGCGTCGTTGGTCAGACGGTTTGCATCAGGCTGTAGAAGCAAAAGAAGGTGTTGCAATACAGGATGAGTCGCAAACACTTGCAAGTATAACTTTCCAAAACTTATTTAGATTGTATCCGAAGCTTTCAGGCATGACAGGTACTGCTATGACTGAAGAAGCTGAATTTGGCAAGATTTATAACTTAGAAGTTACTTCAATTCCTACAAACAAAACAGATATAAGAATTGATTACCCTGATGTTATTTACAAAACAGAGGTTCAGAAGTATTTATCTGTCATAGATGATATTGTAGCTCAGCACAAACTTGGCCGCCCTGTTCTTGTAGGTACTGTAAGTATTGAAAAATCAGAGTACTTATCTGCATTGTTAAGACAAAGGGGAATAAAACACAACGTTTTGAATGCAAAACATCACGAAAAAGAAGCTCATATTATTGCTCAGGCCGGTCGTTACGGTGCGGTTACCATTGCGACAAATATGGCAGGAAGAGGAACAGATATTCTGCTTGGTGGTAATGCTGAATACTTGGCAAAGGCAGCACTGGATGAACAAGGTATTTCTGAAGATACTCCGAATTATGATGAACTAAAGACTCAAGCATTAGAAAATGCGCGCCGAATAACAGAAGATGAGCATGCTAAAGTTGTAGAAGTTGGCGGTTTGCATGTTATAGGTACAGAACGTCATGAATCCCGTCGTATTGATAACCAATTAAGAGGTCGTGCCGCTCGTCAGGGTGACCCCGGTTCTACAAGATTTTTCTTATCACTCGAGGATGATTTGATGAGAATATTTGGCGGTGAAAAGATTAAACAGCTTATGACAATGCTTAATGTTCCTGAAAATATGGCAATAGATAATCCGCTTATTTCAAAAAGAATTCAGTCTGCACAAAAGCGTGTTGAAACTTATCATTTTGATATAAGAAAACAGGTTTTGGATTATGATGATGTTATTAATATCCAACGTGAAAGATTTTATCGTCAAAGAAGAAAAGTTCTTTCAAGCAAAGGCTTATATGAAGATATTCTTTATATGATGGAAAGAGAAGTTGACAGAATTATGCGCAGCTATATCTCTCCTGAGCAAAAGGTTGAAGAATATGTTTATGATGATTTGGTAACAATGATTAAAGAAATTCATTCAACGTTCCCTCAATTATCATCTTTTGAAGTTAAAGATATTCAGAACATGCGTTTTGAACCTATGTATAACAAGATTAAGGATTTTGTAATTCAAGCGTATAAAGACCATGAAATTGAAGTTGTTGATTTTTATAACAAGGTTATCAGTGACTATAATGCCGGATTTCCGACTCAAGAAGCATTTTCTGATAACAATATTGTTCGCCAAATGGAAAAAGATATTTTGCTCAAAGTTGTTGATGCAAAATGGATTGACCATTTGACAAATATCAGAATGCTTCAAGACGGTATCGGTTTACGTGCTTATGGTCAAAAAGATCCGTTGATTGAATATAAAAAGGAATCCTATGATTTATTTAATAATATGATGAATGATATTCAATCTGAAACTGTAAAACACTTGTTCAGAACCCGTTTTGGCGTTCAAATTGTTAATAATCAAGGTTAGAATATAGATATATTAATATAAAAAGAAGATATTTTTTAAAATATCTTCTTTTTTACTTGACTTTAAAAATTTATGATGTAGCATGACAAATGTGCACTGGCACGAAATATTTTTTTAATGAATAGCAAAAAAGTTTAAAAAATATTTAAAAAACTACTTGACAACAAAAATTCTTGTAGTAGTATAAAAGAACCGAGATAAATAGCTTGGTTTTATTTGCCCCAAACAACTATCAGTTTGAAGACAAAACTGGGTCGTTGGGAGCCCGAAAGATACAGTACATTGACAACAGAATAGCTGAAATGTGGAAACAATTTCACATAGGAATGACAAACAATACTTGTTCAATTCAAAGAAAATGATTCAATAAA
>CADCKD010000018.1:35676-39848 GCA_902801985.1 uncultured bacterium | reverse complement strand
TTCCGCTCACACAATATAGGTGTAATTTGTTAATACGTTTTTGCCTTACAGGCAAAAATCCTGGGCGAACCTAAATAACGGTTCGCATACCTCACCCCAACCCCTCTCCTACACTTTAGGAGAGGGAGAACCCCATCATACACTATTCTAAGGCATACTTAAGCAACCATTAATCAACATATATTTACCCCTCCGACCTTTACGTAGCGAGCAATAAATGTTTTGTTCTGCAAGGTCAAAGCGGGCATTGTTTGAACGAAGTGAGTTTGCCCGCTTAGGGCAGAACAATTACAATTTATTAGCAAGCGAAGTTCAGGTCGGCGGGTTTCTTTTGTGGCACTTTCTTTGCCCGAACAAAGAAAGTGCCATTACGTAAGAATAATTTGTTACTTTGTGCTCGAATTATTTCTACATTTGTTTTTTAATATTTTTGTACTATGATATTTAAGTTATATAGTTAGGGGGATCCGCCCCGAGGGTAAGTTCAGGCTTGCAGATGTAGCAGCTTGCCATATTGAATTTATCCCAAAGGATAGAAAAGGAAAACTGAATATGGAAAAGAACAACGAAACTCTGTCAGTGTTAAGACACTCGACATCTCACATTATGGCACAAGCTGTTCAAAGTTTATTCCCGAGTGCAAAGTTAGCAATCGGACCATCTACAGCTGAAGGGTTTTACTATGACTTTGATTTGATTGACGGTCATGCATTTACACAAGAAGACCTTGAAAAAATCGAAGAAAAAATGAAAGAGATTATTAAACAAAATCTTACATTCGAAAGATACGAAATTCCTGATGTACAGGCTCAAATTGATGAGTTTAAAGCACAAGGGGAAATCTACAAAGCAGAGCTATTAGAAGAACACCGAAATGATAATCCGACTTTGTATATCACAAAAGACAAAGACGGAAATGCTTTATTTAATGACCTTTGTGCAGGCCCACATTTGCCAAATACATCTTATATCAAAGCAAACGCATTCAAATTATTAAAAGTTGCAGGCGCATACTGGCGCGGTAACGAAAAAAATAAGATGCTTCAAAGAATTTATGCAACTGCATATTGGAATAAGGAAGATTTGCAGGCATATTTGACATTCTTGGAAGAAGCCGAAAAACGTGATCACAGAAAATTAGGTAAACAATTAGACCTGTTCTCAACTCGTGAAGAAATGGGCGGAGGTCTTGTGTTGTGGCATCCGAATTTGGCTTGTGTTCGTGAACAAATTGAAAACTACTGGAGAGAAGAACACCGCAAAAGAGGCTATGTAATCGTAAACACTCCTCAAATTGCAAAATCTACTCTTTGGGAGATTTCTGGCCATATGGATCATTACAAAGAAAACATGTTTTTTATTCAAAAGGATGAAGATTCTGATGACCAATATGTAGTAAAACCAATGAATTGTCCGTTCCACATCTTGATTTATCAAGCAAACAGATATTCGTACCGTTCATTACCGCTTCGTATGGCTGAGCTTGGTACTGTATACCGTAAAGAAAAATCAGGTGCTTTGTCAGGATTGACACGTGTTCAAGGCTTTACTCAAGATGATGCCCATATCTTCTGTACACCGGAACAGTTAGTTGACGAAATCAATGCCATTATTGATTTTGTTGCAGATACAATGGCAATATTCAATATGGAATTTGAAGTTGAATTATCAACTCGTCCAGAAAGTTTTGTCGGTGAAATCGAAAACTGGAACAAGGCCGAAGCTGGCTTAAAAGAAGCAATGGAAAGACGTGGAATGAAATACGACATCAACGAAGGTGACGGTGCATTCTACGGTCCAAAAATTGACTTCAAAGTTAAAGATGCAATAGGCAGAACTTGGCAATGTGCTACAATTCAGTTAGACTTCAACTTACCTGCAAGATTTGATATTAAATACCAAGACAAAGACGGTCAATTAAAAACTCCGTTGATGTTACACAGAGTAATTTTCGGTTCAATGGAAAGATTCCACGGAATATTAATCGAACACTATGCAGGCGCATTCCCGACTTGGCTTGCACCAACTCAAGTCAATGTTGTTCCGATTTCTAATGACAAACATACAGATTATGCGGAAGTTGTTTATAAAAAACTCCGTGCTGCCGGAATCAGAGCATCTCTTGATGACCGTTCAGAATCAATGAACTACAAAATCAGAGAGTCTTTACAAGATAAAAAAATTCCTTATGTTTGCGTAGTAGGTGACAGAGAAGCTCAAGAAGGCACTGTTGCAGTTCGTGCAAGAGGTATCGGTCAAATCGGTACATTCAACGTGGATGAATTCGTTGAAAAAATCGTAGATGAAATCAAAACAAGAGCAAATGAATCTTTTGCTAAAAAAGACGAATAATCACCAATATGGCGGATAAAAATAAAACCCTTTCTGATAAAATTATAAAAAGAAAGGGTTTTATTTATGGACATTTTACACATAGATGCTTCTGTTAGAGAAGATTCCAGAACACAAAGATTATCACAATATTTTTTAGACGGGTTTAGTCATGAAAAAGTTAATATAAAAACACTAAAACTTGCTCAAGAATGTATCCCGCCATTGACAAAGGAAAGCCTTGAACACCGAACTTTATTATCGGAACAAGGGAATTTTGATGAGCCTATATTCCATTATGCGAATGATTATGCAAATGCAGATATGATAGTAATCTGTGCACCATATTGGGATTTATCTTTTCCTGCAACGTTGAAAACATACATTGAAGCGATTAATGTTAACGGATTAGTATTCAAATATGATGACAGGGGTAATGCCATAGGTTTGTGTAATGCAAAAAGATTGGTTTATATCACCACAGCAGGAGGAAAAATAATTTCCGATGATTACGGCTTTGGATACATTGAAGCTATTGCAAAAAAATTCCACGGCATAAAAGATGTTGACTATATCAAAGCGGAAGAACTTGACATTATCGGTGCAGATATACACAAAATTCTTGAAAAGGCAGAAAACAAAATAGATAAACTTATAGAAAAAATCAATAAAGACGAGTAAAGTCGTCTTTATTTTTTTACATTCCAAGTTTCCCTTTGGAACAAAACTAAAAACGGAATAATTTCCAAACGACCGATTAACATATTCAATATAAAAATTGTTTTTGTAAAAATTGATAGAGAAGAATAATTTCCCAAAGGCCCGATAACAGCGCCAAACGCGGGTCCGATATCTCCCAAAGATGCAATTGCCGCACTTGTTCCTATTACAAGATTTTTCTCAACAATTGTAATCAAAAATGCACTTACTCCAAAAATCAAAAAATAACAAAGCATAAAAAATATTGTCTGCTTAATCACAGGGGTTGAAACAACAATATTATCTATTTTTATGCTCATAACTGCGTTTGGATAAAGTATTTTGTACATTTCGTTTTTAATATATTTGTATATTAAAAGCCATCTTGTCATCTTCACACCACCACCGGCAGATCCTGAACATGAAGATAAAAACATAGATAAGAATAATATCAACTTACAATCAAGTCCCCACAAATGATAATTTTCACTTGAGCTACCTGTCGTAGTCGCAAGTGATAATACCTGATAAAAAGATGCTGTAAATGCTTCCACGCAGGAATAATGATGTTCAATATACAAAAATAGTGCCAAAATTGTCGACACAACTATAATAATCTTTGTATAAAATCTAAATTCTTCACTTTTCCAGAATAAACGAGGGTCACGCTTTGTCAAAACACGAGATTGCATTACAAAACTTGTACCTGCGATAAACATAAAGAAAAATATTATATACACAACCGCATTTGAATGATATCCTCCAATACTTTCAGGATTTGGAGAAAAACCACCGGCACTCAACGTTGACATAGCATTACATATACAATCAAATATCGGCATTCCTGCAGCCCACAAGCATACTACACACAAAAATGTCAATGTAGTATAAACAATCCAAATAGCAGAAGCAGTATTCTTTATTCTTGGAGTAAATTTTTCTTCCGTAGGCCCCGGAGCCTCCGCATAAAACATTTGACGCCCCGCAACCGCAAACTGAGGTAATATCGCAATAAACAATACTATAATCCCCATACCGCCTAACCACTGCATAAACGATCTCCAAAATAACAAAGATTTTGGGATATCAAACGATGTTAATATCGTAGCGCCGGTTGTTGTAATACCTGAAACTGATTCAAA